>JBHWQC010000130.1:0-6506 GCA_043425375.1 Atopostipes sp.
ATTGACATGGCTGGGTAAAGGTAAGTTGACAAATAAAAAGCGCATCTTCTCAGAAACCTCCTTTGATTTTCTTATGTTCAGTGTAACAAAACTCTTCTGGATACAAAAAGAGGCTGTTTGCGGTGTATAATAAAGAAAAAAGAGATAGATAAGGAGAAACTATTATGAAGCAAAAGACGAATAAGTTTCATCTGCTGCTTTTAGTTGCCGTCGTTGTTGCGTATCTGTTTTCAGCCATTCAACCTTATGACACGTTCGCTTGGCTTGGCCAGAGCACGCCGGCTGTTCTCTATGTTTTCTTGCTGGTGGTCTTGTATCCACGCTTTCGTTTCACCACTTTTGCTTATATATTGGTGTTTTTCCATGTCTTGTTACTTTTGTACGGCGCGCATTTCACCTATTCCAACAATCCCTTGTTTAATGATTTAGCGGATCTCTTTAGTTGGCAACGGAATTATTACGACCGAGTGGGCCATTTTGCGCAAGGTTTTGTTCCTGCCTTTTTGTTTAGGGAATTTTACTTGCTCGGAGGCTACGTAAAAAAAGGAAAAGTGTTGGCGCTGATTGTGATTCTTTCCTGTCTTGGCTTAAGCGCCGCTTATGAACTGGGGGAATTTGCGCTGATTAAACTATTGGATGTACCAATGGATGCGGTGATGGGCACCCAAGGCGATGGGTTTGACAGCTATTGGGACATGTTGTGGGCATTAATAGGGTCGCTCGCAGCTCTTGCTGTGTTTGGAAACCTCCATCTTCGGCAAATGCAGTTAAAAAAGAGAAATCCTTTTTGAATAAGGGGTGATAAAGTCACCGCTGAGAGGCTCAATAAAACGAAACAGGCAGCGAACGTTTTTTTACTAAACGAGAGCCAACAAAACACTCACCACGACACGAAACTCTATTTCGGTTCGCACCACATTCAATTTCACGACACGAAACCCAATTTCGTTTCGCACGCCACTCAATTTCACGACACGAAACCCAATTTCGTTTCGCACCCCACTCGGTTTCACGACACGAAACCCAATTTCGTTTCGCACCCCACTCGATTTCACGACACGAAACTCAATTTCACTTCTCCAAGAAGATGCATTCGATAATAAGAGGAATCGCTAGGTAAAATTTAGGCCGACAAAGCGCCATTTGGTTCACGCAAGCTCCGTCTTAACGGAATGAAAATAATCTTTACATCAAAATTCAATAAATCTACTTTTTCAACCGGTTCTTATTGCTATTTTAAAACCAATTTGGTATTCTTCTTTAAACAGACTTATCAACTGATAAAATATTTATCAATCGATTAAAAGACAGGAGCAAAAAGGATGAAAAGAGTAAATGTAGTGGGTGCTGGTACAGCAGGATTGGCCGCAAGTGTACGCTTGGCCCATGCGGGTTATGATGTCCATTTATACGAAAAAAATGATAAAGTCGGCGGCAAAATGTATCAAATCAAAGAAGAGGGCTATACGTTTGATGTGGGTCCGACAATTGTAATGACACCCGATTTATATAATGAAGTGTTTGAATTGGCGGGACGTGACCCGAAAGATTATATTCCAATGAAACGCCTTGATCCGATGATGGGGGTCAGCTACCGAGATGGCACCAATTTCACCCTCTCCAACGACCTGGTCGAGTTGATGCAGACGCTTGAGAACCGCTCAGAAGGCGATGCAATTGGTTTCTTGAAATATTTAGCGAGTATTTATGAACGTTATACCGTCGCGAAAAATAAAATTTTAAATCGCTCGTACCGCAATCTCTGGGAATTTATTAATCCGAGTGCTCTTGTTGATTTATATAACTTAAAGACCTTCGACAATGCTTACAATGAAATGGGCAAGTTTTTAGACGACGAGTATTTAAAGAAAATGTTTGGCTTTCAAACTTTATATATTGGTGTTTCTCCCAACAGCGGCCCTTCCCTTTATAATATCATTCCCATGCTTGAGCTCTTTTATGGCGTGTGGCATATCGAAGGCGGCATGCGTACGATGGCGACCGGAATGGCCCGCTTATTTGAAGAGTTGGGAGGTACCATTCACCTCAATGCGAATGTGGATGAAGTCTTAATTGAAGATGAAAAGGCCACAGGAATTGTCGTCAATGGGGAAGAAATCCCAGCTGATTATACAGTGGTAAACGCTGATTTCCCTTATGCGATGAAGCATTTACTTCCAAATGAAAAAGACCGCGGTAAATATACCGATAAAAAAGTCGACAATATGGAATATTCGTGTTCTTGTTTCATTTTATATTTAGGCACCGACAAAAAATACTCAACGGAAGCGATTCATACCTTCCATATGGCCGAAGATTTTGACCGTAACATTGCCGACTTATTTGATACTGGTGTGCCGCCGGAGGATCCGTCGATTTATGTCTTCAATGCCTCACAGGCGGACGAGACACTAGCGCCCGAAGACAAGTCAGCGTTGTATGTCTTGGTGCCTGTGCCAGATTTAACCTTATACGATGACTGGTCCGAAGATTTTGTCCAAGACTACCGCGATCGTGTACTAGACATTGTAGCCAGCCGCCCAGGTTTTTCAGACCTAAAAGAAAATATTTCTTACGAATCGATTTATACACCGAAAATGTTTGAACAGCATTTCAATGCCTATAATGGTGCGACCTTTGGCTTAAGACCAACCCTATTCCAAAGTGCTTATTTCCGCCCGCACAATAAATTTGATTATGCGGACAATTTATACTTTTGCGGCAGTAGCACCCATCCTGGCGCCGGGGTGCCGACGGTCTTACAAAGCGCGCGATTATCCGTAGAGGAGTTGTTAAAAGATGACGGCAATACAGAATATATCCAATCTGTTTCACAAGCATAAAGCCGATTTTGCCTACTGCGAAAAAATCATCCAAAAACATTCCAAGACCTTCTATGCCGGCTTTTCGCTTCTGCCCAAAGAAGAGGCGATGAGCGTTTATGCGGTCTACGCCTTTTGCCGCAAAGCCGACGACTTAGTCGACGAAGAATCAAACGCCCAAGGCCTCAGCCGTTTAAAACACGAGCTGGCCCTCTTCGAGAATGGGAAAGAAGTGGACCACCCGGTGTGGCGGGCGCTGCGCGTCGTTTTTACAGCTTACCCGATGGATATTGCGCCTTTTTATGACATGATTAAAGGGCAAGAGATGGATTTAGTGTTTGAACAGCCAGCGACACAAGAGGAATTAGAAGACTACAGCTATTATGTCGCCAGTTCCGTTGGTTTAATGCTTTTGCCCATTTTATCAAAATCACCCGAAAAAATTAAAGAAGAGGCGATTGCGTTAGGCGTGGCGATGCAGCTGACCAATATTTTACGCGATGTAGGCGAGGATTTGGCTAATGGTCGAGTCTATTTACCTATAGAAGTGATGGAACAGTGTGGCTATTCGATGGAGATGCTCAAGCGGCGTGAAATCAATGAACCCTTTATCGCCCTGTGGGAATATGAAGCTAAAAAAGCCGAAGCGTATTATGAAGAGTCGTTAAAGATGCTGCCGCATGTAAACGAAGAAGCGAGAAGGCCTTTATATTTGTCCTTGCTCTTTTACAAAGAAATTATCGAAGAGGTGCGAGCCAATGATTACCAATGCTTTGACAAAAGAGCGGTCGTGGGGAAAAGGAGTAAGATACATCTGTTAAGACAGGCGGACGACAAGCTGGCTTAATGGATGTTGTCTCTTTAGTAGAAAGAATGAGGGTGTTTGTGTGAGACCGAGACGAATGACAACAAAGCAGATCATTTTATATGAAGCGGGGAAGCTGTTTATGGAGAAAGGCTTCCAAGCCACGTCAACCCGTGAAATTGCTGAGAAAGCAGAAATTACCCAGCCGAATTTGTATTACCATTTTAAAACAAAAGAAGAAATCTATATGGCCGTCTTAGAGGATTTATCGAGTGAAGTAAAAGAGGTCTTAGAAAAAATGGTGACAGAGGAGGCGGGTGGTTTGTTGGATCGCCTGCTTCGTATTTTAAATTATTTACGAAAAAAGCATCCGGCGAATTTTTCCATCATGAGTCATGATATGACTTATGAAGTTTCCAAAGAAAATCATTACCATTTGTATCACATTTGGCAGGACTCTTATATGCGACCGCTAGAGAAATTATTCCGCCGCTACGTGGATGAGCGGAGCGCCTTTACTGCGGAGGAATTGTCTCGTTATTTTTACTCTATGATTGCGCCTTTTATGCAAAAAGATAACGATTTTCACAAAGAAGTCAGCTCAGAAAAAATTCTCTATCTGTTTGTTTACGGCATTTTAGATAGAAATGAAGAAGGAGTAAGAAAATGAACGAACTGTACAAGGAAGTGCTTATTGCTCTTCAAACAGAAAATAAAGAACGGGCCTTTACTCTATGTATGGATGCCCTCAAAAATGACCAAATCTCTGCTGTCGATTTATATGAGAACATTTTATCGCCAGGTCTTGCCAGTGTAGTGGATGAATACCCCGATGTGGAAGATTTGATTTGGCGCGAACATGTTCGAAGCGGGATTATCCGCACGATTATTGAATCGGCTTATCCCTATATTTTAGACCAGCAAAAAGAAGCCACCGGTGAAAAAGTGCTCGTTGTCTGTCCAGAATTTGAAGAACACGAATTGGGGGCGCGGATGGTCTCGGATTTTTTCAGATTAGAAGGCTTTGATACTACTTTTGTGGGGGCGCGCACACCGGTCAATACAATTTTAAAAGCGATTGAAATGGTCCAGTCCGATTATTTAGTCATGAGTGTCACCAATTTTTACAACTTTGTCTCCGTCAAAAAAACCATTGAAGAAATCAAAGAAAAATCGGCCCATAAGTTGACCTTTATAGTAGGTGGGCGAGCCATCAAAGCCAATCCCACAGCGGTTGACTTTGTCGGTGCCGATTTCAGCTTGGACGGATACGAAGACATTCAACAGTTAAGAGAAGGAGCCTTATAAGATGAAACTAGCATTTAGTATTGGGATGCGCTTTTTGAACAAAAGCAAAGGGCAAACGCTCTTAATTATTATCGGGATTGTGATCGGAGTAGCGGTCCAAGTTTTTGTCGGCTCACTGATTGACGGCCTGCAAGTGTCCTTAGTCGACGGCACAATTGGCAGCCAGCCCCATGTGACCATTGTCGCTGAAGAATCGGGGGAGACTTTTGAAGAAGATGCGGATTTAATCGCCGATTTGACTGAAGAGGAACGCTTAACGGCCGTATCCCCCTCCTTTAGTCGCAACGGCTTTGTTTTGCAAAATGAAGACGAGACGACTGGTGTACTGCTCCGCGGCTTTGATTTAGAAGCTGCTGATGACATCTATGACTTAGAAGAAGCCTTGGTGGAAGGTGAGATGCCAGCAGGGGCCAATGAAGTGCTGATTGGGACAGATTTTGCGGATGAGACGGGGCTTGCTCCTGGAGAAACCGTTGAGTTTGTCGCAACCACCAATGAAATAGAAGAAATAGAAGTGGCCGGTGTGTTTGATTTAGGCGTATCTAGCCTCAATGAATCATGGGTGATTTCAGAATTAGAAACCGCGCAAACTCTTTTTGAAGAAGAAGGACAGCTCTCCAATATTGAGCTGCAAGTAGCGGATGTCTTTACGGCCGGCGACATTGCAGAAGAGATTGAGAACGATTTAATGAGTGTGGGTTTGATGACGACCAACTGGGAAGAAGAAAATGAATCCCTGCTGTCCGGTTTAACGGGGCAGTCGATTTCCTCTTATATGATTCAAGTCTTTGTGTTGATTGCGGTGCTGTTAGGGATTGCCTCCGTACTGGCGATTTCAGCGGTCCAAAAATCCAAACAACTAGGCATTTTAAAAGCGATGGGGATTAAAGACCGCACCGCTGGCCTTATCTTCTTATTCCAAGGATTTGTTTTGGGAACAGTGGGAGCCTTAGTGGGCGCGGGTGTCGGCATTGGTTTAATGTACGGCTTTTCGACCTTTGTCAAAAATGCGGATGGCTCGGCTTTGGTACCTTTTTATGTCGATCCGCAATTTGTCACGCTCTCTGTTGTGATTGCGATTGTTGCTTCCACCATTGCCGCCTTTATTCCGGCGAAAAATTCGTCCAAATTAAATCCAATCGAGGTGATCCAAAATGGGTAAATTGCTTGAATTGCAGCACATTAATAAAGTCTATGGAGACAAGGTGAAAAACCAAGTGTTGTTTGATGTCAACTTAACCTTTGAGGCGGGCAGTTTCAACTCCATTATCGGCCAATCGGGGAGCGGCAAGTCCACCTTGATGAATATTATCGGCACCTTGGATACCCCAACGAGTGGGCAAGTCCTCGTTGACGGCCAAGATACCTCAGCTTTAGATAAAGATGAGTTGGCGGTTTTGCGCAATGAAACGATTGGCTTTATTTTTCAATTTCATCATTTACTACCAGAATTTTCGGTGGTCGAAAATGTGTTGATGCCTGCACGTATCAAAGAGGGCAAAGTCACAAAAGAAATGCAAAAGCGAGCAGACGATTTGCTTGAAATGGTTGGATTGAGTAAAGTAAAGAAC
>JBHWQC010000131.1:0-11800 GCA_043425375.1 Atopostipes sp.
TTCACAGTATTCCTGTTTCTCTATCGACAATTAACTGAATAACTTCTTTTAGTTTTGACATCTCAAAATGCTTTTTTGATACCGCTTAAAATTTCGTTTAAAAGTAGGTGTAAATTTAATCTCCATTCAACTTTTCCCACAATTCTTCAACTGAGCGAGCTACTTCAAGTTCATTGTTCTCTACTTCCTGAAAAGCTTGTTCAGATTCTTTTTTTAAATCTTCTTCGATTCGAATATTAATATTTTTTGTGGCCATCGTAATCTCCTCCTTTATAGATTTCACCACGATGTTATGACTATGTGAATACAAAGTAATGATAATTTTTACTTCAATGTGAGTTTTAAAAGGGAGAAAATAAAAAACAGTATACAATTTTTAGATAAATTGCATACCGTTCTATTCATTTAGTCTTAACCAGCTACATTAGCTTTTTGGTCTTTACTCCAGCAGCATTTTTTATACTTCTTGCCGCTGCCGCAAGGGCATGGATCGTTTCGTCCCACTTTTTCCCCAACAATTCGCTGTTTGACAGGTTGCTTTCTTTGGCGTCTTGAAGCAAACGGTCTCGTCCGCACAGCTGGTTTGACAGCTTTAGCAGTTGTCTCTTCTACTGCCTCTTCTACTGCCTCTTCTTCTGCTTCTTCAACTGGCTCGTCCTCAGACACCATTTCATCTAATTTTTCTTCAAACTCAGCCGGCATCGTGTACACCACTTCATCTTCATTCGCTGCTACGTAAAGAAGCCCTTGATCGACAGCTGAAGAAACAACTTCACTATTCTTTTCAGCTTGATCCGTTTGTCCATCTACGATTTCTTGCAAGACCGCTAATTGATCCTTTTTAAAATCAGATAAGCGCTCATCAAGCGAGCCTCTCAAGCCTTCACTAATGACTTCGATAATCTGCCCTTTATTCCAGCTTTGTTTAACATCAAAATCATTCAGTTCCGCTACTTTAAGCAAGTTCGGCTTCGTATAGGCATCCAAGCTTGCCTCTAACGTATCTGCGTCTGGAGCACCCTTTAGCACTAAGCCATCTAACTTTTCCTCAACAACATCCAACATCTTCACATTCCCCTTACACTAACTAATTTATTTCAAAATACTTGCATAAACCCACATGTTATTATACTACACATGAAATGAAAATGAAAACCATGCGGAAAATATGAATAAAAATACTCTCTGAAGATAGCATTTTATAGCTAACTTCAGAGAGGAAGATACAACAAAATGTTTATTCAGATGGAGCTAATTCTTCTTCCGTCACCCATTTATGGTTTTCAACGGTCTCACCTGTTTCGGTATCCGTGTAAGTGACCATATAAACAGTGGTATCTTCAGCAGAGTCAATCGTGGCTGTTGCGCCTTGCATACCTGGCATGTGGTAAGCGGCCAACTCCACTTCATCGCCTGCTTGATACGGTTCCTCTTGGGCATCCACCATCTCTTCATGGACGACCCATTTATGATTGGCTACTGTTTCTCCCGTTTCAGTGTCCGGATAAGTCACTTCATAAGCAATAGTATCAAAAGCACCTTCTATCGTTCCATCAGCGCCTTCCATACCAGGCATATGGTCCGTTTGAATAATTACTTGACTGCCTACTGGATAGGTCGGATTCTCTGCTTCTGCTAGGCCTTCTGGGATTTCACCCGATTCATCATGCACCATACCGCCGTGGTCGCCACTTTCTGAAGCAGTTTCTTCAGTTGTTGTTTGATTCGTATCTGTGTCAGTAGATTCATTTACTTCTTCAGTACCACATGCGCCAAGTAATAAGGCAGATGACAGTAAAAGAGTCCCCAACCACTTTTTATTCTGTTTCATTTTTTTCCTCCTTAATTAATCACGTAAATTTTCTTACAATTTTAGTTTAAAACGTTTAATACGTAAATAAAAGCGTTATGCCTTTAACTTGGAACACATTGCTTCTATTACTGAATGATTTCAAACTTAATTTTCTCTATTTATCGAAGCCAGCATTTCATTTAAAGAGCGGATATATTCAGAATGCATAGGTTCAAGGTGCTTCCAACTATCTCCTCCACTATAGTTTTCAGTATAGGATATTTCTTTAATTGTCTTATAAACCTCAATGGCTTTTTCATCCACTAAGCCTTTATCAATATCATTAGTAGTGGTTTAAACATACAAAAAATCCCCACCTATGTCTGTAGGCAGAGATTTGGTGTTACTCATATTGAACTATAGCAAATTATAATCAGTTCTGTTTGTTAAAACTCTCTTACATTTACCATTTAAGTTTATGATAGATGAATAAATCCACAATAAATTAAATCATCCCACCTAATTTTAAGTCGCCCTCTTTAATGAGTCCCTTTGACCGCATGAAATGACCAATCAGAGGGGTAAGAACGGCTGGGAGAATAATATATAAAACCAAAACGCCAACGATCACGTTTAGTCCCCCGCCCATTGTATTAAACGTTTCAATAATACCGACTAAGCCGCTGGTCCCCATACCTGCCCCTACTGGACTATTTTCCATCTCGAAAATTATCGTGGACATAGGACCTGTAATGGCCGACACAAGAACTGGCGGCAACAAACCCCAAGGATTCTTAATTAAATTCGGAATTTGTAGCATAGATGTCCCTAATCCTTGCGCAGCGACTCCGCTCCATCCATTCTCTTTAAAGCTCATAAAGGCAAAACCGACCATATGGGCACAACAGCCGGCCATCGCAGCGCCTGCCGCAAGGCCTTCCAGACCCAGCATCATACTTAACGCGGCACTACTAAAGGGTAAGGTTAACACCATGCCGACAATGGTTGAAACGACCACCCCCATCGCAAATGGCGCAAGATCCGTCGCATACATTACGACTTCTCCCGTGGCTGCCATGAAACCGCCAATGATTGGCCCGATCACCGCGCCAACGGAAACACCAGAAAGAATGGTTGCGCCAGTCGTTACAATAATATCAAGTCTTGTTTCCCCTGACACCAGCTTGCCGATTTCTGCCCCGATTAATGCGGCAATAAAAGCCCCCGCAGGCCCACCCAATACATTGCCCGCCGCACCTGTGATGGTGGATGAAAATAAGACTAATGGGGGAGCTTGTAAGGCATAAGCCACCGCTACCCCGATGGCGGGTCCAGTCATGGAGTTCGCGATTGGCCACACCGTTTCGGATAAAAATGGAAGATTCAATTGTTGCCCGATCGTGTTAAGAATCGTTCCAATCAAAAGGGATGCAAATAAACCTTGGGCCATGCTTCCCAAGGCCTCAATCAAATACCGTTGCATCGAAATTTCAATATTCTTTTTCCTTAAAAAAGCTTTTAGTTTAGATGATTTATTCGCAGACATAAAGAACTCCTTGTTTGTAGTTGTATCGCTTTTTTATTATACCACTACAAGGGAAGAAAGTTGCTTATGAATCTAAGAAAGATTGACCTTAATCGTTAAGATAAGATTTTTACCTTGCGTCCATAAGATAAGATTCCTAGTGGATGTTGAAATAAAAGCTTTTTTCGTGATCTGATAAAGAATATTTAGTAGTTATTTGTTTCTAATAAAAACTATTGTATAATTATGAGAGATAGATTAATTTGTAATAACTATAATATTAGAAAAATAAACTATTCAGAAGAAAGAAAGAGGTATTCTATTGAACATGATTAAAGAAGAATGGTTAGAAGAAATTCACTCAAGAAAAGATCAAGTCATTGCTTACAGACGCTATTTACACCAGTTCCCCGAACTGTCCTTTCAAGAATATAAAACAAGTCAATATATTTATGATGAAATGAGTCAGTTAGAAAATGCAGAGGTTACACGACCTACTGAGACCTCTGTCTTAGTCAAAATTACTGGTGGAAAGCCAGGTAAGAAAATGGGTTTGAGAGCGGATATTGATGCACTCCCCATTCAAGAAGAACGACCAGAACTGGACTTTCAGTCTAAAAAAGACGGAGTGATGCATGCTTGCGGTCATGATGGACATACCGCCATCTTAATGGTGGCCACTCAATTTTTGGCAGAACATGCGGATGAGTTGGAAGGCGAAATTTACAGCATTTTCCAACACGCCGAAGAGCTGCCTCCTGGAGGGGCTCAGGAGATGGTGGCAACGGGTTTGTTTAATGATTTTGACTTTATTTATGGTCACCATTTAATGGCCACTCTTCCACTTGGTACAATCGATATTAAAAGCGGTCCGAACTCAGGAAATGCCGACATATATGAATTAAAAATATTTGGCCGTGGCGGTCATGCAGCGTATCCATACAAAAGTATTGATCCGGTGGTTATCGGCGGACAAATTTTAGAGAAGTTACAAACGATTGTTTCCAGAAAAGTGGATCCCATACATGCGGCCGTGATTTCAAATACGGCCTTTCAAGCGGGAACCGCTGATGCACTAAATATCATTCCTGACACAGCCTTTCTAGGCGGAAGTGTTCGAACAGATCACACAGCCACGCGTGAAATGATTGCTGAAGAAATCGAGAAAGTGGTTAAAGCTACATGTGACGCATACGGAGCGACTTATAAGTTAGATTACACATACGGTTATAGCGCCGTTTACAATGACGCAGAAGCCACTGCAATTGTCAAAGAGATAGCAGAAGGCACTTTCCCAGGGCAAACTACTGAACTTCCATTATCCATGGGAGGCGAAGATTTTTCTGCCTTTTCTGATATTGTTCCAGCCACTTATGCCTGGATTGGCGCAGGAAACGAAGAAAAGGGGTACGACTATCCTCACCACCATCCAAAATTTGCGATCGATGAAGAGAGCTTGCTCATTGGTGTCAAAATGTTTGTAGCCGTAGCTGCGAATTATTCAAAATTGTCCAGTTAAATCGTCTTTTAAAAAATATAAGAGGATGCAGATTAATATCCTGCATCCTCTTTTCATATTCCCTTAGTTGAAAAAAGCAAAAGATAGGATAGAATTCTCACTTCAAAGGCTCAGTGCCATAAAATGGCAACTTTTCGATTTCTTTTACCAGTCTGCTTTTTATCTGTTTGATTTGTTTTCGCTTTTGCGCCTGCTTTGACGCAAACGCTCTTCTCCATTCTTTTTTCAAAATCATAATAAGAAGTTTAATGACTTCTAAAAACGCATAGCCTCTATTTTCATCCGCTAAGACTTGTCTTTGTCTGTACATACGGCGAAGCGTTTGAACATTTAGCTGGTTCAAGTCGCGAATCGACATGATATCATTCTCTTTAAGCAGCGCAAAACAAGCATCAATCGTCCCCATTGCCTTTGTTTCTTCGCTAGCGTCAATTAAGTGATCCGCCAAACGTGACAGCCAGGCTGATTTCATCGATATTTCTGACACACGCGCCAACTGGTTATCTTCTATCTTCCACGTATGCGGATTATGCTGATTAAGACCGCTGGCAACACTTTCAATGACGTGATAATTTTTTCCTTGTTCAAATAAAGCCCCAAAGATTGACTCTTGCGGAATAAATTTATAGCGCGCAAAAGGAGCTGCTTCAGCTAATTCTTCCAACTCTTCAATATGCGCGACCCCAGGCCCGTCATAGTTGTACACCGCTAACACATAGTTGGAAACCACTTCAGGCAGCAGTAAACTGGCAGCTTCTGCCAGATGGCCGCCTTTGGAATACCCAACAATAGAATACGCATTGTCGGCTTGTGCCATCGTTTCTTTCAAGTAATCCACCGCGGATAAGACAGCTGGCAGAGGCTTTTTCAACAGCATCCGGCAATTTTCTTCCCAAGATAATAAAGACGAATCCGATCCTTTGAAAGTTGCCACACGATGAGCGTTTGGCAACTCATAGGTTACCGCGCGAAACTTCACTTTGTCTTTGGGCTTAATGACTTCTAGCGGATAAATCATCGCCACTTCGCCGTAACGCTTGCTTTGGCTTAAAGATTGAAGCAACAAACGATTATCCGGATGCTTAGGCTGGCTGGAAAATTGCCGCATACCCTGGGCATCTTTCAGTTCAGAAAAAGTCACACGGCCCTGCTTTTTTACATTCGTATAATGTAAAAAAGACGCAGCATAAGCCAACACCAGCCCATCCACTTCGTTAAATGGCAGTTCTTTAAAAGACTGGTCACTCGTTTTGATCAGATATTCAACTAAAGGACTCACCCAAGCGCACCTCCGCACCCTTTTCAATCATTCTACTCTCAATGATTACCTTCACTCTAACTTGCTTATTATACAGGATATACATGAAATGAACAAACGTTTGGTATTTCTCACAAATAAAAAGACAAATAAAAAGTGATGCTACTCTTATCGAATAACACCACTTTTAATTGAGTTTTTATTTACATAAAAATAAACCGCGCTGCAATGACAATAATTGGCAACGTAATCAGTGTGCGTTCAATAAAAATGATAAACAAATCAAGCAAACGAATATCCATTTTTGTCCCAAGCATCACCGCACCAGATTCCGACAAATAAATTAATTGCGTGACCGATAAAGCCGCCATAATAAAGCGCGTCATTTCACTCGGGATATTTGAAGCGATAACGGACGGCAAGAACATATCCGCAAAACCAACCATAATCGTTTGAGACGCTTCAACCGCGTAAGGGACACCGAGCAGTTTCAAAAGCGGCACAAAGGGCAGTCCTAACCATTCGAAGATCGGTGTAAATTCGACAATCATTAAAGCGATACTCCCAAACGCCATAATGACTGGAAACACACCGAGCCATAAATCTAAAACTGAAGTCGTTCCTTTTAGCAACAAATCTTTCACGCTTAAACTGTCTTTTGCCTTTTCCAGCGCTAGTTCCAACCCCCAAGACAAGTTTGTATACCCTTTTGGCACTCGTTCCCCCATATCTTGTTTGTTTCCATGATAATAAGATTTCTCTATATTAGATAACGGTGGAATTTTAGGCAAGATGACAGCGGCAATAATTCCCGCGGTAGCGACCGTCAGATAATAAGGGCCAAATAAATGAGCCAAGCCCACTTGCCCAATAACCACTAAACTAAATGTGATGGAGACAGCGGAAAACGTCGTTGCAATAACCGTCGCCTCTTTTTTATTGTAATAGCCTTCTTCATATTGCTTATTGGTTAAAGTGACACCGATTGTTCCGTCCCCGACCCAAGAAGCAATTGCATCAATCGAAGCCCGCCCTGGTAAGTCAAATACCGGACGCATTACTGGCGTAAGGATCGCTCCTATAAATTCTAACAAACCAAAATCGGTTAAAAAAGGCAATAAAAAGCCCGCAAATAAAAAGATGCCCAATAAATTTTTAATTAAGTCAAAAAGGATTAAACCGCCTGTATCCGCTGACCATATAAAAGCAGGACCCCACTCAAAATACGTCATCACCGCTAAAACAAATCCAATAAAGCGTATCCCCGTCCATAACCATGAAACATCAAATAAATCTTTTAAAAATGTATTGTTTTCAATAAATTTCGGCTGAAACGTTCGGTAAGCCAGTGTCATGACCGCCGATAGTCCAATTAAGAATAAAATAACGGTTGGTAAAATCGCATCAAACTGGGCCGTGAATAAATTCGCCAGTAAAGCAACCACAATGGTGGTTTCTCCTTCATACTGAAAAGGCACCATCAATAAAAAGATTCCAAACAGAGACGAGAGTATAAATTTTAAATAATCTGAAATTTTTCGTCCAAGTTCTAAAACGTTCTGCAAACTATTCCCTCCATAAACAAACGAATGCCCTAACTCAAATTGTCACTAAGTGTAAGAGCCATTCTACTATTTTTGTAAGATAAATCTTATTTTTAAGCATCTAAATAATTGTATAGAAACCATTGCCGATTGTAAAGACTTCCTTCAAATCAATAGAGAAAATGAAGGTAATCATTAAAAACCGACTGTATAAATGAGTGCACTATGAAAAATTATCAAACATATTGAGCTTCGTTGGTTTTCTTGCTATTATAGAGATGGTTCATTTATTTAATTATCATTTTTATAGAAAGAAGGACTATAAATTGAAATATGTAGTTGTAGGCTCATCTCACTTTGGTTACGAAGCAGTGGAAACGATTTTGGAAGCGGAACCTAAAGCAGAGATTCATTTATACGAACGTGGTGACAAGGCCTCGTTTATGAGTTGTGGAGCGCAGTCTTATTTAGAAGGAATTGCCCAATCACCAGATGAGGTGCACTATGCCAATGAGGACTCCTATAAAGAACAAGGCATTCATGTTCATTTAAATAGCGATGTCATCGGCTTGAATCCGGAAGAAAAGACCATTACGGTGAAAACGGATCAAGGGGAACAAGAAGCCAGCTATGACAAATTGCTGTTATCACCAGGAGGATATGCGCCAAAATTAAACATTCCTGGCAATGACCTCAAGCATGTCTACACTTTCCGTGGACGTGACGATGCGGAAGTAGTAAAAGCGCGGATGGCGGATGCCAAAAAAGTAGTTGTCATCGGTGCAGGCTATATCGGAATCGAAGTTGCGGAAGCGTTTGTTCGAAATGGACAAGAAGTGACTGTTCTTGATGCGATCGATCGCTTCTTGCCTACTTATTTGGATAAAGAATTTTATCCAAGTCTTGCTGCAGAAGCCGAAGACAAAGGCTTAACCTTTAAGGGTAAAGAATTTGCTCAAGAAGTACGCGGTGAAGACGGCGTTGTTACCGGATTGGTGACCGACCAAGGTGAATACGAAGCAGACACGGTCATCATGGCCAGCGGCGTCAAACCGGATACGGAGTGGTTAAAAGACACACTGGAAGTCGATGACAAAGGCTTTGTTCTTACAAATGAGTACTTAGAGACATCCGCAGAAGATGTATATGCCGGCGGAGATGCAACGTACCTTCGTTTCAACCCAACAGGCAAAGAAACATGTATCGGTTTAGCTACAAACGCCCGAAAACAAGGTGTTACGGCGGCGAAGAATGCACTCGGGGAAAAAGTAAAAGCGCCAGGCGTCAATGGTACTTCTGGTTTAGCCTTTTTTGATTTGAATTTTGCAACTACCGGCCTTAAAGATTCGACCAGTGATACCTACGACGGCGAAGTAAACTCTTACTACTGTGAAGAGAAAATTCGCCCAGACTTCATGCGCAATGAAGAGAATACAGTAGAAATGAAAATCTTGTATGATGCGGACACAGAAGTCATTCTTGGTGCCCAGTTCCTATCTAAGGCAGATATTACCCAAGCCGCCAATACGTTGTCATTAGCCATTACAGCAAAAATGACCTTAACAGACTTAGCGCAAGCGGACTTTTTCTTCCAACCAGGATTCAGTCGACCATGGCATTTCTTAAATGTGCTCGCACTGAGAGCACAAGGCCAAACATACGGTGCCACGAAAATGTTGTTTTAATTCCTCAAAATATGAAAGTGATGAATCACTTCATTCTAAGAAGCTAAAGATATAGTGTTTAGCGACATAAAAATTCCTTACTGAAATGGCAGTAAGGGATTTTTTTATGTTTAATTTTTTTGAAGTAGAAATCTAAAGTTTAATTATAAAGAAGTCCATTATTGATTCTAGGCGTCTACCTATTCACCGCTTACTTAGCCTTGCATCTTCTTATTCAAATTAAGAAGAAAAAAGAACATCAAAATAAAATTAAGGCGTTCGTTTTATGTATCTTTACTAGATATAACTAGGTGTTATTCATTTTAGTTCACTTAAAACAATAAACCATAGAATTTTGTCTGGTATGTAATAAATAAAACGACAATCAAAACAAAGGCTTCAGCTACCGATGCTTTATAATAATTTTCATTCTCTATATACTTTTTTTCCATATAGGCTCTAAGAAATTGCCCGATCAATATCGTTACAAATAGTATAAACCAAGGTTGAAAGAACCACAATTCGTTTTCAATACCTCTTGATAGATTGACAATAAATCCGATAATCATAAGGACTACTGCTATTATTCGAATTGCCCAATCAAGGCGTTTGTGTTCATCGTTTATATGATCATAACTCCACCAACTCAAGTGCTCTACTTGAAAATATTTTCGAATCACATAAGTCGAACCAATATATATTACACCAAATATCAACATGGCAAGTAAGACTCTCCAAAAAAGCATGCTCTCCCTCCTCGTTTTATGCATTTATTTTTCGACATTTTCTGACCAATTAACCATCGAATCTGCATCCGGTCCTTAATTTTTTGTTCCCAATGACAAAGTATGGAATTTTATATCTTTCTTCGACTTTAAATTCATTAAAAATTAGCTTGTGACCTTTTTGAGGTTCAGAAACATCTAAAGCGTCACGGAAATCTTCAACTATAACTACCCGACAGCCACTATTCGTTTCTCTATTTCGATATTGTGTAAGTTGTCAGTAAAATTCTCTAGCATAAATATGTCAGGAATAGTAAGGTTAACTAGTTCAAGCTCTCCACATTTATCTATCCTTCAAAAGTCCCATAAAATTCTTTTTCTCTAAATTAATTAAATTATTTCGAGAATAATTTTTTGTATTCGTTCCAAAAATATTGCCTAGAACTCTGGTACTAAATGAATCATTTAAATAGAAATAATATTTTTTATTTTGGTAGGTAAAAGATATACAGTAAGCGCCATAAATTTTTTGGAAAGAAAAACCATGAATAGCATGATGATTGGTTATAATCATATTCTTTGTAGTAAATTCATAGTCTTTGTTTTGTGTCAATAAGATAATATGATTCTCAGTAAAAATAAGGTAATAGAATTCTAAAATGGTGAGCCGCAATTGATGTGAAAGAGTAAGAACCTTATATAAAAACGGTTTAGGTCCTTTTTCCATCCTTAAGTAATTACGATCATTTTCAATATTTTCTTTCTTTAAGAATCTCTCTAACCTATTTTTTTCATCATCAATAGTTAAATCTCTACTACTCAGATGTCTCATCTCGCTTTCACTAAGAGGTGATTTTTTACTTTTAAGAGTTGTAGCCGAATATGAATGTTATAAATAAAATATACAGTGACACCAATGTAATTATGATACCTAGAACACTATTAATCAAAGCAGTTGATTTACTTTGTTTTCGCACTTTGATTCCGCTAATGATAAGGGCTATTCCACCGATTAGAAATACTAACTCAGCTATCAAAAACGGCCATTTTATTTCGATCATTCTTTGGATAATGTCCATACTACACCTCCATGGAATCATTTAACCAGCTCCTGATTCAAAGAAGCAAGAGTGGTTTTTCTCACTCATATCAAACTAATCGCATTTTGTACCTTTAATATAGTTTTAATTTGTATTTTTACAAGAACTTTAATTTTTCGAATCCCTCTAAAGTTTAACCGATAAAATAAAATTCTAAAGACCGAAAATTCCTTACAGTACTTCAGATTTCTTCTGCATCTTTTTAAGAATAATCAATGTTGCACGACCATTTTAAAAACAAAGGCACTTTTGAGCTGTCGGTTGAGAGCTCTTAGAAATGCTAGTTAAAGATCTAATGGAGTTGAGGGGGCTCATCCAAGCCCCTTCGCGTCAATGTTTATAGTTATATAGTACTGGTTTTGGTAATGGTTTAGACTAAATTTTCACGCATATGCCTATGTTTTATGAGAGAATTCTATTTTTAAAAATCATTATAGAAAATATTCATCTAGTAAATCTATTTTAAAAGGTGATTTTTTTGTATGTACATTAACACTGAATATTTAATAACATTAATCGACTAATACGTTTATATCATACATAAAAATTTATAGCTTGATTAATTTGAACATGTATATTCAATAAATTATTAACTTTTTATCTTAAAAGGTGAAAACACTTAATTTTAAATATTATCCCATTGAATTTCATCCCAGTCAGTCATTATGATTTC
>JBHWQC010000132.1:0-4353 GCA_043425375.1 Atopostipes sp.
TTGCTCACTCATACTTTGAAGATTCGACTGATCACCTTGTGCGTTCATGTCTTCAATCGTTACGTCGATAGCTGAAGCTTCTAGCTCTTCAACAAAGCCGTCACGGGCTGCTTGCAGGGAATTGTGTTCCATAAATTGTAGAATCCCTATATTTATAGATTCCCCGTTTTCGACAGTTGCATTATCTGTCGCCTCTTCATCCGTTCCGCACGCCGCAAGAACTAAACCGATTAATCCAATACCTAAACCCTTTACTAATTTTTTCATCCTGTTTTCCTCCTAAATGATTTGCGAGTCGAACAAAAACACCTCTTAAGATGAAATTATCTTAAGAGGTGTTTAAAAAGTCTTGGTTTAACGCCACTTAGATTCTTTCATCTACGCGGCCGAGTTTATTCGCTCAAAAAGCTTTAGCCATCATAGATACAAACGCACATGTTTGTGTTTGTGTTTGCATCCATGAATGTCGGTCATGTTTACAAACAGTATCTAAAAAAGCTAAAGAAAAATCGCTTATTTGAATGTATTTTATCGTTTGTCCGCAACATGTCCGTCACTCCTAACATCTAATTAAGAGTATAATACGCTTTTAAAATGAGGGTGTCAAGCTTTACTTTAATCTTTCTCTCATTATCAGAAAGGATCAAGAAAATTTTATTTTTTTACAAGCACTTATACGACATTGACAAAAATAAAATGACTATTTCATTTTTATATTGACAAGTTGATTAAGCATACGGTATAATTTAGAAAGTGTTTTTAATCAAATACTCATTTTATTGGTTATAATTATAGTTGAGTGGAGAGAATAGGGGAGAGAGCAATGAGAATTACAATGATACCAGGTGATGGTATAGGAGCAGAAATAGCAGAAAGTACTATGGAGGTCATTAATGCGACAGGAGTCCATATTGACTGGGATATCGTTCATGCTGGGAAAGCTGTTTTTGACAAGACAGGTCAATTAATCCCTGATAAGGTCTATGAAAGTTTAGAAGCCAATAAAATTGGGATTAAAGGACCGATGACAACGCCTATAGGTGAAGGCTTTCGAAGTGCCAATGTGGCATTAAGAAAAAAATACGATTTATACACAAACATACGTCCCATCCAGTCTTTAGGTGCTATTGAATCTAAGTTTGAAAATTTGGATCTTATCTTATTTAGAGAAAACACTGAGGATTTATATGCAGGTGTTGAAGAGAAGATATCTGAAGATGAGATGCATAGTATTAAAATTATTACTCGAAAAGGTTCTGAACGAATTATTCGCAGAGCTTTTGAATATGCTAAGAAAAATAATCGAAAGCATGTAACTGTGGTCACTAAAGCAAATATTATGAAATTGACGGATGGAATGTTTTTGGATATTGCCCGTAAAGTGGGAGAAGAGTACCCAGAAATTCCTCTTAAAGAGATTTTAGTAGACAATATGGCCATGCAGCTTGTCATTAACCCAAAGCAATTTGATGTGATTGTCACTCAAAACTTGTATGGCGATATTTTATCTGATTTAATGGCAGGATTAATTGGTGGTTTAGGGATTGTTCCTGGAGCAAATATTGGAGATAATTTAGCTATTTTTGAAGCGGTTCATGGGACGGCTGATAATATTGCTGGACAAGATGCGGCTAATCCCACAGCATTGATTTTGAGTGGGTGCCTGATGTTGGACTATATAAATGAAGGATGGGCTGCTGAATTAATCAGGAAAGCTCTAGACCAAGTATTAAGTGATTCTCAGTATTTTACAGCAGATTTAGGCGGGAACACGTCTACTACAGAATTCACTTCAGTATTAATCGATACGATTCAAGAAATGAAAAAAAATTAGGGTAAGAAATACAATTAAATAGTAGCAAGGAGAATATATTATGTTAGCTTTTATGGGATTTTTAATGGTCTTTGCGACCATATATTTACTTATAAAGGGTAAAGGCAGTCCAATTACAGTAATGATTATGGTTCCGGTTATTTCAGCACTTATAGTAGGAACTAATTTTGAGCAATTAAGTGAATATGTTGGCGCAGGTATAGAGACTGTTATGAACAATGCGGTATTATTTATCTTCTCTATTATATTTTTCAGTGTTATGCAAGATCTTGGTGTATTTGATCCTATGGTTGATTGGCTCACTGAAAAGGCAGGGAACAAACCAATAGCCATTACAGTTGTTACAGCGATTATTGGTATTATCGCACACATCGATGGTGCAACTGCCACAACTGTTTTAATTACAATTCCGTCGATGTATCCAATTTATAAAAAATTAGGTCTTAAGACAGAAGTTCTTTTATGTTTAACTACTGTAGGAATGGGTGTTATGAATTTACTGCCATGGGGTGGTCCAGTGGCACGTGTAGCTTCGGTTATCGGAATGGACGCTAACAATCTATGGCTTATTTTAATCCCGGTTCAGATATTTGGTTTACTCTTAATTCTTGCTTTAGCCGTCTTTTTAGGTATGCAAGAAAAAAGACGATTGTCTGCTTTAGGTGAAGAAAATGGCAATACAGAGAAAGAAGTCGTTCATACAGCCAGCTTAGCTGGTGTAAATGGCGGAAATGTTGAAGTTGAAGCTAAACAAACAACGACTCCCTCCGGAATAGCTTCTGTTGAAGAAGCAGAAGATTTTGCCAAAGAAGAAGTTGTTGAAGAAGAGAAAAAAGAAACCAAGAGAGAAAAAAGAGCAAGGAAGCTTCTGCCGTTTAATACATTATGGACATTCATTGTTATCGGTGTATTGGTTTGGAATGTCATGCCAGCTTATTTAGTCTTTATGATTGGTTTAAGTGTGACATACTTTGTCAATTATCCAACACTTAAAGAACAAAATGAATCATTTGGTAAACATGCTGGCGCAGCCCTAACTATCTCAGCTACTATGATAGCAGCTGGAGTCATGGTAGGCATCATGGATGGAACGGGGATGGTTGAAGCAATGGCATCAGTACTGACTGGCATCATTCCAGCAGCCCTCGGACGATTTACGCATCTCATTTTCGGAATTGTATCTACTCCTTTAGGCCTTATGGTTAGTACAGATGCATATTTCTTTGGATTTATGCCACCCATTTTAGAAGTAGGCGCTCAATTTGATGTTGATCCGCTTAGCACTTCTATAGCGATGTTAATGGGTAAAAACCTTTCTTTAATGATCAGTCCAGTAGTGCCGGCTACCTTTTTAGCTTTAGGACTTGTCGATGATGTGGGATATGAACAGCATTTAAAGTTTAGCTTTAAGTATGTTTGGGCTCTAAGTCTTCTGATGTTGGCATTTGCGTTTATTGTAGGAATTATCCAATGGTAAGTAATTAATTAGTCATAACACCACTTTCTAAAGTAAGAGAAATCTAGGAAGTGGTGTTTTTTGATGGTAATTTAAATCTTTAATACCAGAAAGAGGAAGCTCAGAAGATAAAATAAAAAACAATTTCCCAAAAAACAGATTCTGAATATAATAGATTTAAGAAGAGTACACAGCAAGAAGGGATGTGACCGTTATGAAAAGACGATCAAGACGTGCGAATTTTCTGATAGGCATCCTCACAGGCTTGATTGTTGGCTTAGTGGCTGGCTTTGCATTAAAGAATGTGTTTATTTTTTTACTGCTTGGAGTCTTTCTCTCTATAGGCGTAGGAACAGTTATTGTGTTTGATCCCACTAAAACGATGCATCCCTGAAGATACAATATTTAAGTAAAAAAAGTCAACCATCCCAAAAAGGGTGGTTGACTTTTTAAATGGATAAGCGATTAACCTAATAACATGGCGTCTTCGGTCATTCCTTGTCCACTTCTTTTTTTAAATAGCTCGAGAAGGTCAGGAACTGTTAGTTTTTCTTTTTCTTCGCCAGAGACATCTACAACTATTTTTCCATTGGACATCATAATTAATCGATTCCCAAAGGTCAGAGCTTGATCCATACTGTGTGTAATCATCATCGTGGTAATTTCTTTTTCCCGAACGATTTTTTCTGTTAGACCAAGAACCATTTCACTCGTTTTCGGGTCAAGCGCGGCCGTATGCTCATCGAGTAAAAGCAGCTTTGGCGTCACTAAGGTGGCCATCAAAAGAGTTAAGGCTTGGCGCTGCCCCCCAGAAAGAAGACCCACATCCATCTTTAACCGATCTTCTAAACCTAAATCTAATTGTTTTAACTCTTCTCTAAATCGTTGACGATCATTTTTTCGAATGCCAAAGCCAAGGCCGCGTTTTTCTCCGCGTTTCCATGCAACCGCTAAGTTTTCTTCGATGGTTAGGCGAGAAGCCGTTCCCATTTTTGCATCTTGGAAGACACGGCTAATATGTGTAGCGCGTTTGTAGGCGTCTTGTTTGGTGATATCTTCGCCA
>JBHWQC010000133.1:0-11723 GCA_043425375.1 Atopostipes sp.
AACTTAATTGCTTCTACAGCAATAGCCCAACTTCTATTAAGATGACTTTATCAAGCATTAATGTTTGGTCGAATACACTTTTCAAACTATCTATTACAAACTCAGGTTGTTCATTTTTGTAAAGAGATAGTAAAACCGAAATCTTAGTATCTTTCACTTTACTAATTCCTCCTGTAGATAAACTGTGTAGAGTTATCTATTTATAAAGAGTAATATCCTCAAATATTTCGTCAATCGTCATTTCTTCTTCTACTCCTTGAGAAGATACCTTATCAAATAAAATTTTAACTGTTTGAAAGAGAATTTGAATATCCATAATTAATGAATAGTTCTTAATATAAAGTAAATCAAATCTCAACTTATGATTATATCCAGTAGAATATTTCCCATAGACTTGCGCATAACCAGTAATTCCTGCACGAACTGTATGTCTTAAATAATAGTAAGGATTTTCTTTTTGGAACTGTTCCACAAAAAATGGACGCTCTGGTCGGGGCCCTATTAATGACATCTCCCCTTTTAATACATTAAAAAGTTGAGGTAATTCGTCTATTCGTAAACTTCTCAAATACTTTCCAACGGTTGTAATCCGTGGATCTTCTGCATCGGCTAAAACCGGACCGGATAATTCTTCTGCATCTGTCCGCATGGAACGGAACTTGTAAATTTCAAATTCTTTTTGACCTTTCGTCACACGGACTTGTTTATAAAGAATGGGTCCTTTTGAATTTAATTTAATCGCAATCGCTGCTCCAAGCATAATGGGTGAAGTGATTATAATCATAAAGAGTGAAATAACAACATCAAATATTCGTTTAATTGTGTCATTTTCTGGTGAAATCTCAAATTTAGAAATCGTAATCAGACTCTCATCGTCAATGTTCATAATTCGATTATTAACTCTTAAAATGTTTTCAAAGGTTGTATCTAAAAATATCCGCTTATCTTTTAAGGTGAGATAAGATAAAATTTCATTTTGTTGGGTTAAACTTTGAAAACCTAAGAAATAAAAAACGTCAATTTCATCTACATGATTTTTTATATTTTTCATATAATTGTCGACTGACACTGACTGAACCTTATACTGTCTAGATTGAGAAGATTTAAAGTTCGCCACGGCTTGCGCACAGTTCGCTTTGTCCCCAATAATCATGACTTTACTCGTGCCCGAATTTTTAATGTATAATTCTAAAAGAATCACACGCCAAATAAATAAGACAATGGTACTTACGAATAGATTGAGCAAAATGATACTTCTTGGAAAAGCAAACCAGCGTCCGTAAAAAGTCATAGCCGTTACAATAACAGACATCATCACTTGTGAAATAAGCGTTGTCGAAAACATATCAATAAATCGTTTATTATAGAGTGTATAAATCCCTGAAAATATATTGATGATTACAAAAGCAATCATTATATAAGGTAGGGCACTCAAGTAAGCTGAGTAGTTAAAGGTTGGGCGGGCTCCCGTATACCTGATTAAAAATGTCAGTATAAAAGATAGATGGTAGAGCAAGATATCGACAAATGCCGCTCCAAATTTAAATGTTCGATTAAAGCCACCTGAATTAGGCATGAAGTGTTCCTCCTAAACTAAGACGACGCTTAGCTTTATTCTTCGAGTAGTATAGCATAATTTAATAAAATTTCCATAATTTATTAAAGTGTTAGACTATGGTCTACTATCTCTGTTATTTATAGAAAAAGACGAGAAAACCTGAATGCGTTTCTCGCCTTAGAACTAGTATTAAACTTTAATATAGATATTTGCACTGCTTCATAATAACAGTTAGTCATTTTCTTCTAATGGAATGTCTGTACCTTGAAGAATGTTATTTTGATAGTAGCTAGACCTCTTCAATAATTCATTTGAAAAATTCTCAAGCCCTATCTCTTCCACAAGTGTTGTTTCGTCTGAAAAAAGGTCTACTCCTAATCCCAGACGATTTCCTTCAATTTCAGCTGACATTGCTGAAAGAGTGGTGGCATATAAATCTAATGATGTAAATTGTCGGTTCGTAAGATTCATTGGCTGTTTATCCGTGTTTAAATAGAGATTAAAAATCGTTCTTTCATAATCTTTATTCCAATCTAAGAAGTATTCTTTATCCATTGATAAATGATCGCCTACGACTACTATGACAGTATCCTCGTAGAAATCTTGTTCTTTAATCCAATGAATAAATTCATTCACCAGCTTATCCGCATGTAAAATGACGTTACTATACTGCTCATCAAACACCGTTTCTGTTTCTTCGGATAAGTAACCATGTGGGAAGTGTGTATTTGTGGTTAACATAGTAAAGTTGAAAGGTGCTCCTCTATTTGACAATTCAATTAAAGAATCTTTTGCGAATTCATATAGTTTCTCATCCTCCACGCCCCACCATTCATAGTAGTCTTCAGGGACTAACCCTTGCTCTCGCGCCCAAAACAAATCTCTGATTTCCACATTTCCATGTTCTGTAAAATAACTATCCCTTCCAGCAAATGTTGCATCAGAACCAATGAAATACATTTGCTCATAACCTTCTTCTTCTAGTAAATCTCCTAAGGAATAAGCACCTGGCAGGTACCCTTCATCTTGCTCCATCCCATAATAATTAGCATTCGTGTCGGCATTAAAATCAATCCGAACTGGAACCCCCGCTGTTTGTGCAACAGTGCCAGTAACCGTTTGATTTGTCCCAGGAACTTGTAGGGCCCCTCCCAATTTTTCTCTATTCGAGAAATGAACACCTTCTTCAAGCGCAAGTTGAGTCAGATTCGGGATTAAATTTTCTCGGCCATGTCCACCTAATTCTTCAGAAGTAAAGCTACTTTCCATAGATTCCAACATGATGTAGATTAAGTTTTTCTTTTCTGAAAATTCTATATCAACTTTATCTGGGGCAACATAGTATTCTTCATACAAGGAGGTTGTCTCAAAAAAATAAGTTTTTACATCTTCTTTTCCAAGCACTGTAATACTTTTGTTTATACTAAAGAAGAGAATTAAAATACCGATTATTGGAGACAGTTGAAAGATGATTTTTTGAGTAGTACTTACTTGTTTAGTCAAACATTTCGTATTTATAAAATATGTCGCTAGATGATAAAAAATTACTAGTATAATAATTGTATAGAGTACCGCTTGAAAAAAGGGACCTTTCGCAAAATTAATAAATTGCTGAGGATCCGTTCCACTTAGAGGTTGACTGAGAGTATATATTATTTGATCTATTCTTAAACCATCAAAGTATTCGGTAGCCCATTTACTTCCCTCGATTAATAAAAATCCTATAAAAGTGAATAATGAAAATAAAATGTAGAGTACTTTATGAGCTTTCTTTAGCTTGAAATTTTTAACTATGATTTCATTTTTTATCAAAAAATATTTAATATCCATTATAAATTTTATAAGCAATATCGAAAAGAGCGCGAATATACCGTTGATTATAAACCCTGGTTTTATATATAACAGTGTTCCTGGTATGAAATGACTGACTTCATAACTTTCCCATAGAAATATTGTGAGTAAAACAATAAAGTAATTTGAAAATATGTATAAGCTTAATGTTTTATTATATTTTTCTGTTTTATACAGAAATAAATTAAAAGCTGTTAAAAGCAATAACATAAATGGCATTCACCTTCTTTAAATTAAGCAATCATTTTATTTACAGTTTCTTTACATAAAACTTGCCTATTCTTTACAATTATACCACAGTAATAACTGTAACTAAATACTTCTTATAGTTTTCTTATATCAAGTTGAGAAGCATATTTTTGCATTCCCTCCTATTTTGTACTAAACTATCCCTAGTAATTTTCGAGGTGAAAGCAGTTTGAATCAAAATTTGGAAATCGAATTCAAAAACATGTTGACTCGCTTGGAATATGATGGTATTTTAAAGAGAGAGTTTTCTGATGGGAAGCAACAGAAAATCGTTCAACGCAATTATTATTTTGATACGAAAGATCATCAGCTGAAAGATCACCTTTCAGCCCTTCGCATCCGCACAACCCAATCATTGAATGAACTGACATTAAAAGTTCCCTCTCAAGGTTTTTTACTGGAAACGAATATCCCTTTGAGTGATAATAAGTGTTCAGAAATCCTTGATGCAAAAAAACTTAACCTTTCAGATGTATCTGCCGATATAGACATTGAAACCCTCAATAAACAGACGGTATTTTATTTGTTTAATCATTTTGAGACCCAGCGATTTGAAAAAAGAATGGGCACACATCTTTTAGTGCTCGATCAAACCACTTTTCAAAATGGACGTGTGGATTATGAGTTGGAACTTGAAAGTACAGATGCCAAAGAAGGTAAGGCATTTTTCGAAGCGTATTTAAAAAACTCAGCCATTCCCTACCGGCCAGCGCAACCTAAAATCGCTCGCGCAGGGGGTTAGAACGCAACCGGTTTTTAAACCGGTATTTTAGGCGTTGTAAGCAGATGTTTTTTGATTCCCTCGAATGTGTGCTAATGTAAAGAAAGTAAATCAGACACTAACAACAACTAAAAGATTATAGGTGTGTTTAAAATGGCTAATCAGTATATTGAGATTTTTCTCTTTCTGGACCCACTTGGTCGACGTTGTAATGACGCCAGAAAAATCATTAAACAGTTTCGATTAGAACGACCGGAAAAAATTAATCTTCGTGTGATTCCTATGGTGAATTCCAGACGTGTGTATGGACATGCGCGCAAACGTTCAAGAGAGAACAATGTGCGGTTTGTTGATAAAAACAATCAATTACTCGCGAATACGTATAACGCATGTTTAGCCATTCACGCAAGTGCCATGCAAGGCAAGAAAAAATCACATGAGTTTTTGACTGCGCTGCAAGAACATGTCGTTGAAGCTCGCATTGATTTTTCAAATGATTTGGCGCTCCAAGTCGCTGAAGAAATTGGTTTGGATTTGGAAATGTTTAAGGAAGATTTTAAATCCGATTTAACGAAGAAAGTGTACCGTAAAAACTTACGTATCGCCTCCGATATGGGTGTTACCAATACCCCCTCCACGGTTGTCTATAAAGATGGCCATCTGGATGAAGGGGTTCGTTTAGGTGAAGAAATGGAACGAGAAATTCTTCACTCTATTTGTGGGTTGAAAGAGCTAGAAGAAGTAGAAGACGGAGAAGAAATTCAAGAGGAAGTTAAACATGAAATAAAGAGTATTATTCATCTTCATGGTTAACAATCATGAAAAACGGCCACTCTCATTTGCGAGAGGGCCGTTTTTTCTTTTATTCAAAAAAATCGAGTGGATGGGCATACTGCTCACCGGTTGTGATGTCATATAAAATCAACGAATACTCCTCCAAGACGGCAAGCGCTTCTGGACTCAGCTCTTTTCGAGCAGTGAAACGCTCACCCTTTTCAAGATACAAGCCATTGTCAATCATCGGCAGCACTGCTTCCATCCGCAACAGCAAGGCCAAATAAGGGGTGAGCGGAATATCCAACCAGGCGTAAAGCCAGTTCTTGAAATAAATCGGACTTGTCGTGCCCACTTCCCCTTTTAAATGTAAGGTGTTGCTGTAGATAAGAAGCGGGGTTTGCCTGAGGGTAAATTCGTCATTGGTTTGCCGGATCTCTCCCCGATACAAACCGGGCAAGTGGTCGCCCCAAAAAATCAAAAGAATGGGTTCGGAATGCTGGTCGATTTGTTGAATAAGATCTTCTAAGGCGTCATCACTATGTTTTAAATCCTGAAAGTACCCCATCGCTTCCTCATCATTGCCCGACCCCGTCACTTGAAAATCAACGGCTCTGTATTTTTCGGCATAGGGCGTATGGTTTTGCATCGTCACCACATGGATAAAATCTGTCTCTTCTGTTTCTTCCAAGACTGCCAAAGTTTCTCTATAGGCGGATGCATCTGAAATAAAAAGATGGTTTTCCGTCACTTTTTCTGTATGTTTCATATTGCGATCATGTAAAAACAAATCAAAACCCATCTTCTCATACACCTCATCGCGCTTGAAAAAGTTTTTGTCGTACGGATGAATGGCGGTGGTGCGGTAGTTCAGCTGATTCAGTTGCTGGACAATGCTGGGATAGGTCTCGATTCGCCCATCCAGCTGCATATAAGGCGACGTAATCTGCGGATTCAAGGGCTCCAACGAAAAACCCGTCAACGCCTGAAATTCATTGGCATTGGTGCCCCCGCCAAACGTCGGCGACAACACTTGCCCGCTTAGCGTGTCTTGTTTTCTTCTTCGAAAATGGGCGAGTGGATCGTTATCGCTCCAAAGGCCGTCTAAATTAAACGGATCTGAAAAACTCTCGTTCATCACAAAAAGAATATTCGTATCCGTTTTTGCCTCTCCTTTATTGGCATTGATGTCCTCTGCCAGGCTGCGGTACTTTTTGACGATCTCTTCGATTCTTTCTTTGGAATACCCTTTTGGCTTATCCATCGGCTCACCCGGTACATTCGCCAAAAAACCGGCCACAAACCCATTCGCCTGGTAGTCTTGGACTTGATTGTCAAAGGTCCAAGCGCCTTGGTCGCTATAAAATTCGCGCAACAGATGGCCCGGCTGATGAAACTGGCCCAGATAAAACAGAGCCACACCCGATAATAATACGCCGATGCTTCTAGTTGTCCACTCAATTTTTTTGGGGATCTCTTTTTTCTTGGGCTTTATTTTGGTTTGGTAGAACCTCACCATGAGAGCGATCCCTGCCATAACCGTTAAAGCAATCAAAAGAATATACACCCAGCCGACCATTTCGACCAAAAAAGGCACTTCCTTCACGAGAATAAGCTCGCTGGGGAAAAGGGGTTCAGCGCGGTAATGGATTTTGACGCGGTTGATGATGCCTAGGGTGAGCGCCGTCATAAAGAGGCCGATGCCCCCGAGCGTGGCGCTGCCGAGCAGTGCGCCAAATAAGTTGTAGAGGATAAATAAAAGACCGATACTTACCAGTTGGAGCGAAAGTGGCGGCCAGATGTTGGTAAAGCCGATGCGCTGCAGGAACTCGATGGCCAGATGCCCGCTGAGTGAGGCGAAGAGGCCGATAAGGAGCCAGTAGCACAAATAGTTAAGTGACTTATTGATTTTCATGCGGCGCATCTCCTTCTTTTCTTTAGTTTAGCATGTTACTAGTAAACGCGTGGAATAGGACGCTTTATATCTAAGTCAACCACCCGGCACTAAAGTACCGGGCTTGCAACTCTAAACACAATAGTCCAAACGCTTGATTTTAAGCTCCTATTTTAGGTTGCTACTCACAAGGAATTTCACCTTGCCCGCAGATTGACAACTACGGCAATACACAGAATATATCATGTGTACCTTAATTTATTTCGACTTTTGTGTAGCGAGGTCGTTCGGTTCCAGATATCCACTCTGTTCCTAATTGCTGGATATTCATGGCAGCTACCCGGTCATCGTTTGATTTGTAGCCACAATTCTCACAACAGAAAGCATGTTCCTTGTTCAAACGATTTTCCTTATCAATAGTTCCGCATTTTGGACAACGTTGGCTTGTATAGTGGGCGTCCACTTTAAACACTTCCGAATTATTCATACGAGCCTTGTAAGCTAAATGTTGTTCAAACTGATAGAAAGGCCAACTGACGGCTTCATATCGACTGTCCTTGTGATGTTTTTCCGTCGCAAATCGAACATCGGTCAAATCTTCTAAAACGAACAGGGTATTCGGTCCATAGTAATCAACGAGTGCCTTTGATAATCGATGATTGACATCGGTCATCCAACGGTTCTCTCGTTGACCTATTTTTTGAATTCTTCGTTTAGCGGATTTGGTGTTCTTTTTCTGCAACGACTGTCGAAGCTTCTTGAAGTGGCGACGCTTGGCTAAAAATTCTTTTCCATTCATAAAATGACTGTTTCCTTTTTCGTCGAAAGTATTTGCCAAGAAGCGTAACCCTCTGTCGATACCGACAACGTGTTGAACCTTTTCTTTTTCAAACGCAGGGTATTCCTTGGCAGCTGAAATATAAAGGAACCATTTATCATCCTTGGTGATTAGTTTCGCTTCACCCAGCTTATGTCCTTCAAGGAAATGCTCACGATTTTTGAACGTGATATCGACTTTTTCACGCTTGTCCTTCGTATTGATGGAAACTTGACCTGTTTTTAAGAAACTATAATCACGGTCGCGAGTCAAAGTAAGCTGAGGGGTCTTAAAGTTCAATGGGTACCACAAGTGTTCTAATTGAACTCCCTTACTTTTAAGTTGAGTTTCAACTGCTTTGTAGCGAGCAATGACATCACGAATCGCATTTTGCGTAAGTTGGGCTTTCAGATTAAACGTTTCGCGAATCGTATGATAGATTTCTTTGTGGATACTGAATTGTTTCAAGTTGAAGCCTTGGCTGAAAATCCACTCCGAAACAAAGTTCAATGCTCTGGTGTAGGTAGTCATAGTATCTTTAAAAGACTGTATTTGCTTTTCGTCAGGGAAGATTTGTTGTTTAGCAGTGAGTGTAATATCCATACTTTACACCTCCTTTCACTAAATACATTCTATTACAAATGTTAGTGAAAGGTTAATAGAAAGGACTTTTATGATGGAAAAAATTAAAGAATTACGTTTCACAAACCCACCAATTCCTCTCAGCATTAAAATACCGAGTTTCCTTGGCGGTGAAACGCTATGAATAAACAAGTAAAAAGAGAGTCTGCTCTCACAGACTCCCTTTTTGAATAGCGAATGTTGATTTTTTCTTCCAGTTTATTAAACAATTATTTTCGATTCCAAAACCGTTTTTTCGCAATGGCCTGTACAAATTCTTCCGCAAAATCAGATGAAGCTTTCGCATACACCACACCTAAAGGATTTTCGCCTTTAGAAACCTCCAGCTGGGTTTCGCCATCTTGCGCAATGCCTATCGGTTTAAAGAATTTATAGGTGTCATAATAAAACTCCATGAGATATTGATTGAACTTTTCTTGGTCTTTTGCTTTTCCACCCACAATATAAAGCGCATCATATAAAACCGGATGTTTTGTTTTAAACGTTTCTTGTACTTGCAACTCTGTTCCGTCATTTCCAGTAAGAGTGCCTAGGTTTTCGCTGACAATATGCACAAAAGCCCCTTGTTCTTTCAGTTTTTCTAAAACTTGGTTCACTTCTTGACCATCAAAATCGTTCCCAATAAGTACCCCTACTTTTTGAGTTGCAGCAGAGGAAGGCATATTCGCCATACTTAGTGCGGGTGATTTTCTTGTTTCGTCAACTTGAGTGGTTGTAGGACGCTGAACTCCTAGACGATCTGCAAGCTCACTGGCAAAGTCATTGTCTACATTAGCCCACATTTCAACGTTTTGTTCTCTAATGGATTGACTTTCCACATATTGTAAATGGTAGGTGAATGTGTCAATTAAATCTTTTCTTTCAAAATCCGCTAAACTATTCCAAAAAAGTCTCGCTTGTGAAAAGTAATCAAGAAATGATTCACTTGGTGCTTCCCTTGTTAGATACCCTTCTACTTTTTCTGGATAGTGGGTATAACCCCCATCTTCTGGAGATACTTCTTTCGGAGAGTTTTCAGCCAGTGAATTTTCATGATGGGTCACGAGATCTTCATCAATTGAGTAACGGGAGTAGCTATCTCTAAAGTTCGTATTCACTTCAGAAAGCGGCTGGTTTATTGGAATTTCATTAATATTGCCCGTATGTTGTCGGTAGTATTCTGTGTCCCGGTAGGCAAAAGCTCGTCCTTGTAATACAGGATCATTTGTAAACCCAATACCTGGGATTAATGTAGATGGATCAAAGGCAGCTTGTTCCTCTTCGGCAAAGAAGTTATCGGTGAGTCGATTCAGAGTCATTTTTCCAATAATTTCTACCGGAATCACTTCTTCTGGCCATAATTTTGTGGAATCCAGCACATCGAAATCGTACTCAAATTCATCTTCTTCAGGGATTAACTGTACACCTAAATCATATTCAGGGTAAGCCCCTTTTTCAATCGCTTCAATAATATCCCGGCGATGGAAATCAGGATCTATTCCACCAATCAGATTGGCTTCTTCCATTAATAAGGAATGGACACCTAATTTTGGTTTCCAGACAAAGCGGACGAAAGTAGATTTGCCTTCTTTATTAATAAAGCGGAAAGTGTTGATTGGATAGCCTTCCATCATACGCCAGCTTCTTGGCCGTCCTCTTTGCGACATCAGCCACATCACCATATGGGCTGACTCTTGATTATTTGCCACATAATCCCAAAACCGATCATGCGCTACTGTAGCTTGCGGGATATGTGTTTTTTGATTGGGTTTGGCTGCATGCGTGACATCCATAAATTTAATCGCATCTGAGATAATAAAGACCGGAAATTGCAGGGCTAGCATATCGTAATTTCCTTCTTGTGTATAAAACTTTGTGGCAAACCCGCGGATATCTACTGCTGTATCCTTTGAGCCTTTGTTTCCGATAAAGTTAGAAAAACGATTAAATACCGGAGTCACTGTCCCCGGTTCTTGCAGGAAATCCGCAACGGTATATTCTTTCATCGATTTGGTGAGTTCAAAATCACCATATACGCCAAATCCTCTAGCATGTACTACTTTCTCAGGAATTCGCTCTCGGTTAAAACGTGATTGTTTTCTGTAAAAATGAATGTCTTGTGAAAGTAAAGGGCCTCTTTTTCCAGCACGCAGACTCCAACGATCATTTGAAATTTTAAAGCCCGTATCACTCGTCATTTCTTTATCAGGACCCGTATTTTTTTTATGGTACGGGTTTAATTGTTTCTTTTTGTCGTCACCTTCTGATGCCTGAAAATCTTTTTCCTTATCCATAAGATCTATCCTTTCTATAAAAAAGTTCTTACTTCTATTGCCTTAAACAGCTTTTTGTAGAAATAAAAGAATCCAACTTCCGATAGAAACGATCACCTCTTCCTTGAAAAATAGCCGAATAACTATGCCTAACAATAAATTTTATTCGCTATTTTTACTTTAGCTGAAACAGAATAAATTCTCAAAACAAGTGCCTTCATGCTCCGGTTTCTGTTACAAACTGTTATCGAATTCAAACGACTGTCATCATTCCTTCTCCGTTCAGCAGGACTAAAACATAAATAAAGGACGCTTTTGAATGAAAGATTTCAATCTTAGCCTATGAAAAACCCCTAAACAATTTTGTCTAGGGGGTATTACATACAGGTTAGAAATGTTCAGGTTCTTTAGAGATAGTAAACCTTACAAGGATTGCAGACTAAGTTGGTGGCTATTTTTCAGTTGCTTTATGTTCTGCTTCTGCTGCCCCCTTTGCTGCTCGTTTTTCATTTAGAAAGGGTCAGGGTTAGTTTGTTGGTAACTTTGCACTTCTTCAAAAGTAGCTTTGATAAATGCCCTTTCCGTCCCAAAACTAAGAATTGTTTCACCGTTCTCTTCTATTAAGTAAAGGGTCATTGAGCCATATTCATCCTCTTCTGCTTCAAAAAAAGGTTGTAAGTAATAGTTGATGGTCAGGGCGTTGCCCGCAAGTGACCAGTCCAATATTTCGTAGCGTTCATATTCAGACATCCACCAGCCGATGGTTAAATCATGGGGTCGAATCGTCACCAGCATATCGGAATGTGAACGATCGGCGGAGTCAAAATGCAGATAGTACCCGATAAAATCCTCGAAATCATACAAACTTTCGACGGCTGTTTTCTCGCGGGTCAATTCTGCCTCTACAGCTGTTTCCTCTAGCTGCGTGGCTTTTTCAACGGTTCGTTCACTCGCTTGGACACTTT
>JBHWQC010000134.1:0-3448 GCA_043425375.1 Atopostipes sp.
AGAAATAACTACAAGTAAAGACGAACTGGAAAAAGGGTATGCTTATGGCAGTTAAAGTATTTATATATTGAAAAAAGGACTATTTTAAATCGAGTAGGAGACTAGTCAATTAATGGCTAGTCTCCTACTCGATTTATTAGTACAAAGCACCCCTTAAATTTACTGCAAAATAAAATTACAATTTACAATCTGATTAAGAAGATATGAAAAAGTATTAACCCTTGACTCTGTACCTAACTCCAGACTGTATTATAAAGGGGAAGAAAAAAGAGAGGTGGAAGTAAAGTGACAAAGAACATTCTTCAGACAATTAATGTAACAAAAGATTTTTTAATTTCTAAAAACCGAAAAATTGAAGCTGTGAAAGGAATCGACTTAGAAGTGAAACAAGGAGAAATTTTTGGTTTTTTAGGTCCTAATGGAGCGGGAAAGAGTACGATGATTAGTATGTTGACAACCCAAAAGCAGCCAACTTCTGGAGAGATTTTGATTAACAATAGACCAATTTTAGAAAACCCGGCGTGGGCAAGACAAAAGATTGGTGTCGTCGCTCAGCATAATAATCTTGATAAAGGTCTAACCGCTCGAGAAAATCTTACCTACCATGCTAAATATTTTGGATTAGACGACTCTACCGCTAACCAACGCGCAGATGAGTATCTAGAAAAGTTTGGGCTGAAAGACCGACAGCATGATTTTGTTCGAAGTTATTCTGGTGGAATGGCCCAGCGGCTAAAAATTGCACGCGCAATGGTGCACCAACCGGAAATCTTGTTTCTAGACGAACCTACCACAGGATTGGATCCAGCTTATCGAGCTATTTTGTGGGAGCAAATACTAACATTAAATAAAGCAGGTACTACTATCTTTCTGACAACCCATTATATGGAAGAGCCAGAACAATTATGCGATCGAATTGCTATTGTAGATAAAGGAAAAATACAAGCCATTGGAACAACGGAAGAGTTGAAAGAATTAATTCCAGCAAATAATATTATATCCATAACGTTTTCTGATTTTTCTCCTGAATTTGCTCAACAAGCAGAACGATTACCAGAAGTCGAAAATGTCGTTGTAAAAGAAGAAGAATTGCTACTATATGTAAAAAGTGCACACCCTGACTTCAATCAAATCATGGAATGGATCAGAACATTAGACACCTCATTGGAAACAATTAGTTTAAGTAAAAGTACATTAGATGATGTCTTTATCCATTTAACAAGTAAAGGAGGTATAAAAGATGACAGAACAGCATAATACACAGACAAAAAATTCTTGGGGAGCATTCAAGGCAATGGTGAAGCGGGATTTGCTTGTCCAACTTCGGGATAAGTGGGAATTTGTTTTTCGTGTAGCGATGCTGCCCTTTATGCTTATCTTGTTGTATGGGTATATTCTGCCAAGAATTGGACTTGTATCTAATGAATTTCCAAATCAAATGTTTCCTGGAATCGTTGGAATGAGTATTTTAGTAACCGGAATCCACGGAACCGCTATTCCACTAACGATGGATTTTAATGTTTCAAGAGAAATAGAAGATCGGTTGATGGCTCCAGTGAATGTAGGTGTAGTTGCCTTAGCGAAAATGTGTGTAGGAATCATTGAGGCATGGATTGGTGGACTCATTGTCTTACCACTTTCCTTAATTTTCATGGGAAATTCTTTAGATTTAACACTTACTTTACAGGGGGGGTGCTGCTACTTGTGGTTATATTGTTAGCATCAATTTCTTCTGCGACGCTCGGTTTACTCGTTGGAACGATTATTAAACCGAGTCAAGTTGCTGCCATGTTTCCTGGATTTTTAAGTCCATTAGTGTTTCTTGGATCTGTATTCTTTTCATGGAATACCTTGCATGTGACACCCATTATTCAAGTACTTGTCCTTTTAAATCCATTAGTCTACGTGAATGAGGCATTACGAGCAATTTTAACCCCACAACTTCCCCATATGTCATTGTTCATTAGTATTATCGGTATATTGATCAGTATATTGATTATGGGATATTGGGGAAGAAAAAGATTTATTAAAATGGCTGTAGGTAACTAAGATTATTTTTACATGTTAAAATAATCTTGACTTTGTACCTAAGTACAGGGAGGATAATTAGAATAGAAGGTGAAAGCATGACAGGATTAAAAATAAGTGAAGTCGCTGAAAAGTCCAATGTCAATATCGAAACAGTAAGGTACTATGAGAAACGGCAACTCATTCCAGAACCACCTAGAACAAGAGCTGGCTACCGAATTTTTTCTTTAGAAGATGTAGATCGTATTAAGTTTATCAAACGTTCGCAGGAATTAGGATTTACTCTCAATGAAATTAAACAACTCATTTCTATTTCCGATGACAAGACACAAGTTAATTCTGAAGAAGTACTTCAATACTCTGCCCAAAAAATTGATGAGATTGAAGCGCAGATAAAAGATTTAGAAAAAATTAAAAAAACTTTGCAAGATTTAACTGTCCAATGCTCAGGATCAGGAAGTTCTGATGGCAGATGTCCAATCATTACCAGTTTAACAGGAGGAGATAGTCATGAATAAAAGAAGGATAGAAATATTTACTGCAGGGTGTTATTTATGTGAACATGCCGTTCAACAAGTAAAAGAACAGGCATGCCCAAATTGTGAGATAACAGTATATGACTTAAACAAGAAATGTGAAACTAAGGAATGTGAGACAAAAGCAGAGGAATATGGAATAGAAACAGTTCCAGCAGTTGCAATAAATGGTGAGCTGGCGGATTGTTGCAGGAATAGAGGTATCAATTTTGATACATTAAAGAATGCAGGTCTTGGGAAATAGTAACCATAGTCGATTACAGAATAAAAAAAGATGTTATGAGAATGGGGTAAAACAAAAGATTAATTACCAAAATAGAGTTGCACCGCTTTTGAATTAAATAGAAATATAAAAATACTCCTGCTAATAACTGTTATTAGCAGGAGTATTTTTCCCGAATCGTTTCATAAATTAAATGTTTTGAAAAGATTGCGGATAGGTATCACTATTGATTAAAAACAAAATTATCTAACTCATGAATTATTCGGAAGTAATTAATACATATTTATCGTGCAGAACAAGACAATAGCGATACATCTTTGTCGAAGGCTAAGGCTGCTAATTTTAAACCTTCCGCCTTTGTTAATAGGGGGCAGGGGTATCTTTTAAATCGCAAATCGTTTTAGATCTAAATTCACGATGGAGTCAGTAACATCAATTGGAAACAAATAATTGGTACTATTAATTGATCGTTCAGCGACAAGCACACCGAAACAGAAAAAGGAAGTGAATGAGCAGGATAAAAATCGCGCAAGTGGAAAGTGCATTTACTAATGAACGTTTACAGCAAAGTAAACGGACAACTACCTTGCTTTTGGTTTCTAAGGCAGTCTACGTGTTTATTATGGAATCGCTTTTTAAATATTGATGAGATAATAAAAAC
>JBHWQC010000135.1:0-4331 GCA_043425375.1 Atopostipes sp.
AAGTCATGTGGTTTGATAGACAAAAGACCTTGACGTATATAAGAATAGACGGTTTTAAACGTTGGTATATTCTCTACAGGATGCTTTTTTCTATAAAGAGCTATGAATGTCTTTATGTTGTAGAGACGCTGTTTCCCTTTAAACCACCCTTTTGTGAAGGCATCTTCCAGCGCAGAGAAGAAAGCGCTCGAAAAAGAAACTATCTTTTTGCGGACACACTTTAAACGTCTATTTTCATAAACAGATTGACCGGAATCTGAATAGTACACAGTGACTTTCTTATTATAGCCATTAATCTGCTTGATCTGTTCTACTGTGCCCCGATTAATTTCTCTATGGATTGTGGAGCGGTTACGTCCAAGGCGTCTGCCTATCTCTGCTTTACTAATATCTTCATTTAACCATTTTTCTATTAGCTGTCTTTCTTTAAAATCTAAATGAGTAAATGATCGATTCTGATTTGTGTTATAATTATTTGTGGACATGAAGATTCTCCTTTGCTTATTTTGTGGTGATTTAAGTATAACGAATCTTCATGTCTTTTTGTATTTTCAGAAATTACTGAGTGGTGCAATTCATTTTACAACACACCAAACATAAAAATATAAATAATTACTTGACGACGCTTACAAAAAATACTAGTATAAGAGTAACCGGTTTCCCCATTATATTTTAAATATGAGAGGAAAATAGTATGAAAAGAGTAACAATTAGCGATGTTGCTGCTAAAGCCGGCGTTTCTAAAGCAACACTTTCGCGTTTTTTAAATGGGCAATTTGACCGAATGAGTGCCAAAACAAAAAAACATATTAGTGAAGTAATCGAAGAATTAGATTATCGACCCAATCTTCAAGCTAGAGGATTAAAGTCAAATAAAAGCTATCTGATTGGGTTGGTAGTGGCTGATATTTTGAATTTGTATTCTTCTTTTTTAATTCGAGCGATCCAATCCGCGCTTGAAGATACAGATTATCAATTACTGATTATGAATGCGGATAATTCTCAGGAAGAGGAAGAAAATGGGATCAAGAAACTACTTGATCAAAATGTCGATGGTTTATTTCTACAACCATCTACTTCTGAAATAGAAAATTATCAAGCCGTTTTAAACGCTAATATGCCAACCGTTTTGATTGATCGATTGTTAAATAAAGACAAATGGCCAACTGTCCAATCAAATAACCGTGAAGTTACAAAAGAACTCATTAAACATGTCGCACAATTAGGATATGAAAAAATTATCCACGTAACATCTCCGTTAGCAGGCGTTTCGCCACGTATAGAACGTTATGAAGCTGTAAAAGAAATAGCTGAAGAATATGGTATGGAGTTTCAATTAATGGAGATTCAACAAAATAATTCTTCTCTTTTGAAGTATTTAGAAAATGATTCTTCTACACTAAAAACAGCCATTTTTGCTGCTAATGGGAATATTTTGTATGAGGTAATAAAAGCAACCACAAAATTAAATTTATCTATTCCAAAAGATTATGGAATTTGTGGTTATGATGACTGGCTTTGGGGAGAAGGAATTGCCCCAGGGATTACAGTTATTGAACAGGATGTTCGAGAAATCGGAAGTCGTTTGACTCATTTACTTCTAGAAAGCATCCAAGGAAAATCAACGAATATAAAAGTTGAGGTTCCAGCAAAAATTATTTATCGTCATTCATTATAAAGGAAAACGGTTTCTCTAAAAAAGATAATACAGAGCTAAAAAATTTTGTATTATTTTGTAATTTAGGAAACCGGTTACCTAAAAAGAAAGGAATATTGTTATGAAAAAGGTAAACACTTTGAGCAAGATGATGGATTCTGGTCTTATCGCTGTTGTTCGTGGAAATAGCGAAGAAGAAGCCATTAAAACTTGTGAGTTATTAGTTGAAGGAGGAATTTATGGGCTGGAAATTACTTTTACTGTACCAAATGCAAATAATGTCATCAGAAAACTAACTGAAAAATTTGCAGATAATGACAAAGTTATTATTGGAGCAGGGACAATTCTTGATCCAATCTCTGCACGTATGGCCATTGATTCTGGTGCTAACTTTATTGTAAGCCCTTCTTTTGATAAAGAGGTTGCTGTTTTAGCAAATCTCTATCAGGTTCCTTACACACCAGGCTGTGCAACACCAACTGAAATAACTGAAGCTTTAAAATATGGTGTTGATTTAATAAAATTATTCCCTGGATCTTCGTTTGGACCGTCACATATTAAATCACTTAAAGGTCCTTTCCCTGATCTAAGTATCATGCCATCAGGCGGAGTAAGTTTTGAAAATATGGAAGAATGGCTAGAAGCTGGAGCCGTTACATTAAGTGCAGGCTCTAATTTAACCAATCCTTTTGAAGAAGCAACTTCAGAAGATATTGTTGAAAACGCTCAAAAATACGCTAATCAATTTAATCAATTAAAACAAAATTTTCAATAAAAAACAGGAGGAAATATAAATGAATTTAGACGTAGTTACTTTTGGTGAACCGTTATTTATGTTCTATGCAAATGAGACAGGTGAATTAGAGGATGTTAGTTCATGGTCACGTGCTCTAGCTGGTGCAGAAACAAACGTTGCAACTGGTTTTTCACGTCTGGGGCTTAATACAGGCCTAGTGACTAAATTAGGTGAAGATTCATTTGGACGTTTTATCACCAAAGCCATGGAAGAAGAAAATATTGATACAACTGGTGTAAAAACAACAGATGAACAATTTACTGGAATGTATTTAAAAGGAAAAGTTGAAGTAGGAGATCCGGGAATTGAATACTTCCGTAAAGGTTCTGCAGCTTCAACAATGAGCATAGATGATTTTGATAAAGACTACTTTAGTCAGGCAAAATTACTGCACATGACAAGTATTTTTGCAGCTCTTTCAGAAAACACAAGAGAATATTCTTACCATGTCGCAAAAGAAATGAAAGAAATGGGTAAAATCATCTCATTTGATCCAAACTTACGTCTTAACCTTTGGGATCGTGACTTAATGATTAAAACAGTAAATGAGCTAGCAGAATATGCAGATATCATTATGCCAGGACTTGGCGAAGGTGAAATTTTAACGGGTTATGACAATTCAGAAGATATTGCGAAATTCTATCTAGATAAAGGAGTTAAATTAGTTGTTGTAACTGAAGCAGATGGTGCCTATTATGCTACTCCTGAAGAAACAGGTTTTGTTAAGGGATATGATGTCAAAGCTATTGATACAGTAGGTGCAGGAGATGGATTTGCTGTTGGAGTTAATAGTGCATATCTTGAAGGGTTATCAGTAGAAGAAGCTGTTTTACGTGGTAACGCTATTGGAGCACGTCAAGTAACCTTTGCAGGCGATAATGACGGACTACCAACCCATGCAGAACTTGAAGAGTTTATGAAAAATACAAAACGCAAAGCGTAAACACTCGAAAAATTTGGAGGTTATACAATGAAATTAAAGCAAACGATCGATAAAATACCTGGTGGTTCAGTTGTTGTGCCATTACTCCTCGGTGCAAGTTTAAATACATTCTTTCCAGGAACGGCAGAATATTTTGGAGGAGTTACAGGTTCGTATTTAAATGGCGCTTCAGCCATTCTATTTGCCTTTTTCTTTTGTGTGGGAACATCTATTGATATTAAAACAACTTCAACAGATGTTATCAAAAAAGGACTAGCAATTTCTGGTGGTAAGATCTTGTTAACAGCTATTCTTGGTTTTACTTTAGGTCGTATTCTTCCGCCTGAAGGAATTCAATCCGGCGTATTTGCAGGTCTTTCAACATTAGCTATTGTAGCGGCATTTAGTCAAACAAATGGTGGATTATATATTGCTTTGCTTTCGCCTTATGGACGTGAAGAAGATATTGCAGCCTTTCCATTTATTGCTATTCAATCTGGACCGTTCTTTACGATGTTGATTTTAGGAATGGCAGGAGTTGCTTCATTCCCATTACCAGCGTTAGTTTCTACTTTGCTTCCTTTTGCATTAGGGTTACTTTTAGGAACGTTGGATGAAGATATTCGAGCACAATTTGCACCTGGGGTAGGTATTTTAATCCCATTCTTTATCTTTGCTTTAGGCTATACCCTTGATTTCCGCATGGTCATCCAATCTGGTTTAGCAGGAATTATTGTAGGATTACTTGTTGTTTTTGTATCAGGAGGCTTTATGGCCTTACTTGATAAATTCATTTTAAAATCTGACGGAGTAGCAGCTTGGGCAGCAGCCTCAACAGCTGGTGCAGCAGTGTCAGTCCCTTATGTTCTAGCAGAGATTTCACCAGAATTTGCTCCTGTTGCTGAATCTGCAACAGCTATTGTAGCCGCATCAGTTATCATTACTTCTCTGTTAAC
>JBHWQC010000136.1:0-2781 GCA_043425375.1 Atopostipes sp.
TTATTGTGACTCCTTTGATTGAAAAGAGGATGAGACCCAATAATTGAATAGATTGACCTCGAATTAGAGCAAAAATAATAAATCGAGTAGGAGGTACATAATTAGTTTATTTACCGTCCTCTCACACCACCGTACGTACGGTTCTCGTATACGGCGGTTCAATAATTTAAATATCTCTAACGCTCGCACAGTAGGATTAAATCTTTTAGTCCCCACTGTTCGAGCTTTTTATTTGTTATGGCACGATGTATAATTTCACTTCGTGAAAGTCGCCAGTAAGCCTTTCGGCTCCCAGCCATTTTGAGTGCATCATCATGGTTTATCCCTAATCGTTTTAATTTCTTATAGCGAGTGGATACTTTCTTCCATCTCTTCCAAATCATTTGTCTTAACCGATGATTCAGCCACGCTTTGATTTCAATCATAAAAGATTTCATAAAACCGATTCTGTAGTAATTAATCCATCCTACAGTTACTCGGTTGATATCTTTTACGATGTCCTCAAATGAGCCTGGTCGATTACGTCGAGTTAACTTTCTGAGTTTATTTCGGAATTTCTGTTTCGCCGACTTACTAGGTCGGCATCCGACTTTCCCATAAGATTTTGCATATGGAAACCCAAGAATTTTGATTTGCTAGGTGTAGTGATTTTGCTTTTCTCTTTGTTAACCGTTAAGCGTAATTTACCCTCAATAAATTCGGTCACACTTTTCATAACCCGTTCGCCTGCTCGTTTACTTTTAACATAGATGACGAAGTCATCTGCGTATCGAGCGAACTTATGACCTCTTCGTTCGAGTTCTCTGTCTAAATGATGCAAGTACACATTTGCTAATAGAGGAGATAATGGGCCTCCTTGAGGAGTCCCCATATCCGTTTCGACATAGAAGTCTTGGTCTAAGATGCCCGATTTCAAAAAGTTCCAGATAATTCTTAACACTATTTTATCTTGAATATAGTATTCGAGATTGTTTCTTAAAACTTGATGGTTGATTGTATCGAAGTAGTTCTTCAAATCACAATCAACTACCACTCGATAGCCTTCTTCATAGTAACCAGTCACTCGCTCGATTGCTTGATGAGCGTTGCGACCTTTACGAAAGCCATAACTATACTCCGAAAAATGTGGGTCAATAATCGGGTCAATCACCTGTAGTATAGCTTGTTGGACGACTCGGTCTCTTACTGTTGGAATCCCTAAGAGTCGAATGCCACCATTTGCTTTGGGTATTTCTACCCGCTTAACTGGTTGTGGTTGATAGGTTCCGTCCTTCAATTTTCGGACGATTGCTGACCCATAGGACTGCATGTGTTCCTCTAATTCATCAACGGTCATCCCATCTATACCTGGCGCTCCTTTGTTCTTTCGAACTTTTTGGATAGCTCTTTCTATACTGTTTTTACTGACCACTCGGTCAATAAGTGAGATATCATTTTGTCTGTTCATATTTGTGTTACGTCCCTACGCACTCCTACATATTCTTTGCTTCTAGCGTATCCTTCTGTAGGTAGCCATCTCTCCGAACTTAATCACGATGTTGGCTGCGATACTGGTGACGCATCCACCTCCTTGATTTCCAAAATTTAATTATTGTTCTGTCCTTCCTAGCCGGATGGCTAGTACTATGACGTCTGCTGACTTCTCATCATTCGTTGTTACTACGAGAGTTTCTCGCTGATGAGACCTCCCCGGGTAAGAATAACAACCTTCCACTCATGTCACTGCTTCATTTACTGTGTGGGATTCGTGCAGTATTGGACTTTACTTTGTTATGCAAGCTCGTCCATCCCTGTTCAGCCTTGATATGAAGTTTCTGTTCGTCAGTGCGAGTGTTTGCCTCCGGCTTCCTTCAGATTCCACCTCACGATGGACACCCTTGCCTTTGGCTAACAGTTCCTACTGCCAAGTCTGTAGTGGACTTTCATCACCAAGTTATCGCCCATGCTGGGCGCACCATAAAAAGCACTTGGTCATATCACCAAGCGCTCTTCTAACATTCTTTTACATATATTTACTTAAATTAGGGTAGCCTGTGATTTCCCAGCCGCCATCGACAACTAAGCTAGTTCCATTAATATAAGAAGCTTGTTCAGAGACTAAGAATAATGCGGGTTCTGCAATTTCTTTTGGATCAGCTGCGCGTTTTTCTGGAATAGCATCCATAAATTCTTTGTGTAGATCATCGTTTTCAAAATATTGTGCGGTTAATGGCGTATCCACTAAACCAGGTAAGATACTATTTACTCGAATGCCGTATTGTGCCAACTCTAAAGCCGCATTTTTACTAAACATTTCAACTCCAGCTTTCGCTGAAGAGTATGCAGCACCATAAAACATTGGTACATGTGCATTTAGAGAAGATATATTGACAATAGCCCCACCATTATCATTCTTTTTCATAGCACGAGCTTCATGCTTTGTGGCTAGGAAGACACCGTTTAAATCTACATCAATTGTTGCCTTCCAGTCTTCCAGCTCTTGTTCCGTTACTAAACCTGCTTTGCTCATTCCAGCGACATTAAAACCATAGTCTAATTGACCAAACTTATTGACAGCCGTATCAACCATCCTTTTTACATCATCTTCATCTGTAACATCAACTGTTTCATTGATTAAGCTGTCCGAATATTGTTCACTTAAATCCTCTAGACTTTCAGAATTCAAATCACCATTGACTACTTTGACACCTTTTTCTAGCAGACCTGCGATAATCTCTCTGCCTATACCAGAAGATCCACCTGTAACAACGGCGACCTTTCCTTCAAATCCTAAATCAACGC
>JBHWQC010000137.1:0-3995 GCA_043425375.1 Atopostipes sp.
TGTTCGTCTGACATGTCAATTCCTCCATATATATATAAGTTTAAATTTTTAATTTTTTTAACCAAAGATTAAATGAATTAAGGGCTCTGCAAAGGGAGCTAAAATAACGACTACGATTCCTGTCACTACAATTGACAGGCCGGACATAGCCCCTTGGACATCCCCGAGTTCAATCGCTTTTGCAGTACCCATGGCGTGTGAAGATGAACCTAAGGCGACACCTTGCGCAACAGGGTCTTTAATTTTACCGAATCGGAAAATAGAAGGACCGATCACTGAACCAATAATACCGGTAAAGACAACCACGGCTACCGTAAGGGAAACAATCCCACCTAAGGATTCAGACACTCCTACTGCGATTGCTGTCGTAATCGACTTAGGAAAGAGCGTGGCGGCCATTTCTACATCAAATTGGAACAGCAAACCAAAGGCAAATATCATAATCGTGTGTAAAATAACTCCAGAAAAGATGCCGGTCAAAATGGCTTTGTAATTGTTTTTTAAATAAATGAAATTTTTCTCTAGCTTAATCGCTAAAGCGACCGTTGCTGGTGTAACAAAGATGCTAATAAAGCTTCCGCCTGCCTCATAAGTTTCATAAGGAATACCCGTGACCAACAGCAATATAATCACCATCACAATCGAAAACAACAAAGGGTTAAACAAGGGCGTTGGCCATCTTCTTTGCAATTGTGCGGCTAAAAGATAAAAACCCACTGTTATAGAAATCCATAAATAAGGACTGCCTAATAAATTCTCAATCATGTGCATTCACCTCTTTTACAGGTTCTTTTGGGAGTTTTACTTTGTCATCGGTTTGAATGGGTTTCATAATCTTTTGCACCACGCGACCGACAAACCACATCATAATTGCCGTTGTCACAATCATGATAATAAGCAGCTGAAGCCATGATTCTGCCAGCACATCGAAATTCGTCATTAAGCCCACACCGGCTGGTACGAAAAAGATGGCCATGTTATCGGTCAACCAAGTCCCTACTTCATCCACTTGTTCAAGTTTAAGCCAGTTAAAGTGGAGGGCAACAAATAATAAAACCATTCCAATCACACTGCCTGGGATAGCTACAAGATTTGCAATCCCTAAAGACAAGAGTTCGCCCAGTAATGAAAAGAGAAAAATCCAAAAGAGTTGTTTAATGATTTTCATCTCTAGTCTCCTTTATCTAAATAGTATCGCTTTTTATTTGAAAGCGCTAACCAACTAAAACTATCCTAGCACAGAAAAACCCGCTTGTCTTATACCCGTTTTTTATGCTATCATAAATCATATTTATGAGATTTGAATTCCTCATATATATTAATTATGTTCAATTCGTCACAAAATAACAAAAATTTGAAACCGAGGGAATATGAATGAACATTCAAGACTTAAAATACTTTAAATACTTGGTGGAAAGTTTAAGTTTCACCGAAACGGCTCAACATTTTTATGTTTCCCAGCCGTCTATTTCGACCGCCATTAAACGATTAGAAGCAGAACTCGAAACTACACTAGTGGATCGGCGCAAAACGCTTAAGCAGATTCAAATCACTGAGGCGGGGCGCCTTCTTTATCAAAATGCTACAGAGGTGCTTGAGATTCTAGACGCCACCAAACAAGAAATTCATGATTTGGATGAAGAAAATGTTTATTACGGCTTCTTGCCCACAATTGGCGGCTTCTTTTTGCCGCAAATTATGCCCAAGCTGCAACAATTTGCCCGAAAGATTTCATTTATCGAAGAAGAAAGTTCGGATCTGATGTTAAAGCTTGTCCAACAAGGTGAGGTGCCGATAGCGATTATCGGACATGAAACACCCCATATCCCTGGAAAAAATATTCAACAGCTGCCTGTGAAAGAATTTGAGATGGCTTTATGGGTCGCACCCCATCATCCGCTTGCCGGCAAAGACTTTCTTGATATTCGTGAGGTCAACGAGGTCGTTTATCTCTCTTTAGCCGAGGGGTATACTCACCACCGTATTTTTGAGAAATGGGCCCAGCAAAAAGAAATTTCTGAACAAGACATTATCTATGCCAAAGAGATTCGTACCCTTCACAGTATCGCTTCTTCCACCCAAATGGCCGCCTTTATGTCGGATATTATAGTGGACGAACCAACCGAGTTAGTGAAAGTTCCGCTCAAAGAGGCACCAAAGTTTTATATTAGCTTGATTTACAATTCAGAAATGCAAAACACCTTGGTTCAGCAAGCTTTTAACGAAGCGGTGATTGATGTTGTAAAAAAAGAATATTCCAGCCAATTTGAAGCCGATCTGTTGTAAAAAAACACGTAAAAAAGCAGCTTATCTCCTTTTATTACAAGGGACAAGCTGCTTTTTTCCTCTTTATTGTACCACTTTATAGTTAGTTCCTTCTAAGGTTTCCGCTAAGACTTTATCTGAGATGCGCTCACTGCTCTCGAGTGTAGCCACTTTCTCTTCTAAATTTATTTCCACACTTTCGACCGAAGGGATGCCTTCAAATCTCTGTTTCACTGTATTGGCGCATCCTGCACAGGTCATATTTTCAACTTTTACGTCTTGTTTCATTTCAATTATTCTCCTTTGTATTAAATCACTTTTAATTCTTCACTGGACTTTTTGCCCTGACGTTCTTCATTGACGACAGAAGGTTTGAATCTGCGTAAACGTGACGCATTCAAAACAACCGAGACGGAGCTCAGGCTCATGGCCGCCGCCGCAAACATCGGGTTCAGCAGAGGCCCTCCAAATAAATAGAGAGCGCCCATCGCAACCGGGATGCCTAATGTATTGTAGGCAAAGGCCCAAAAGAGGTTTTCTTTAATATTTTTAATGGTTGCTTTACTTAATTCGACCGCAGTCGGCACATCCATTAAGTCGCTGCGCATTAAGACAATATCCGCTGATTCCATGGCCACGTCGGTTCCTGAACCAATCGCAATCCCGACTTCCGCTTGTGCTAAAGCCGGTGCATCGTTGATTCCGTCCCCGACCATAGCTACAATTTTACCTTCTTCTTGCAGTTTTGTCACTTCATCTGCTTTGTCTTCCGGCAAAACTTCACTTAATACGCGGTCGATGCCCACTTGTTTCGCAATCGCATCGGCTGTGCGTTTATTGTCTCCCGTAATCATGGCTACTTCAATACCGGCTTTGTGCAGACGCTGAATCGCTTGGATACTATTTTCTTTCACCGTATCGGCTACTGCGATAATTCCCGCTAACTGGCGGTCTACCGCAATATACATCGGTGTTTTTCCTTGTTCCGCTAACCGATCCGAAGTGCTCGCCAATTCTTCCAGGGAAATGTTATTTTCATCCATCAACTTTTTATTGCCTAAAAACAGATGATGATTGTCAATCGTCACTTCAATTCCATGACCTGGAATCGCGTTAAAGCCTTCAGGATCCAACAAGTCCAAACCCTTTTCTTTTGCGTTGCGAATGATGGCTTCACCCAGTGGATGCTCTGAACCCAATTCGGCCGAAGCGGCAAACGTTAAGAGTTTTTGATTATTAAAGCCATCCGCCGTCACAATATCGGTGACAACAGGCTGGCCTTCTGTAATGGTGCCTGTTTTATCAAAAATTACTGTATCTACTTTGCCAGTCGTTTCTAACGCTTCAGCACTTTTAATCAGGACACCATTTTCCGCCCCTTTACCCGTTCCTACCATAATCGCCATCGGAGTCGCTAAACCAAGCGCACACGGACAAGCAATCACCAAAACAGAGATGGAGATGGTCAAAGCAAAAGAAATGGTTTCTCCGCCAATAAAGTACCAGCCTAAACCAGCAAGGATGGATAATGCGATAACCACAGGTACAAAAATACCGGAAATTTTATCGGCTAATTTAGCGATTGGCGCCTTTGAACCTTGTGCATCTTCCACCAATTTTACAATTTGTGCCAGCGCGGTATCTTTGCCAACTTTTGTGGCTCGGTATTGGAAACTGCCTGTTTTATTGATGCTGGCGCCAATGACTTCATCGTCGGCTTTCTTCTCAAC
>JBHWQC010000138.1:0-8903 GCA_043425375.1 Atopostipes sp.
AGAAACGTTTGAAGAGAATGACTTACTCATTGTAGGTACTGGTTCAGGAACCACCAGTACCCTTGTGCCAGTCGTCCAAAAAGCCAAGGAGATTGGCGGAAGAGTCGCTGCGGTGACAATTTCGCCCGACTCCACCATTGGCGAACTCGCCGAGCTTATCGTTCAGCTTCCAGGTGCGACAAAGGACAAAAGCGAAGAGACGATTCAGACCACGCAGCCTTTGGGTTCTTTATTTGAACAGACGATGCTGTTTTTTTACGACGCTATCATCTTGAGCTATATGGAGAAAAAAGGGCTCGACAGCGATAAAATGTATGATAAACATGCGAATTTAGAATAATGAGCAATTGAAAAAGCAGAAATCTCGTAATTTAGAGGTTTCTGCTTTTTTCTGTGCTATTCACTAAACGTAAAGCGTTTGACTGTTCAACGCTACTTCATCACCCGACATACCGCTTCCGTAATTCTTTCCACGTTCTCTAATGTGTTATCTAATATATCTTCCAAATTATTCAGCGCAGGAATCGTACCAAATATTCCGTCAAATCCTAACGAGTAAAGTGACTCTACCCCTTCGCCAACACTTCCGCTGACAGCTATTACTTTTATTTCTTCATTGACTGCTTTTGCCGCCTTGGCCACTCCCATTGGTGTTTTGCCAAATTTTGTCTGATAATCGATTTGACCTTCTCCTGTAAAAACGACATCCGCATCTTCTAGCTTTTCTTTTAACCTTGTCGTTTCAATAATCAATTCGACTCCTCTTTGAAGTTCGGATTGCGTAAAAGCTAACAAACCTGCGCCTAAGCCACCGGCCGCTCCAGCACCTGGAATTTCGCTGACTGACTTCCCTAAATCGCGTTTAATTATTTTAGCTAAGTGCTGCAATCCTTGATCCAATTCTTCAATCATTTGAGGCGTAGCCCCTTTTTGAGGACCAAATACAGCCGCTGCTCCCTCGGGTCCAGTCAGAGGGTTATCCACATCAGATGCAATTAATAGTTGACAATTCACGAGATTTTTATGAACTTTTGAAGTATCGATATGGTCTATCTCTACTAAATACTTCCCGCCGCGTTTAATTTCATTGCCATCTTTATCTTTAAATTGATAGCCTAATGCCTGTGCCATTCCTACTCCACCATCATTCGTAGCACTACCTCCAATGCACAAAATAATTTTTTTAATCCCATCATCCAAACACTCACGGATCAATTCTCCCGTCCCATAGGAAGTCGTATAAAGTGGATTTCTTTCGGATACAGACAACAGCTGTATACCACTGGCTTCAGCCATCTCTATAACCGCCGTTTCGCCGTCTCCATGAATACCAAAAGTCGCCTCTACCTTTCTATCTAAAGGCCCTTGCACTATTTTTTGAATGTACTCTCCACCAGTCGCGTCTACGACCGCTTCCGTACTGCCTTCGCCCCCGTCAGCCATTGGAACGTACTCGACCTTCCCATTTGGGAATACCCGTCGAATTCCTTTTTCCATTGCTTGGCAAATTTCTTTACCCGTCGCACTGTCTTTAAACGAATCAGGCGCTAGAACAAATTTGTAAGTCATCTAATCCCTCCTATTATCTACTTCCTAGAAAATCAAGCCAAAAACAATCACTGAAACGATGGTTAAAACGAGACCGACAATTGACTCATAGCCAATTAGTCCTAAACGTTCCTTAAATCCCATTTGAACACTTCCACCTGTGGCATGGAAAAAAGATCCATGAGGCATGTGGTCCAACACTGTCGCTCCAGCGTGTACCATTGCCGCTCCACTTAATGGGGCAACGCCAGCTCCCATAATTGCATCGCTAAATACCGCACTTGCGACTGCTGTACCTGAAGTGGTAGAGGCTGTCGCTGCAGACATTAATACTCCTGCAAGTGGTGCTAATAAGTATACCGGCAATCCTAACGCGTCTACCAAATTAATCAGCGCTTCTCCTAAAGTCGAATTCGTAATAATCCCGGCAATTAACCCAGTACCTAATAAGATAATCGCTACATTAATCATTTTTTCTAAACCATAGTTTGAATACTCAATAATATTCTTCCCTTGACCCATAATTACCGCCCCGGCCAAACCTCCAGCAGGTAAAGCAATCATTGGATCAATTTCTATACCAAAGAACGGACGTAAAGATAAGAGTATAATTGCTACAGCTGGGCCAGCAATTGCTCTCCATAGAGAAGGCAGTTCACTTATCTCACCTGTTTCTTCAGCGCTTACCGCTTCATCTTCTCCAATGAATGTTCCTTTATGTATTAAACGATTGGCGATAAAATAAGCAGCAATAATTCCAAAAATAGCTGGTATAGCCCCCGCAAACATTACGTTTGTCAATGGGACATCAAAAGCGTCCGATACAGCAATCGTATTTGGATTTGGACTCATCAAATTGCCTGCTTTACCTCCGCCGATCATTGCGAGTAGAATCGAAGTTCTTGAATAACCTGATTTCTTTGCCACTTCAATTCCGATCGGTGCTACAGTAATAATGGCAATATCTACAAATACTCCCACCATTGTCAAAATAGCTGCTGAAAGAATTAAAGCCAGCATTGCTTTTTGTTTCCCCAACACTCGAACAATCGACATTGCAATCGATTCGGCTGCACCTGATTTAATTAGTACACCTGCTAATATACCTGCAGCCAGAATACGAAGAATCGAAGTAATCATTCCGGCAGCCCCGCTGGTCATTAAACTGACTGTTTCAACTAAGGTTGCCCCTCCTAGTAAACCACCAACTAGTGCACCCACAAATAATGCATAAAAAGGTTTAACATCTTTAAAAATAAGAACGATTGATATAACAAGGCCTAGTAGAGCCCCAATTGCACCAACTTGTATATCCATAATTTTTCCCTCCGTTATTATGTAATCCCTTACAACAATTATCCTAACATGTTATAATAAAAAAGATTATAGTACACATAACAGAAAATAGGAGCTTAAAATGAATATACCTGTTAATATTGCTCAAATGATTGTTAACACATTAGAAAAAAACGTTGGCTATAAGATTAACTTTATGGACGAGAAAGGCGTTATTATCGCCAGTTCAGATCCAAGCCGGATAGGGAAAAATCATGAAGGCGCTTTAATTGTTATAGAGAACAATCACCCCATTACTATCCCTGAGAATTCTTCTCTCAAAAACTCAAGAGAAGGAATCAATCTGCCTGTCGAATTTGAGGAGGAAGTCATTGGAACAGTTGGCATAACCGGCAAAGTAGAGGAAGTCCAAGGTTTCGGAACTATTATTAAAACCATGACTGAATTATTAATTCACAATTATTTCATGAGTAACCTTCGGCAATATGGAATTGAGCGTGAACAAGCACTTGTCAACCACCTCCTCTACCATACGGACCTACCCTCTACAAGAACGAAGGAAGAAAGAGTGATTGAGCATTTTCAAACACACGGCGCCCAAATCATCGTTTGGAAGAATACGAAAGAATTCGACAATGTAATCGAACGAACGGAGTTGTACCACCGTTTTAAAACAATGCTGACTTATTACCACCATTTTGTGTCGATTTTAAATGATGAAATTCTATTAATTGTAGACGCAGAAATTCCAAAGTTGAGAATTTCGGCATTGAATCATTCAGCTTTATTAAAAGATTTCACTTTAGGTATCGGTCATCCAGTCACTAACATTGATATGTTGGACCAATCCTATAAAGTAGCCACCTTTATCGCACAAGAAAACAATCCTTCGATAAACAGCTATGTTTACTTGGAAGATGAATACCTTTTAAAAACAACAGACCAAACGGCGATTCAACTTCTTTTAGATAAAGTCATGGCGAATCTCACAAGCGATGAAATAGAAACGTACCAAAAATTCCTAACAGTTTATGAAAAGCATAACGGCGGCATTAATAAAATGGCTGAAGAACTATTTATACATAAAAATACTGTTCAATACCGCCTAGATAAAATTTACGAAAAAACCGGCTACAACCCGCGCGAACCGAAAGATTACTATTTATTGAAACTGGCGTTTAACAGTTGGATTTATTGGTTTGAAAATTAAAGAAGCTCCTCTCATTTTCAGAGAGAAGCTTCCTGAATAAGGTTTAACCCAATATATTCTTAAGTGTGCCGATATTTTCAATCATAACTTCAAGTGCTTCTCCTTTTTTCAGCCAGTTTATTTCATCCTCCGGCTGCCCAAACACAACCCCTTCTGGTGTACCTGTAAAAATGAGGTCACCAGGTTTTAAAGTCATGTGTTTGGAGAGGTAGCTGATAATCGTGGCACAGTCAAAAATCATGTGTTTCGTATTCGAAGACTGCACGGTTTTACCGTTTCGTTTCATTGAAATATCTAGATTTGAAGGATCAACGCTATCCGCGGTCACAAGGTAAGGGCCCACTGGTGCGAACTTATCGGGTGTCTTCCCTAGCAACCATTGGCGTCCAGATTTGAACTGTAAATCTCTAACGGATAAGTCATTACCGACACTGTAGCCGAAGACATGAGACAAGGCCTCTTCTTTTGAAATGTTTTTCGCTTCTTTACCAATCACCAGGACCAATTCTGCTTCATAATCAAACTGCTCGCCTGTTGTTGGGAGGGGGATTGTTTCATTATGCGCAGCTAGTGCGTTGTTAAATTTACTAAAGATGACGGGTTCATCTGGTATCTCTTCATCTCCAGATTCCTCCACGTGATCTGAATAATTTAAGCCGACGCATAGAATTTTTTCAGGATTTGTAACGATTGATGCATAGGTAATCTCTTTTTCTGAAAAGAAGGTAAATTCGTCAGGAATTTTCAAAGCCTGTTTTACAATTTCTGGAATTTCATTTAAATCATTCGCTTGAATCAGTTGTTTCATACTTAGAGGTACTTGTTTATTCAACCGAGCTCCTGCACTTTGTAGATCCAAAATACCTTTTTCTGTTTGGACACCGATCTTCGTTTCGTCATTTTGCGTAAAATTGAGTAATTTCATAGATGTATCCCCTTTGCATTTTTTTCTATTCTAAAAGACTTACTAAGAATTCTAACTCATTGTAACAAAACTTATCTTTTTTACTGGTTCTAAAGAACTAAAAAACTACCTAACGGGGCTGGAAGACACCCCGAAGGTAGTTTGGAGGAGCAAGCTTTTTATTTTATACAGTCATGCTGGCGACCTTTTGAGCAGATTTCTTACGAATAACATTTCCTGTATCTTTGTCAAAGAAATGTGCTTTATTCATGTTAAAGGCTACCTCAATTGTTGAACCAGGTTCGTGATAGTCTCTTGCATCAACTACTGCAACCATTTCAGTCGAGTTTAAGTTTAAGTATAATATAGACTCCGCCCCTGTGAGCTCTGAAACGGATATGACTGGATTCACGATACTTTCTGGTGAAGCATCTAACGCGATCTGTTCGGCTTGAATATCTTCTGGGCGAATTCCAAAAATGACTTCCTGACCATCATATCCATTCTCGTCTAACGCTTTTCGAGCCGGCTCACTTACTGCAACTTCTATACCATGGCCATCGGTAATTCGACCATTTTGATAACGAACCTCGATTAAGTTCATCGCAGGTGAACCAATAAAACTTGCGACAAATGCATTATTTGGTGCGTTATATACTTCAAATGGTGATCCTACCTGTTGAATAACTCCTGCGTCCATAATGACAATACGATCGGCTAGTGTCATGGCTTCTGTCTGATCATGGGTGACATAAATCATTGTTGTTTTTAACCGTTCGTGTAATTTCGCAATTTCTGTGCGCATATGTACACGTAATTTTGCATCTAAGTTTGAGAGTGGCTCATCCATTAAAAAGACTTTAGGATCACGGACAACAGCACGGCCTAAAGCGACACGTTGCCTTTGTCCCCCAGAAAGCGCAGCTGGTTTACGTTCAAGTAAATCTGTTAGCCCAAGAAGATTTGCAGCATTCTCTACTCGATTTCGAATTTCATCTTTAGCCATTTTACGCAGTTTTAAACCAAACGCCATATTGTCATAAACTGTCATATGTGGGTATAAAGCATAGTTTTGGAAAACCATTGCGATATCACGGTCTTTCGGTGCAACATCGTTCATTAACTCGTCACCGATGAGCAACTCGCCTTCTGTAATTTCTTCAAGCCCAGCTACCATTCGGAGGGTTGTTGATTTTCCACAACCTGATGGACCAACAAAAACGATAAATTCATTGTCTTCAATTTCTAAATTAAAATCTTCTACTGCATAATCTTCTGCATTGTCATACATTTTGTGTATATGATTTAATTTTATTTCTGCCATTATAGTACTCCTAACTCTTTATTCATTATACTTATCTTTTGCTATAGATAAACAGCCCATTATACCGGCATCATCGCCTAAACCAGGGGTGTTAATATATTTATCAATAGGAGGATAATCCATATAGTCATTCATCAAAACCTCAAATTTTTCTCTAATTAACTCTATTAAATGATTTTGTTTCATAACACCGCCACCTAAAATAATTCTTTCAGGTGACATTGTTAATGTATAAGACAATAGAGCTTGAGCAAGGTAGTCTGATATAAAGTTCCAAATCGGATGATTATCTTCTAAATCCTTGCCTTTTACTCCGTACCTTTTTTCTATCGCAAACCCGCTTGCAAGACCCTCTAAACAATCTCCATGGTAAGGACAAGTTCCTTCAAAATCATCTTGCTCATTTTTCCGTACTAGTAAGTGACCCATTTCAGGATGTGTATATCCGTCTATTATTTCACCATTTCTTACTAGACCCCCGCCAATACCTGTTCCCACTGTCAAGTAAAGACATGACTTTGAATTTTGAGCTGCTCCTAATTTAAATTCTCCATAAGCCGCTGCATTTACATCAGTAGTCCATAGCACTGGAATGTTGAACGTTGATTTCAAAGTTCCTCTAAAATCAAAGTTTTTCCAACCTTCTTTTGGTGTGTTTGTAATATATCCATATTTATCAGATTCTTTATTCACATTTATAGGTCCAAAGGATCCAATGCTGATGATACTAATATCGTATTCATTAAAGAATGTAATGACTTGCTGTAAAGTTTCTTTAGGGGAGGTGGTTGGTATACTGATTTTTTCTAATATATTTAAAGATTCATCCGAAACAGCACAAACAAATTTCGTGCCACCTGCCTCAATAGCCCCATATAGCATAATTACTTCACTCCACTTTCTGAATCGAGTCTTCCTATTTTCAAATTACTTACAGATTGTAAATCCTTACTCTCTAGTACTACTTTATCTAAGGGAGTTTCCGCATAGAATGTTGAGGTTAATGTATAATAATTATTTACAAAAACTTGAATAGAAGACTTATCTATAAATATTTCTACATTCCATAATTCGTTTTCAAGTGGAACTGGATAATTAATTTCATCAAATAACTTGCCGTTACTATCTTCAATTTCAATCGTTTCTTTTCTACTAAAAGTCATCATTTGCTTTTCACTATCAAAATCTATAAATATATTCTCATTGTTATCATTTTTTAAAGTAAGTTTTAGTTGATTAGTCGGTTCCATTGTAAAGTTAATATATTGACCATCAAAATCAAATTGATAACTGTTTTCTGTATTCGATATTTCGACTTCATGTAGATTAGAAAGATTTTTCATTAGATTTGAACTTGGATATTGCATAATCTTATTATTCTCTTCTTTGAGCAATCTAGGAATTGTCATTTGTCCTGACCATTGATGTCTTTGATCATGGGTCGGTAAAGTTCTATTCCACGCTTGTTGCCAAGCAATTGCAGTATATTCATTTGGATTAGTAGCTGACAAAGCAGTTTGTGGCGCATAATAATCAAATCCGCCGTCCATTTTTCGTACAGATGCTACTTCAAAGACAAAAGTATCCCAGTCTACTTTCCCTTCAATTATCCATGAAATATGAGGATAGTATTCACCAGTCTCTTTATCCGTATAATTCATAGCACTTAATAAAAATGCATCTTGATTTTCAAAGAAGATTAAGTCTGGGCATTCTACCATGTCTCCCAAAAATTCATTATGAGGTAATATGACAGATTGAAACTCCCATTCCAATAAATCATCCGATACATATAGCAGAACTTGCCCTTTCTCATCAGTTGTTTTTGATCCAATTACTGTATAATATTTATTGTCTCTCTCAAACACTTTTGGGTCTCTGAAATCTATAATGGAACTTCCTTCAGGGACATCATTCTCATCAATAACTGGATTGTTTTCATATTTAGTAAAGTTTATACCATCTTCAGAAAATGCAATATTTTGAACTTGCTTATAATTTCCATCATCAGTTTCAATATGCCCAGAGTACATAAGAAATAACTTATTATCTTTCACAATCGCACTACCTGAAAATACACCATCTTTATCATACGGATCTTCAGGGGCCAACGCCACTTCAAGGTTTTCCCAATTCAGACCGTCTTTTGTTTTTGTATGTCCCCAGTGCATCTTGCCATGGACTGTATCATAAGGATAATATTGATAGAAGAGATGTAATTCATCATTAAACACAACCACACCATTAGGATCATTTATCCATCCAACGGGTGCTGCAAAGTTAATTTTTGGGAAAAACTTTTCATTTGCTTTGTTACTCTTCACAAAATTTCTAGCACGTTCTAGAGTATAATTATTCGACATTTATTTTTCTCCTGTTCCTGTACTTCCAATTCCTTGAACTAACTGGTTTTGGAAAAACACATAGATAATAATTAGTGGTATTGTAGAAATAGTCAATATCGCCATGACCTGATTCATATAAACAGGTTGGGTATTATTAATATTAGTGATTGCTATCTGTAATGGATACCTATTAGAATCAGTTAGTACCATTAAAGGCCAAATATAATCATTCCAACTCATAATAAACGAAAGTGTTCCTACTGTTGCAATAGCTGG
>JBHWQC010000139.1:0-5544 GCA_043425375.1 Atopostipes sp.
ATTGCAATTGGTGAACCCAGTGAAGAAGTGAAGAAAACAGCAGAGATTACAGTTGAAGGATTAAATGCCGCACTTGAGCAATTCAAACCAGGAAATACACCTGAGATGGTTGAAGCAGCGTGGAGCAAGGTCTTAGAAAAATACGGTTTCTTTAAAGAGTCGCGGATTGGTTACTCAATCGGACTGAACTTTCCGCCTGACTGGGGTGAGCATACAGTCAGTATACGTCCTGGAGATCAAACAGTATTTGAGCCGGGAATGGCCTTCCACTGTATCCCAGGAATGTATTTAGACGACTATGGTGTGTCAATTAGTCAATCTGTTGTGATTACTGAAGATGGATTTGAACCATTGACGAATTTCCCGCGTAAATTGTTTACGGTCTAATTGTTTCAATAATAAGGGCGGAAAGTGAAGGAGACAGAGAAAAGTCAACCACTGAGAGTTAAAGCAACATCCGCCCTTTTTATTTACTGGTTCTGTCATAGTCATTCTTTAAATAAGTATTGTCTATTGCAGGGTAGTCAAAGAGAGAAGAAACGTTAAACAGTTAAACAATTACTTTGAACACTCAAAATTTATATAACTCAAGAGGAGAGTTTATTATGACAGAAGAAAAAAGAACGATTAGATGGCCTTACGTTCTAAGCATGGCTTTTGCAATGATTGCTTATTATATTGGTGCTTCAACAGGTACTGGACAAGAGTTTTTCCAATCATATGCGACACATGGGGCAATGGGCGTCGTAGGAGTTATCATACAACAAGTGGCTATAGGTGCTTTGTGTTTTATCGTCATCTGGGCTTGTAAAAATAATAATTTAAGTACTTCAAAAGAGTTTTTTATCTGGTTTCTCGGAAAACCAGTGGGAACAGTCGTTTATTATTATGTCGCAGCATTTGTTTTCGCAACGCTATTGCAATTGATTTCTGGTACAGGCGCTATTATTAATCAATTTTATGGGATACCGACGTATGTAGGCTCCATTGGGCTATCGATTCTTTTAATGATTACCATGTTATTAGGATTTGATAAATTAATAGATGTTATTAGTAAAATTGCCCCCTTTATATTTATCGTGATGATTATTGTTGCTATTGGTGGCTTAGTGAACTCGACAGATGGTTTCATCCAAGGATCGGAGTTAGCGCTTGCGAGTCAGGATGTCTATCGAACTAGCGGAAATGTTTGGATTTCAACACTCTTACACCATTCTTATTTAATTCTATTCTTTATTCCATATTTTGTCAGTGCCTATACTGTAGATACAAAAGCAACAAAAGGTGAAACTTCCCTATGGATTATCTTGTCTTATGCGTTGTTAATTGTTCTTACAGGCTTAATGGTGGCTGCTCAAATAGCTAATTTCAGTATAACTGTAGGTACTCAAGCGCCGAATGTTGCGGTTGCAGAAGCACATGCACCGCTATTTGCACCAATTTTAGTTTTTATGATAGCAGCGGCTTCCTATACGACAACTGCTCCAATTGCCTTAATTGCAGCCGATTATGTGGCTAAACCAGGAACGTCAAAGCATAAAATATATGGTATTGTTATTATACTCATTGGACTTGTCGTCAGCTTTTTTGGAGCGTATGATCAAATTATTAATATACTAATGTCCGTATCGGGGCGTATTGGATTAGGTGTCTATGGATGGGCAGTCATCTACCAAGTTTATACTAAAATTTCATCTCCAAAAAAAAATGAAATAACAGAACAAGTGAAATCAAATTAATTTATAAAGGTTTGTATATATAGATTACAATGGAAATAGAATAAAGCGCTTATAAGTCAGCAGAGAACGATTTATTCTCTCTGACTTATTTATTTCAATGTATAAAAGGGACAAGGAGAGAGTGCAGATGATGAAAGTATTATCCGTTAATGCTGGAAGTTCAAGTTTAAAGTTTCAACTCATTGATATGTCGAATGAAGAGTTGCTCGCTAAAGGTTTAATCGAGCGTATTGGCCTGAAGAATTCAGTTCTAACCATTGATTACTTAGAGGAAGAATCTGAAAAAAACTACACAGAAACACAAGACATTGAAGATCATCAACAAGCTGTAGAACTTCTTTTCGGCTTACTTGATCAGCTAGGGATTATAAAAGATTATCAGGAAGTCAAAGGTGTGGGCCATCGTGTAGCAGCAGGCGGGGAATCTTTTGATGATTCAACACGCATCACGGATGAAGTGATTGACGAAATTGAATCATTGAATGAGTATGCGCCCTTACATAATCCTGCTCAAGTGGCTGTTATTCGAGCCTTTAGAAAAATTTTACCAGATACAATTATGGTGGCTGTTTTTGACACGTCTTTTCATGCGACCGTACCAGAGCACAACTATTTGTATAGTATTCCTTATGCTTATTATGAGGATTATAAAATTCGAAAATATGGTTTTCATGGAACAAGTCACCGCTATGTAGTCAATCGAGCAGCTGAAATGATGGATCAACCGATTGAAGATTTGAAAATTATTACGTGTCATTTAGGAAACGGGGCTTCTATAACTGCTGTAGATGGTGGAAAATCTGTCGATACCTCTATGGGTTTTACACCCTTAGCAGGTATTACAATGGGGACACGCTCAGGAGATGTCGATCCTGCTATTTTGCCATTTATTATGGAGAAACTAGAGATAGAAGATGTCGATGAAGCCATTGAGATTTTAAATAAAGAATCCGGTCTATTAGGCATTTCAGGTGTCTCAAGTGATATGAGAGAGTTGGAAGAAGCCGCAGCAAATGGAAATGTTCGCGCAGAATTAGCGATAGAAATTTTTGTGAACCGTATTCAAAAATATATCGGAAGCTACATTGCAGAAATGAATGGAGTAGATGCGGTTGTATTTACAGCCGGTATCGGCGAAAATTCCTCCTCTATTCGTGAAAAAATCATTGCAGGTATCACATGGTTTGGCTTAGCATTAGATAAAGAAAAAAATGATACAAGAAAAGAAGCAATTATTTCATCCGAAACATCGAACATAACAGTGCTGAATGTACCTACAAATGAAGAAATTGAAATTGCAAGAGATGTCGTAAGAATTGCACAAAATAGTGAAGAGGGAAAGGAAGAAAAGCATGAAAAGACTCAAAAGTGAAAATGGACCAAAAGCTATAGGGGCTTATTCTGTAGCAACAAAATTGGGGGATTTGATTTATACCTCTGGACAAATTCCGATTAACCCAGAAACCAATGAAATGGTGGAAGATGATATCAAAAAACAAACGCAACGTGTAATGGACAATTTGAAAATTGTATTAGAAGAAAATGGAAGCCAGTTGGGGAATATTCTAAAAGCGAATGTGTTTTTAACAGATATCAATGAATTTAGTGCATTTAACGAAGTATATGGAAAATATTTTGAAGAAGGGAATTATCCCTCACGAACAGCGATTGAAATCAGTGCTTTGCCAAAGAACGCTAAAATTGAAGTCGATGTTATCGCCGAAGTTGGACAATAGATTTTGTAAAAAGACGATGTAATTTATAGTAGGGGATGTTTATTTATGAGTGAACAGTTATTAGTGATTAATGATTTGCCCGGTGTCGCTAAAGTAGCGGGCATGTCAAACTTACCAATTTTAGAGGCCGCTCAATTTGAAGTGGCTTTATTACCAACCTTGATTTTATCGACACATACTCTGGGGTATCCAGGTTTAATCAAGCATTATTTAAATGATGCCTTTGACGATATTTTGGACCATTGGAAGGATATGAATATTCAATTCAGAGGGTGTCTGACCGGATATTTTGCGGATAGCCAGCAAATTACAACAACCATCAATTATTTAGAATCGATTGACTACGCCATGCCAGTGATTATCGACCCGATTATGGCTGATTTTGGGAAGCTGTATGCAGGCTTCAGCGAAGATTTTCCAGAGAAATTCCAAAAACTCGTTAAATATGCAGATATTATAGTTCCCAATGTAACGGAAGCCTGCTTGATTACGAATTATCCTTATTCAGAAGACTTGGGGCCAGCAGATTATCCCAAAATTGCTCAGGCTTTAGTGGATTTAGGTGCAAAACATGTAGTATTAACGGGAGTTTACAAAGATAAAGACAAACAGGATGAAGAAATTGGCTATTATATTTATTCTGAAACGACTGAACCTTTTTATCACATTCATGCGAAGGAAGAAACGTGGTTTAAGGGAGTAGGGGATCTTTCTGTGAGTTTAATTGCGGCCTATTATCTATTAGGTGACTCGGTAAAAGAGGCGGTTGTAAAAAGTTCCCCGCATATCGAAAAAGCCATTGAATATAGTTTGACAGTAGATCGGGATCAGAAGTTAGGTATTTATTTTGAGCCGATTATCCCTGCTTTCTCCAATGAAATCCAGGACATGAGACAAAATATGACGGATGGGGTGTAAGGAATTAAACCGATTGAAATGTATTTAGTGCGCCATGGGGAAACGGAGCTGAATAAGCTTAACCAAATACAAGGTTGGGTGGACAGTCCGTTAACGGAGGATGGTTTAGAGATTGCTCATTTATGTGGGCTAGGTTTAAAAGACATTGAATTTGATGTGGCTTATTCGAGTGATCTGATGCGTGCGGTAAAAACAACTGAAATTATTTTGATTCAAAATAACTTGAATGCTATTCCACATTCCATTAAAAAGGGGCTTCGAGAGATTTCTTATGGAAGCTTTGGCGGGAGTGACAAAAACAGTTATAAAACGGCTTGTTCAAAAGTTTTATTTAAAGAAGAAAATCTAAACCTGTTAAATGAAAAGATCCATTCACAAGACACGACAGTCAAAGAATTGATAGATGCAGGTTGTTCTTTGGATACATCTGGACAGGCGGAAAATTATGCGCATTTTGAAGAACGTGTGTTAAAAGAAATAAAACAGATTTTCGTAACAGCCAAGAGAAAAGACCAGGAGAAAGTATTGGTCGTGAGTCATGGTTTGGTTATTTTTACACTTTTAAACAATTTCTCCAGTGAAAGCATTCAGTATATAAGTGAAGTTAAAAATGCAAGTGTTTCTCTATTGAAATTTGTAGAGGATTCAATTGCTGTTGATGAAGCAGCTTCAATGAAGTATGTGAGGGCAGGAGAGAAACTTCAGAGTTTAAAATATTAAAAAAGATGTCTTGTTATCGAAGAGAGAGAATAACAAGACATCTTCTGTGTTTTTAGCCAAATGAGATAAATTATGTAGTTGTTTCTATTCATAGGGGGATCAAATTCTAGAATAAAGAGATTCTTAGTGTTCAATAAACTAAAACAAAAAAGAAAACGTTATTGTAAAACCTTGTTACTTTGTGTACAATTAAGTAGTATGTCCATAAAGGCGATGAAGTCACATAAAAATCATAGATTTTTAGAAAAAATTTATGATAATTCCTTCTATTTGCTTTATTATTACTATAGGACGTTTTATGTATGTGTATACTGAGAATGGATAGTTGGAGGTCCTTATGACGAAGCTTCATTTTATAATCATTCTTTTAGGAAGTGCTTTATTTTTTTGGGATGTCTCCTATGGAGTAGGTTGGTTGGTCGGCTGGCTTT
>JBHWQC010000140.1:0-3817 GCA_043425375.1 Atopostipes sp.
CGTATGGGTAGGCATCTAACTGCGCAAAGCTCTTTTGGCTGATGCCTTCTGTCAACTCACTAAAGATAAAACTTGTCGCAATTCTATAAATAATCTCTGTGGGTGCTAATCCATAGACTTGGTTCTCTAGGATATGCTTCAAACGCTTATAATCATCGGGAATTTCTGACTTGATTACTTCACTGTTATACAATCTTTTAACAACTTCAGTGATGTATAAACCTGACTTCATATACAAATCAATAAAGGTCTTAGAAGAATCATCATAAATACCAGGATTTTCATCTTCTAATTGTTGTACCATCTTTTGTACAACCCATTTCGGCGTATAAATTTGATTAGTATTTTGTGGTGGAATATAGTCGTAAATGTTCTCTTCAGTCTCTTCAAAGTAGTTTGCTAACTCTGAACGTAATCTTAAAAATTCACGAATGGATTCATTGAATAATACTTCGTTAAACAAGTTACCATTGAATTGTTGTTCGTTACCTTCATCATCAATATACGTCCCACCATCTCGTAAGAAAATAAACTCTTCTAATGTCACACCTGTAACATCATAAAATACTTCATCACTAACATACTGATCAAAATTCATTAGATTTAAATTTTCATTCCCGTAAGCCATGATAAAACTAGGGATAGCTCGCGAAAAGCCACGTAAGTTTGATCGTATATCTTCTTCGACGGTATTCTTTTTCTTTTCTTCTTGTTTTACTTCATGTTCTTCTATGATTTCAGTAGTCGTTTCTAAAACTATTTCCTCTATTTTAGCTTTTAGGTCATTATAGGTTTCATCAATAAAGGTTTTGTTTTCTTCATCAACTTTTTCAGGATCTTCTAATGCACCAACATCTTCTAATTGGGCTTTACGGTCTGCTTGACGGGCTTTTAACTCTGCTTCGAATCTTTCAGTTGCTTTATCGATCTTTTCTTTAGCAGCACGTTCTTTTTGCTTACGTTGGTTAATAGTTAGCCCATATTCCGTACGCATTTTATCAAAACTAGGCTCTAGTTCTTTGCATAGGGCGCCACTTAACTTTTCTCCAACTTGAATATTCGTTGTAAGCCCTATATCTGTCGGTTGAACAATCTCTTCGATGTCTTTTCTCTCATAAATTTTTTCACCAAAAAGTTTGTCTCTTTTCTCTTCAACAACTTCATCTTCTACAAATGGATTTCCTTCTTCATCGACGTTTAAATCTTCTACATCTTTCGAATCTACTTTATCTTTATCTGTCGTTAATTTACCCTGTTCTGTTTTTTCAAACTTATTGATAATATCTAAGGCCTTTTTAGACCGGAAAATCCCCGCAATATTATTAAATAAAAGGTTACTCATGAATCCACGACGAACAACCTCCCGTGATTTAATTCTTTTTGGTAATGTAAGAACTTGTTTGGCATCTAGCTCAGTCATTTGACCGTCAGTATCTTCACCGATAACTGGGAAAAAGTTTAGTAAACGATTTATATTTTCTTCGCGTTCTTCTAATGTTCCCCCGCCGCCAGAGGTTGAACTATTTAAATTATTCGCAAACTCATCTACAATATCTAAGGTTCTTTCAGGTGCAAAGTCAAAAATATAAGCATTTTGTTTACGATAAGTGACTGGATTCCCTTGAGCATCTCTATCCGCCCATTTATGAGGGTTTTGAGCGCGAAAACCTGCTTGCATATACAGAGCTGGAGATTTCACATTACTTAACATCAGAACACCAGACCACTCAGGGACAGTTACACCTGTCGTTAATTGACCGACTGTTAGGGTAATTGTTTTGTCATTATTAGCGATTGCATTTTTTACACGTTCTAATGCACTATTTCGACCGTCAACATTCTCTTCATCAACTTCTATCTCTTCGCCGTTAATCTGTTCGAGTCTTCCGTCTCCTGCTACAGATACTATTTCATAGTTCTCAAATACGGGATGTTTTCGTAAAATATTAGCAAGTGCTTTGGCGCTATCAACTCTATTCAATAACCATAAAGTATGTTTTAATTCATTTCGTAATTCCGAAGTAGAAAATGGGTATTTTTGATTCCTTGTTAACGAATCTAACCATCTTATGACATCTGCTTCATAAATTAATTTACCATTATCATCAGTAGCAAAAAATTCATTCAGATCAAAAGCATAATCTACATTCGTCTCTTCATCTAAATCTGCACCTTGTTTAATCTGTTCAACAATCATGTTCGACATTTGATATGTATACATATTTAAAGTAGGTAATTCTTCATAAGGATTATGTTCATCTGTTTCACTTTCATCCCAGTTCGCTTTAGCTTCCTGTTCATCCATATAAGACCAGTTAAATATTTGATTGGATTCAAATTTATCACTGGCAATTTGTTTAAACGGCGTTCCCGAAAGATGCAGTATGTAGTTTGTATGAATTTTATCTAAGGCAAACTCAGTTTTATTGGTATCAACTGCCTCATGAGCCTCATCAATAACTATTAAGTCCCAATTTAACTCTTTAACCCAACGCAATTTTGGATAATCCCCGCCAAAGTGAGCTGATCCTTTTAAATCTTGTAAACTGACAAAAGCAATTTGCTTTAAGTCCCATGAATCGACAACTTTACTTTGGTACTCGTCACGACTCAATATATCTCTGTTTGCAATCGCAGGACTATCACTTACAAAATGATAATTATATTCTTTATCATACTTAATAAACTTCTCGTAATCATCTACCCAAGAATTACCGACTGCTGGCCTATTTGTCAGAATTAAAACATTTGAGAATTCCATTTCTTTAATCAGGTCATAAGTAGTTAAAGTTTTTCCAAAGCGTGGTTTAGCATTCCATAAGAACTCACCTGACTCAGTTTCTCTAAAATATTTAGCAGTCATATCAACGGCTTCTTTTTGTTCTCGTCTCAGAACATAACTTGCCGATTGAACTGAGTCTTCTAATTCATGAATGTCTTCTTTTAGCATAAATGCCGAAACCATTCGCTTTGACTTACTTACATCATTGTCAAAATTAAACCATTCAGTGCCGCTCTCTCTAGGAATACCTTTACGAACCAAGTAGGCATGGAAATCATGTTCATTGAAATAATACCCGTCATTGAAACGAGCGACATAGTCCCACAATTTTTCAGGGGTAATTCCGGCCGTATATGTTTGTTCACGTATACGTCTATCTACGTCTCTCTCTGTATAACCAATTTTAAACCAGCCTTGTTTCTCTAGGTTGCTTGGTGTTCGATAAGCATAAATTTTTGGAATAATACGTGTCTTGGTATTAATATTTGGTGTCTGCATATTATTCCATCTCCTTCACATTGGTCTCAATATAATTAATATCTTCATTATCAAGATTATACTTTTTGTACAACTGACTATCTATATCCGAAATAGATCCCATCCAATCAATGTCCGAATCAGATTTGAAATTTTGAAGTGGTACATAACTCCAAACGTCTTTACGAGCATTATCAGGTGTGGCTTTTTTTACACTTAACATTACTCTAGCAAATTTACTTTTGATATATTTATTTAATGCTATAGCTTCATTTTCTGTATCAAAATTCCCGAGAGTAATAAATGTTTGAGTAGGTATCATATGTGGTTCTGCTACATAAGGTTCACTTAATGCTTCTCCGATAGCACCTGTTCCATTTGATTTAGCTACAAAGACTTTCCATTGTCCAATTGTTGGATGTTTTTGAATATATTTCGTAGGTATCCACTTAACTTTTCTTTCATGGTTTTGGCGACCTAGTATTCCAATAAAGTCATTTAAATTTTTTGGTTGTTCATCCAAAAATATATCAGGGAGTTTATCAAATATATTATATG
>JBHWQC010000141.1:0-3759 GCA_043425375.1 Atopostipes sp.
CGGGTGCATCAAGCTCGGCCGTTAAGTCGACATCCTCCTCTTCCTCTTCTTCTGTGACAGTAACAGCGGGGTCGTCGGTCATCGTTTCCCCATAAGCAATGAGTGGGACAGCGGACTGAGAAAATGTACTGACCAGTAGCAGCAGTGAAAACAGATGGCTGAGGTGTTTCTTCCAATTTTTCATAAGTACTTGTTTCTCTCCTTTAGGAACACATTTTTTTATTCTTATCCATAAACCTGCCCGTGAAATGAACCCCAAACCCCCTTGTAGTTATTTAGGCAAACGATTGGATAGGTGAATAACATTAATTGAAGAAAAAATACATGAATCTCTGGTAAGGAATTTTATCGAAGTAAAAAGATGATGGGCTTGTACTCTTTTATGTATTTACCCATTCATAATCAAGTCAACAATACTATACTAAATAGATGATGTCAACGTTCTCATGAGCTTTTTAATGATTGCTCCCAGCATTTTTTAGAGACCTTACTTGAGGGTAAACTACTGCCTCACTTTTTCTTTTTGAGGCAGTAGACTTGCTTTCTTTATAATTTTTCCTCAGTTTTACAGCAAATCTTTTCTAAAGTTTTCCACCGGTTGCATTTTTGAATTTCATAACCGGTGGATATTTTTTATGACACAAAATCTCAAAATACATCATAGATTCTGGATTTATGACTCGTTTTTAACGTTCGAAACCGATAGACGGCGATTTATGATTCGCACCTCACTTTCACAACCGGTGGATTTGGTTTCTTCTCGCGTTTTTCAATTTCAAAACCTGTGCCTCTTAATACGCAAAAAACCACCCAAGTCCCTCTTGACTTAGGTGGATCAACTCCTTTTATCTATTTATTTACTGCCTCAAATGCTTTTTTCTGATTCCATAAATCTCAAACCCTTTTCATTAAAAGAGGATCTCATTTAAAAGAAGCAAAAGGTTAATCATATTTCCCAGCGCGTAAATCTTCAGCCGCTTGTTTGAATTCTTCTTTTTCTTCTGCAGAGGGTTTAGGATATTTGGGATCGAGCGCTTCTAATTTGTCGAGTAAAATTTCGCTAATCAAGAGGCGCCCGTAGTCGCCGTGGTCGGCTGGAATGATAAACCAAGGCGCCGCGTCGGTCGAGGTATATTGAAAAGCCTTCGCAAAAGCGGCCATCTGCTCATCCCAGTGCTGGCGATCGGTTAAATCACTCATTGAAAATTCCCAGTTTTTATCCGGGTTTTCGATGCGATCAAGCAGGCGTTCTTTTTGAATATCCTTAGATACATGCAAATAAATTTTAACCATATGAAAGCCATTGTTAGCTAAATAATCCTCAAAATGCGTCACATCTTTGTAGCGTTTCTGCCAAATCTCCGGGTCGTTTTTTACCGCATCTGGCAGCGGCTCTTTTGCAATAGAATCATACACTCGCGCCGCTATTAGTTCTTCGTAATGCGAACGATTAAAAACGCCAATCATTCCGCGCTCCGGCATCGCATCATGCAAACGCCAAAGAAAGTCATGCTTCAAATCTTCTTCTGTTGGTTTATCAAAAGACGTTGTATGCAAAGCTTGTGAACTCAAACGAGAAAAGAGATAACGCACCGCCTCATCTTTACCCGCCGCATCCAAAGCTTGCAGCACAAAAATAACCCCTTGCGTTTCCTCTGCTAACAAGCGCTGTTGCAACTCTTGCAGTTTTTTTGTGTTTTCTTCCAAATGCGCTTCAATTTCTTCTTGACTCATGTCTGTTTGCATCTCTGTTTGAAATTCGCTTAAATCAACGGCTTGTCCAGACTTCACTTTAAATTGTTCAATATTCATCTTTTCCATATGTCATTCCACCTCTTCTCTATTTTAAACGATTTTCTCCATTTTAGGGTATTTAACGCTTAGCACTTCTTGGTTTCCGTTGATTTTTGTGTTAATCTAAAAAACATAAGTTTACAAATACCACGCAGTTCATTGGGGACCACCCCGTTTTTTTATGGACAAATACGTATCTCTACTACAATGAATCAACCATTCAATCAAAGTATTAAGGGGAAGAAAACATGAAGACAGTAAATGTGCTCGTAACAGGTATTGGCGGCCCGATTGCACAAGGTATTATGATGGGTCTGCAAGCCTTGGAAAACGTTCGGATTATAGGTGCCGATCGCCGGTCTCTCACGTCCGGACACCATTTTTGTGACAAGACCTATCAAATACCGCGCTACTCCAACCTCGCTGACTATAAACAAGCCATTTTAACCATTATCGAAGAAGAAGACGTCGTGGCAGTTTTCCCGGGTTTGCCGCCTGAAGTGACAATTTACGAGGACTTCCGCGCTGAAATCCCTGTGCCCGTCGCTTTGCCAACAAGTGAACATTTCCAGTACTTGGAAAACAAAGTGAGCACCTACAAATTGCTTGACGCTGAGGGACTAGATCGGTATATCCCCGAATATTACAGCTTCACCCAAAACACTACCCTTCGGGAAATTATGGCCGAAAAGCTTTTAGACGAAACGTATGTTGTAGTCAAGCCGGCTGAAAATTATGGAGCCATTGGGACTTCAGTTTTGACCGATCGTGAGCACTTTTTAAAAGCGATGAGTGAAAACAAGAAAAAATATTTAAATATTGAGGACTACTATGATATGCCTGCCTTTGATAAGATGGAACGTCTCGTGATGCCGTATTTGGATTCGCAAGAATACAGTGTCGATATTTATATGCATGAAGGGGAAGTCGTTGTAGCTGTACCGCGCGAACGGACCGGTGTTTCAAACGGCATAGTGTTGGAAGGCAAAGTCATTTATGACGAGGAGCTTATCCAAGCCGCCTCTGAAATTGCAGAGAAATTGATGACGACTGGTTTTATGAATATTCAGTTTTTCAAAACAGCAGACGGCTATAAACTAACCGATGTAAATCCGCGTTTTGCGGGCAGCCAAGTCAACAGCCTGGGCGCCGGTGTAAACTTCCCAGAAATTTTCTTAACGTATGAAGTGTTTGACGAAACCATGGACATTGAACCGATTTGGGACACACAAATGTTTCGCTACCGCGTCCCCAAATTTTATCACGCCAAAGACGAAGTGGAAATGACTGCTTCCCAGCATTTCAGTTTCCAAAATGAATTCTTGTCAAAAATTTAAATAAAAATAAGCGATGAGAACTCTACAGCAGAGTTTTCATCGCTTTTTGTATTTAATTTTAATAAGCCCTCTAACTATCCCACTTCCAAGTCGATGGTTTATTTGTGATCGCATAGTCGATTAAATCGGAAAAATGGTTTTGGATATCCTGGTAGACATAGCGACTCATAATATGTTCTGAATCATGCACCCGAACAAATCTTGAAAATTTCACCCCGTTTAAATCCAAATAATCAAAAGGATTTTCGCCCCGTTCACTCGGATTGCCTTCTTCGTCAAGCAAGCGATGAATATAGATACCCGCCATTCCTCTATCTAATTGGTAAGCCTGTTTGATGGTATAGTTGATCCACTGTTTTTTCGCTGTCTCTTCCCCAATCAAAACAATGATACAATCACTTTGTGTCAGTTGGTTATCGATCCACTCTTTCATTTTTGTATCGGATGGCTTTGACACTTCTTCCCAAAACGCTCTCATAAATTGTACGCTTTTATCAAGGGGACGCATTGAACATATTTTAGACGCTCGAAAATGGTCCAGCTCGTGATGGTAGCTTAGAAAGACTTGTTTTTCTGTCATCAATGAATTCAACCTCCTTACCTCTTGTACTCAAAGTTAGTATAACAC
>JBHWQC010000142.1:0-5411 GCA_043425375.1 Atopostipes sp.
CATCTAGGGACAATAGATTTTCGATAATAAGATTTTTCTACTGAGAATTTTCGTCCTTCAATTGACCTGACTCGTTTCACATAATAGATATCTTCATCTTCACTAATGTTTAAATTAGCTATCACTTCCGGGGTTGGTTTAATAATTTGCAAATCAAGTAATTTTGATTCCAATTTAAAATCTTTTAACGTGCTTTTTAACCCATTGACTTCCGATATATTAATATAGCCTTTCCGCCGAGGTTTACGAACAAAGTTTCCGCTACCTCTTACCTGATAGATATAAGCTTGTTTATTCAGTTCATCTAAAGCAGTTAAAACTGTGTTTTTTCCAACGTTAAATTGTTCCATCAAGACTTCAATGCTCGGTAATTTATCTCCTTGCTTCATATCTTGTTCTTCAATCATTTGAATGATTTTACGAATAATTTCTTTATATTTTGGCATATTTCCTCTCACTTTCATGCTTTCTAGCTATTTATTATAGCATATTGAGTTTAAAATATTAAGGGTATTGACAAACTATACCCATACAGTTAAAATGTAAGGGTATTAAATAAACTGTAGGAATAAAAAACATATAAGGGTGATATTAAGTGGCAAATAATAAAGAAATTGCAGAATTTGTCGTTGAACACATCGGTGGGGAAGAAAATGTTAATTCTTTAGTGCATTGTGCAACACGATTAAGATTTAAATTAAAAGATACTGGACAAGTTGATGAGGAAGCTCTAAAAAATAATCCAGATATTTTAACAGCAGTCGAAAGCGGTGGGCAGTATCAAATAGTGATAGGTAATCATGTGGCTAAAGTCTATCAAGAGATTATGAATGAATATAATATTGACTCAGCGAACGCTGAAGAGTCTGATGCAGACGAGATCAAACAATCTGCACGGTCAAAAAATCCACTTTCTCGTGTATTTGAATATGTTTCCGGAACATTTTCTCCGTTAATTCCTGCTTTAGCTGGATCTGGAATGATTAAAGCTCTTTTAGCGGTACTTACGATGGTCGGTTGGCTGAACGCAGATAGTTCAACTTATGCTGTATTAAATGCAGCTTCAAATGGACTATTTTACTTCTTCCCTATCTTTATTGGGATTTCAGCGGCAAGATTCTTAAAAGCCAATCCGTTTGTCGGTGGAGTAATCGGCGCAGGACTATTAGATCCGAGTTTTACAGCTTTACTAGATACAGGACAAAATTTAGATTTTATGGGAATTCCTTTAATTATGTCTAGTTACGCGAATACAGTCTTTCCAATGTTAGTAGCGATTGCATTTTATGCGCCATTGGAACGGTTTATTAGAAAATATACACCGGACACGATACAACTGTTCTTTGTACCAATGATGGGTATTTTAATTATGGTACCATTAACAGCATTAGCTTTTGGACCTTTCTCTCAATATATTAGTCTATTAATTGCATCTGGGTTGGAAATGCTGCTAGGATTTTCTTCGACATTAACTGGTATAATCTTTGCATCTATCTGGCCATTCCTTGTTCTATTCGGTGTTCATTGGGGTATCACACCGATCACTCTTGACAACTTAGCAAGAGGTGGAGATCCACTGAATGCCATGGCAGCCGGCGCTACATTTGCTCAGATGGGGATTGCTTTTGGTGTTTTCTTACGATACCGTAAAAATAAAAGATTAAACTCCTTAGCTCTTGCAGGAACAGTTTCAGGAGTGTTGGCTGGTGTGACAGAGCCCATCTTATACGGATTAGTTTTACGTTATCGCCGTCTAATTCCAATAATGATTGTGTCAAGTGCGGTAGGTGGCGGAATGATTGGTCTATTTGGAGCAGAAATGTATAGCTATGCATTCAATAGTGTTTTAACAATCCCTGCTTACGGTCCAATTCCACAATATGTACTCAGCGTTGGAACTGCTTTTGTTTTAGGTACGGTATTAACGTTTATCTTTGGAATTGGTGAAGAACCAAAAGAAGAAACTACTGCTACCGCAACTACTGCAAATACAGAAGAGATAAATGCAGAAGCTCAAGCATATGACAAGGAAGAATTGGCAGAAGGAACTCAGATTACAATTGCCACTCCGCTTGAAGGCGAGTTAATTCCATTATCCGAAGTAGAAGATGAAGTGTTTGCTTCAGGAGCGATGGGCCAAGGTGCTGCTGTTATACCGACTGTCGGAAAGTTAGTCGCTCCTTTCACAGGAGAAGTGACCACATTATTCCCGACAAAACATGCGATTGGCTTAACGGATGAAAATGGGATTGAATTGTTAGTTCATCTCGGAATGGATACCGTCGAATTAAACGGAGAACATTTCACTAGTCATGTAGGAGATGGGGATGAAATTCAGCAAGGTGATGTTTTAATTACGTTCGATATTGAAGCGATTAAACAAGCAGGTTATTCTGTTGTAACACCTCTGATTATTACCAATACAAATGAGTTTAAACAAGTAGCTAGCGAAAAATCTCGGCATGTTGAACCAGGCGATAAGATTGTAACCGTTGTTAAATAATATTTTTTAAAACTTATAGGAGGATGTTGAATGTCTAAATTACCGAAAGATTTTTTATGGGGTGGCGCAGTTGCTGCTCATCAATTTGAAGGTGGCTGGGATCAAGATGGCAAAGGACCAAGTGTTGTTGATGTTATGACAGCTGGAGGACCAGGCCAGCCTCGTAAAATTACAGATACGATTGAGGAAGAAACATTTTATCCTAATCATGAAGCGATTGATTTTTATAATCGTTATAAAGAGGATGTCAAGTTATTCGCTGAAATGGGTCTGCAAGCACTTCGTACTTCAATAAACTGGACACGTATTTTTCCAAATGGTGATGATGAAGAGCCAAATGAAGCAGGACTACAGTTTTATGATGATTTGTTTGATGAATTATTAAAATATGATATTGAACCGCTCATAACATTGACACATTTTGAAATGCCCTTAAATATTGCAAAAAAATATGGTGGCTTTAGAAGTCGTAAAGTGGTTGATTTATTTGTACGTTTTGCTGAAGTCGTTTTTGAACGTTATAAAGATAAAGTGACTTATTGGACGACTTTTAATGAAATTAATAACATGATGGATTACACAAACCCAATCTTTTTGTGGACAAACGTAGGAGTGCAAGTAGAAGAGGGTGAGAATCCAAAAGAAGTCATGTATACAGCCGCACATCATACACTTCTGGCGAGCGCATTAGCAGTTGCTAAAGGAAAAGAAATCAATCCAGAGTTTAAAATTGGAACAATGGTCTCTCATTTACCTATTTATCCATTGAATTCAAATCCAGAGAATATCATGTTGGCTGAAGAATCGATGCGTTTACGCTACTTCTTCCCAGATGTGCAGATACGTGGAGAATATCCAAACTACACGTTGAAAGAATTTGAAAGAGAAGGCTTAGAAATTCCAATTTTAGAAGGTGACACAGAGATCCTAAAAAATGGAACAGTCGATTATTTAGGTTTCAGTTATTATATGTCCACTGCGGTCGATATAGAGTCTGGAGCCCAAGAAGACGACAGTGAAAATGTACACGGTAAAATTCCTTATGAAGTAGATAATCCTTATTTAGAAACAAGTGACTGGGATTGGGCGATTGATCCTGTTGGTTTGCGTTATGTCCTGAATCGTTTTTGGGATCGATATCAAATTCCGTTATTCATTTTAGAAAATGGTTTCGGAGCAGTTGATACTGTTGAAGAAGATGGTAGTATTCATGACACTGAAAGAATTGAATATCTAAAAGCACATATTCAACAAATGATTAAAGCTGCGGAATACGATGGTGTTGAGTTAATTGGTTACACGCCGTGGGGTATTATCGATATTGTATCCTTTACAACAGGTGAGATGAATAAACGATATGGTATGATTTATGTTGACCGTGACAATGAAGGGAATGGAACCATGGAACGTTCCAAGAAAGATTCATTCGATTGGTATAAAAAAGTCATAGAAAGCAATGGCGAAAATCTCGAATAATGTAGTGAAAGAAGCCAGCAATGTTTTTTAACAAAGACGTCGTTGGCTTTTTCTACTTATGAAACAAGGTAGTGACACATTGTAATGTGAAGAGAAACAGGAAATTACAGGAGGAATAAAAATGAGTTTTTCAAAAGACTTTTTATGGGGTGGCGCAACTGCTGCCAATCAATATGAAGGTGGCTATAACGAAGGCGGACGAGGACTGGCTAATGTGGATGTTGTGCCACATGGAGAAGATCGCTTTCCAATTATCACTGGACAAATGAAGCATTTGGACTTTGATGAAGAACATTATTATCCTGCTAAAGTAGGGGTCGATTTTTACCACCGTTATAAAGAAGATATTGCATTACTTGGTGAAATGGGTTTTAAAACGTTCCGAATTTCAATTGCCTGGACAAGAATATTTCCAAAAGGGGACGAAAGTGAACCGAATGAAGAAGGGCTACAATTTTATGAAAATATCTTCAAAGAAATGCATAAGCATGGAATTGAACCCCTTGTAACCATTACTCACTTTGATATGCCGATTCATTTAATTAAAGAGTATGGAGGCTGGCGTAATCGGAAAATTGTCGATTTTTACGAAAACTTAGTCCGAACTTTATTTATCCGTTATAAAGACCTTGTTAAATACTGGATTACTTTTAACGAAATTAATGTTCTTTTACATGCACCATTTATGGGCGCTGGAATTGTCTTTGAAGAAGGCGAAAGTGAAGAACAAGTGAAATACACAGCAGCTCATCATGAATTAATCGCAAGCGCAATGGCAACAAAAATTGCGCATGAAATAAATCCAAAAAACCAAGTAGGCTGTATGTTGGCAGCTGGTGAATATTATCCAATGACACCAAATCCTAAAGATGTCCGTGAAGCACAAGTGAAAAATCAAGAAAACTACTTCTTTATTGACGTCCAATCACGCGGAGAATATCCAAATTATGCCTTGAAGCGTTTAGAACGTGAAAGTATTGAAATTCCATTTGAAGAAGGGGATAAAGAACTTCTTAAGGAGAATACTGTCGATTTTATTTCATTCTCTTACTATTCTTCTCGTGTAGCGTCAGATTCAGAAGAGTATGAACAAGGAGAAGGAAACATTTTACAAACGCTGGAAAATCCTTATTTAGATGCTTCAGAATGGGGCTGGCAGATTGATCCATTAGGCTTCCGCATCACGATGAATGAATTGTATGACCGTTATCAAAAACCTCTATTTGTTGTTGAAAATGGTCTAGGTGCGAATGACACCATTAATGAGAATGGTGAAATCATCGATGATTACCGTATTGACTACTTGCAGCAACATATTCAAGCAATGAAAGATACGATTGAATTAGATGGTGTGGATGTCATTGGGTATACCACTTGGGGAGCAATTGATTTAGTCTCGGCCAGTACGGGTGAAATGGCTAAACGATATGGC
>JBHWQC010000143.1:0-2529 GCA_043425375.1 Atopostipes sp.
AATGACATCCACACCATCTAATTCAATCGTATCTTTCATTGCTTGAATATGTTGCTGCAAGTAGTCAATACGATAATCGTCGATGATTTCACCATTCTCATTAATGGTGTCATTCGCACCTAGACCATTTTCAACAACAAACAGAGGTTTTTGATAGCGGTCATACAATTCATTCATCGTGATGCGGAAGCCTAATGGGTCAATCTGCCAGCCCCACTCACTTTCGTTTAAATAAGGGTTCTTAATGGATTCAAATATGTTTCCGCCAGTCAGTTCTCCTTCAATGTTATCCGGATGTGCTGCCACACGTGAAGAATAATAAGAGAATGATATAAAATCGACCGTGTTTTCTTTCAGCAGCTCTTTATCGCCTTCCTCAAATGGAATCTCAATCCCTTTGCGTTCTAAATCTTTTAACGCGTAATTTGGATATTCTCCGCGAGATTGAACATCAACAAAGAAATAATTGGATTGATTTTCCACCTGTGCTGCCCGTACATCTTTTGGATCTGGACTTTGCGGATAGTATTGGCCTGCTGCTAACATGCATCCAATTTGGTTATCAGGATCAATTTCTTTTGCAATTTTTGTGGCTAAAGCACTAGCCACAAGTTCATGATGCGCTGCGATATACTGAATCTCTTCTTGATTTTCGCCTTCTTCAAACACTAATCCAGCACCCATAAACGGTGCGTGCAGAATCATGTTGATTTCATTAAACGTGATCCAGTATTTCACTAAGCCTTTGTAGCGCGTAAAAAGTACACGAACAAGATTTTCATAAAAGTCCACCACTTTACGATTACGCCAGCCGCCATATTCCTCAATTAAGTGAATAGGCATATCGAAGTGTGTAATGGTTACTAAGGGTTCAATACCATGTTTTCGCATTTCTTTGAAAACATCTTCGTAAAATTGCAAGCCTTCTTCATTTGGTTCACTTTCGTCGCCTTTTGGAAAGATACGTGTCCAGGCGATACTGATGCGGAAAGTTTTAAAGCCCATTTCACTTAAAAGTGCGATATCTTCTTTATAACGATGGTAAAAATCGACCCCTACTTTAGCTGGGTAATAATGGTCTTCATCAAATGCTAAATGCTTCATCTGACCCGTAATAATCGGATAGCGGTCTTCACCGTGAGGTACCACATCAACGTTCGCGAGTCCACGTCCACCTTCTTTATAGCCGCCTTCGTATTGATTTGCAGCAGTTGCGCCGCCCCATAAAAAGTCTTTTGGAAAACTCATTTTATTCCTCCTATGATTTTTCTATTTCTCTTCATACAATGAAGCCCCATTTGATGCAATGACTTCTTTATACCAATCGAATGATTTTTTCTTGTAGCGTTTCATCGAACCGCTTCCGTCATCATTACGATCAACGTAGATAAAGCCGTAGCGTTTACTCATTTGAGCGGTCGACATGGAGACTATATCAATCGGACCCCATGACGTGTAACCCATAACTTCAACACCGTCTTGGATGGCTTCATCGACTTGTTGTAAATGCTTTTGGAGATACTCGATACGGTAATCATCTTTAACCGTATAATTCCCATGTTCATCTTGAACAAGTTCATCCTTAGCACCCAGTCCATTTTCTACAATAAAGAGTGGCAATTGGTATCGATCCCAGAAATCATTTAACACCAAACGAAGACCTACAGGATCAATTTGCCAACCCCATTCTGAACTCTCTAATGTTGGATTAATAACGCCACCGAAAATATTACCTTCACCTACAGGATAATCTTCTGGATTATGAGCCATCGCTATACTTACATAATAAGAGAAAGAAATAAAATCAACGGTGTGTTCTTTAAGAAGTTCAGCATCTCCCTCACCAAACTGAATTTCAATAGCATTATCTTTTAAATAACGTTTTAAATACCCTGGATATTCTCCACGAACATGAATATCGGTAAAAGCATAATTTTGATTTTCAAACTGACGAACAGATAACATATCTTGTGGATCCGGCGTCATCGGATACGCTGGCATAGAAATGACCATACAGCCAACTTGTAGTTTCGGATTGATTTGGTGAGCGATTTTTGTCGCGGATGCAGAAGCCACCAATTGATTGTGAGCCGCTTGCCATAATTCTTGCTTCGTCAATTCTTCTTTTGATTTAAAAATGGCACCATTTGCTGGTGCATTAATAATTGAATTCACTTCATTAAACGTGAGCCAGTATTTCACCTTATCTTGGTAGCGATCTATTACAGTTTCTACAAATCGATTAAATAATTCGATTAAACGTCGATCCGTCCATCCATCATAATTCCGTGCTAAATTCAAGGGCGGTTCATAATGCGATAAGGTCACTAGTGGTTCAATATCGTATTTGGCCAACTCATCAAATACTGCATCATAAAATGCTAGACCTGCTTCATTTGGCTCGGCATCATCCCCATTTGGAAAGATACGCGACCAAGCAATGGATGTTCGATAAACTTTGAAGCCCATCTCCGAAAACAATTTGATATCTTCTTTATAATTTTCATAAAAATTGATACCCTCTAACTT
>JBHWQC010000144.1:0-3170 GCA_043425375.1 Atopostipes sp.
AGTATCGTTTTGGTTATTCCGGTTGCCATTGCTGATTTCTTAGCTCAAGCAGTTGAATTAGGTATTATTGGTAATCAGGTTAACAGTTATGTAGACTTTATTTATTCAATAACTCCTTTCTCAGAGATTGGTATGGGATGGCTCGTGCCGGCTATGATCGGTATCGTTCTAGGTATTATCTTAGCGTTTGTGACAAAGGGGCCTCACTTAGGTAATCAATTTTTAAAAGAAGCAGCAGCTCAAGAGCTGTAAAGGGGTGTTTTCGAAACACAAATCAAAGTCTAAAATAATATTTAACACTCACAGCTTAGTATGGTGCTAACAGTGATGAATAGGTTAAAAAAAAGGCACAGTCGTAAAATCACGGCTATGTCTTTTTGTCTTGCCTTAACAACTTCAAAAGCATGTTCATCTTTTCTCAGTTTTTGTGATATGTGATATGATGATAGATAAGTAAAGAAATTGTTCTAAAAAAAGGAAAGTAAAATAGGTGTACGTTTTGAAAAGTTATTTCACTGACTAGATGTACGAAAGATGACAACAAGTTAATTAAAAATCAAGCAAATTTTTTAGTAAATTTTACAACTCGTATGAGAAGAAATGACTATATTTTACTTGAAAGCATTGAAAAATATGTAAAATACTAGATTGTCGTGTGGATGATATTTTAGAATGGAATACTAATAAATGAATGTGATAAAAAAGGAAGATTAGATGGATAGAGAATCATTAAATCAGTTAAAAAAACAATTATGGAAAGTAGCGGATGAACTTCGTGCCAATACGGGTCTGAAAGCATCAGCTTATTCAACTCCTATATTAGGACTCATTTTTCTCAAATTTGCCGATGCAAAATATGCGCGGTATGAAGATGACATTATTCAAGAGTATGAAGCACTTAAAGGCGGTAGACGTGAAAAGAGAATCGAAGAAATTGCGATTGAAAAATGCGGGTTCTATTTGCCTGAATATGCTCGTTATACATATTTATTAAATTTAAGTGACGAAGAAAATATCGCAAGTAAAATAAAAGAAGCGATGGAAGGGATTGAACATTATTCGCCTGAGTTTGTCGATGTGCTCCCAAAAGATAGTTATCATGATTTAAGTACTGAAGATAATAACAAAATCTTAAATCGATTACTGAGAAACTTTAATGATATCCCCGTAGATACAGAACATGATATATTCGGAGAGGTCTATGAATATTTCTTAGGACAATTTGCGCTCGCAGAAGGACAAGGTGGCGGAGAGTTCTATACACCACGTTCCGTTGTTCGTTATATGGTTGAAGTATTACAGCCAACAGAAGGAAAGATCTTAGATCCTGCTTGTGGCTCAGGTGGAATGTTCGTACAGGTAACTAACTATGCTCAAGAACATAAGGAGAAAAATGGTGGAACGCCTCTTAATTTAAGAGCATACGGTGTTGAGCGAACAGGCGAGACGGTGAAATTAGCCAAAATGAACTTATTTCTAAACAATATACGCGGTGAAATTATCGAAGCAAACTCCTATTACGCTGACCCATATAACTCAGTTGGAAGTTTTGACTATGTATTAGCTAATCCGCCATTTAACGTCGATAATGTAGAACTTGATTTAGTAAAAGATCAAGAAAGATTTAATACCTATGGGGTCCCACAAACGAAAGGGAAAAAACCAAAAGTACCAAATGCTAACTACTTATGGATTAACCAATTTGCAACAGCCCTAAATGAAAACGGTCGTGCATCGCTTGTAATGGCAAACTCTGCTTCAGATGCGGGTCACAGTGAAAAAGAAATTAGAAAAGCTTTAATTGAAGATGGGATTGTCTCGCAAATGGTAGCTCTTCCATCAAACATGTTCAGTACGGTTACTTTGCCAGCGACCCTTTGGTTCTTTGATCGTAATAAACCAAAAAAAGATGAAATCTTATTTATTGATGCCCGAAATATTTTCACACAAGTTGACCGAGCTTTGCGTAAATTTTCTAATGAACAGATTAAAAATCTAGCCATCATTAATCGTCTGTACGAAGGAGATCGTGATAGTTTCTTTGCTCTGATTAAAGAGTACGAAGAAGCACGCGATAAAGCAGAAACGGAAACCGATGAGAAGTACTTCCAAAAGCAAATTGACTGGTTATTAGAACGTTTCCCAGATGGTAAATATCAGGATGTTGTTGGATTATGTAAAGTAGCCACACTTGAAGGGGAAGATGGGATCATTGACCAAAATTACTCACTCAATCCCGGAAGATATGTTGGGGTCGTTATTGAAGATGACGGTATGACGGCGGAGCAATTTAAGGAAGAATTGTACGGCTTGAATGAAGAATTTAAACAATTAAATGAAGAAGCTAAAAATTTAGAAAAACAAATTGAAGAGAACTTAGATAACCTGGTGATTGATTATGAGTGAGTGGAGAGAAGTTCGTTTTCAAGAAGTAATTAAATTAAACCCAAGAGTAAAATTGGAGAAAAATAAGGTTTATCCATTTATAGGAATTCAAGATATTGACGAAAGTACGTATTATGTTCAAGAGAATGAAATTAAAGAATTTACGGGTCAAAGTGGAAGTAAGTTTGAATCAGGAGATACTTTATTTTCTAGAATTACTCCCTGCTTAGAAAATCGTAAAATAGCTCAAGCAAATTTAAATGTTAATTTAAAAGGATTTGGTTCAACAGAATTATTAGTTTTCAGGGCTATTAAAGGCTTGATGTGCCCATCTTATGTTAACTATTTGGCCCAAACTGACTTTATTGTGTTACCTGCAATAAATAGTATGTCTGGAGCTAGCGGAAGACAAAGAGCAAACAGTAACTTTATTAAAAAAATTAAAATCATGGTACCTAATATAGAGACTCAAACTAGAATAGTTTCCACCCTATCAACTTACGATAAACTTATCGAAAACAATAATCGTAGGATTAAAATATTAGAGCAAACAGCCGAAGAGTTATATAAAGAATGGTTTGTCCGAATGCGATTTCCTAGTTATGAAAAGTCAAAGTTTGATAAAGGTATACCAGAAGGCTGGGAAGTTAAAAAATTAAGTGAATTTTCCGAACTAGTACATGGTTATACAGAAAAAGCAAATGACAAACCTATCGGTCCTAAGTATCTAAGAGGCACTGATATTAACAAAAAAAGCTATATAACTTGGACTGAAGTTCCAACAG
>JBHWQC010000145.1:0-3130 GCA_043425375.1 Atopostipes sp.
GGGTGCCACCTCTTGTAACAAATTATATTAGGTGATGTAACTTATAATTTACCTCTAGCGAGCCTTGAGTACGGCGGATGAAATCGTCCAGGTGTGCGCGAGAGACGTCCACTCAATGCGGAACATAAGTCCACTGAATGCGGTGGAAAAGTCCATTAGTAAAACCCGCTTTCAATCACGAGCTTGTGTCTGTGATTGAAAGCGGGTTCTATGTTGTTTTCTTGTCTTATGCGGTTATTAATTTCGCTATGTTACGCAATATTCTCAAAATCAATCACTAGCTCATTAGTAATGGGAACAATGAAAGAGAAGGATAGGACCGAGTATTAACGTTTCTATGAATTATTGATAATCTCTCCTTGTCAAACCATGACGTTCTCGCATTGAAATGGTACCGTCCACTAAAATGGAGAAGGAATCATGCATAATGCGATCTAGAATGGAATCAGCTAGTTGGGGGTTTTCGAATTTTTCATACCAACCTTCTGGCGCAAATTGCGAACAAAAAATGGTAGAGGCTTTCTTTAACCGTGCCTCAATAATTTCCAATACATGGACGGATTCATCGATGGATAAAGGCAAAAGGAGCCACTCATCTAAAATAAGAAGGTCGATCTTAGAGTATTTTTTAATGAGTTTTCGATAACTCCCATCTGCGGCGTGCTTTGCTAAAGCGAGTTCATCAATGAGTTCCGGCAGTCGAATATATTTTACTTTGAATCGTTGGCGACAAGCTTGAACCCCAAAGGCATTGGCTAAAAAGGTCTTACCATTGCCCGAAGCCCCCATAAATATGATATTATGATGGCCTTCAATATATACACCTGTAGAGAGCTTGACCATTAAATCTTTATCCAGCTTGCGGTCGGGATGATATTCAATCGTTTCAACGGAGGCAGTTGGTTCACTTAGAGTGGCCTGGTTGATTAAACGAGCGATTTGTGTGGTACGTCTTCGGGCATACTCACCATCGACTAATAAATTGAAGCGTTCGTCAAACGTTAAGGACGCATAGCTGGCATCTTTGGTTTGTTCTTCATAAATTTCAGCCATGCCTGTTAAACGCATTTCTTTTAATTTCATATAGGACTGTTCATTTCTCATCGTTCAATACCTCCAAAATAGTCTTTGCCACGGACAAAGCCATGATTTTCTGTTGTTGTAGTAGGGAGATTGTTACGTTCAGTTAATCGCTTGCGGTCCTGTTTTTTGGCTCTTAACAGAATACTCTGTAGTAACTGATTGGTAGGATGTTTGACGATCTCCATTAGGGTCTGACAGCTCGTTTCAATTCGTTCGTCAGATTCATTTTTAACTAAGTTTCGGAAGGTAGCTAGTAAACGTAAGGCTTTCTTCTCAGTATGTTGGTCAATCACATATTGGACATAACGATGGGTAAAAATACCTATCCCTCTTGCCCAATCGAGGTTCTCCTGCGGCGTATGCAATAAATATTTGCGATGAGATTCAGGCATATGGTCAAGATGAGTTGCTATTTGACCGATTTCTCCATGAAGGCGTTTATGGGATGCAATTCGACTCTCATTAAAGTACACTTCAATTAGGTCATCTGTGACGTTTACTTCGACTTCGCTTTTGACATATTCATAGGGCACAGAGTAATGCATGCGGTGAACTTGAATGTGGTAGTTGAGGTTCACCAAGGCAATTCGCCATTCTGATTGTCGAAAACGGGGTGTACGAAGAGGTTGAAGAAAAGCTTTCTCTTCTTCCTCGAACGTCATTATGCGCGAACCAGGTCGTTTTTGGAAAGGTTCTTGAAGTAATTCAAGGGTCTTATGAAAAATGGCCTGGTTTAATTCTTCTAAACTAAAGAAAGTATTATTACGTAAAGCCGCAATAATTTGGCGCGTAATAAAGCCAACACTCCCTTCCACAGAGGGTTTGTCTTTCGGTGCTCGGACGCGTGCAGGGACAATCGTAAAATGATAGTAATCTGCTAGCTGACGATAGGCTTCATTGAGAATGGGTTCAGAGTAATCAGGTGTCGTCACACCTGCTTTGAGGTTGTCCGGTGTAACATTTTCAGGAACCCCCTCAAAAAATTCAAAGGCATGGATGTGACCCGCTAACCAACTTTGCGAGGTCATATCAAAGAAGGCCTCCACGTAGAAATATTGACTAAAAGGTAAGGTCGCCACGAAGACATAAGCTGGTATCATCTCTCCCGTTTCTCTATCTTTCACAAAACATTGCGTCCCCACCCAATCCGTTTCAAGGGTATCACCGGGTTTTCGATGAATGGGCATGGTCAATTTATGGACTTTGCCAAACTGGCCATATTTTTCGCAAAATGACCGATAGGCATAAGGAACTTTTTGATCCAATCTGGCTTGTTGTTCATATTCTTTATGTAACAGTCTTAATGTGACATGTTTCTTCAATAGCTCTTTATGCACATACTCCCAATCAGGTTCGTGATAGCCCTGGACTTTGGCTTGAATCTCTGGAAATAAATAGTCCTCCAACCAATGATTAGTCATTTCTTCCGTCAAATCCGTCAAATTTTTAGCCTTAGCTCGCTTAATCACCTCCCTTATCTTATCTCTTGAGTGACCGGTGCTTGCAGCGTTGGTTCGCTGTGTGACACCTTTAGCGTCCAATTCAAGTATCTTTCTATAATTAATCATAGAAAAACCTCCTATATATTTAATCTATATACCCGAAGGTATACAAACTAAGTATATAGGAGGTGGTTCAGTATTTGGACGTCTCTTCCGCATTTAGTGGCCTTTTGGTCCGCACTCACTGGACGACTCGCCCGCACTAGTGGACAGTTTGGGATGCAATATTCACCTTGATAATGAGCTGAGGCATGATAGTCTTTTTTGACCGGCTGTCCGTCCATAGGCAGCCGTCACAGACGATAACTCATGCCGAAGGAGGCTCGTTGTCAAGGCTCGCGTTATTTACTCAGCCACTAGAACTTCTTGGAGTTTTAGTTCTCTACTTGGGGACTCTATTGGATAAGACCTTATACATTCATTCACTTAAATGCCAATAATCGCAAATTTATTGACTTGAGTATGCCAACGATTGCGCATAAATATCCTGGGCTTAAAAATGGAAAAATGATTACTGGTGAAGCTTTTATCGATATTTGTCAGGA
>JBHWQC010000146.1:0-2870 GCA_043425375.1 Atopostipes sp.
TCACTGACCTTTGAAATATCACTCATCAACAGCCTGATTCGTTCTTCTCTTGGACGTGTAACGGTAAAAGGTATCTTGGTATCCCATCGCCATAAATAGTCATCTAAATCAAACTGTTTAAAACCTAGCTGCTTTGCAACCTCTCTTCCAAGCGTAGTCGTTCCGGAGCCGGAAGAACCGAATATAATAATTCCTGGTTCAAAAATTCTAAAAAAACTTACTAGAAATGCAAAAATTCTAGAAATACAAGTTTTTATCATTTTTGATAATTCGCTCCTCAAAAGAGGTCTTGGTTAAGCCAGTGATGTTCGCGGTAGATAATTATTCTACAAACTACTTATCTTCCCATAACCGTTTTTTTATTTTCCGCCTATTCACCCCGCAAAGCGTGAAGCAATGCATCAGCTTTCACTGATTTACATTACTTGTGATGAATGCTCTAATGTCAAAAATCAGGTCGCTTTTGATTTTATACCAGCTGAGCCGTTCTGCTCATCAAAATTTCTTTCACCTTTTTATAAGGTGTGTATAATGTTATTTCTGAATCTTTATCTCGCTCGTGAATATTATGAGCAGCGTTGATATCTGCATCCATACTTCCGCATTGAGGGCATCGAAATACTTTTCCATTTCGGGTGCCGAATCTTCCACATTTATGGCATATCTGAGATGTATAGGCTGGATTTACTTTCCTTATCTCAATCTGTCTTAATGAGGCTATATACTCCAGCCGCTCCTGCATATATCCCTTTACCCACCTAGCTAACTTTCGTTTCTGTGCTTTATACATCTTTTTATACCATGCTACAAATGTAAGCTCTTCACATATAATTATTGTTGGTTTTTCCGTTTCTATCATTTGATAAATAGAATGATTGATATAACTTTCTGTCACTTTACGAAAACGTCTCTTTTGATGATTATATTTTACCTTACCAAAATTATTGCGTTTGATCCGTTCTGCTTTAGCGAATTCACCCACTTCTTTGCAAGCTTTGATTTGAGCCCATATCTTATTCCGCTTTTTGTTAACATCATTTAAACGTTCCGTTTCTTTTGTTAGAATCTCGCCTAATATTTCTCCGTATTCCTTATCGGTATCGGTAGCAAAAAGTGAGGTATACCCCTTGTCCACTGCAAGTTCAAACGATTGCGGATAAGATTCTTCAACCCTTATTTGTTTGACTCTATGTAATTCAAGTGTATCATCCTCTCTAAGAACCACTCTTAAATTACCGGAATGAACATTCTTATCTTTCAATGTCACAAAAATTCTTTTGTTCCGTTCTATTCCCATAATTTCTATGCTTCCACCTGATTTCGATGTATATCGATACATCGCAGAATCAATCATAAAGCTCCTAGATTTATAGGAATGTGGAATGGCGCCTTTATATCGACGTGTATATCTACAAATCAAGTTGTGAATATACTTCTCTCTGATCTTAAGTTCCTCCATTTTTTCAGTCTTTTCAAATGGCTTCTTTTGAAGGATTTTTTGAAAAATCAAATCAGCTTTTAAAACATATCTGATATAATGCTTTTCATCGTCTGTTAAGTGATCATTCTTATTAAGTGCTACTTTTATTCTATTTTTACAATTGCTCCACATGCTGTTTATATTTGCAATCGCCTCATCTAACGCCATCTTCCAATACCTAGCCGGAAGTTTGAATGAATCAATTAAATCCTGTCTGTCACGCATCCAATAATTACGGATTTCAATCCGATATTTTTTTAATAAGTGGATGCTATTAATCCCGCTATAACGAGATGTTACATAGTTTTTTACTGCACAGTAACGTATTGCAATTGTCTTAAGTTCTTCAAACTTCTCAAGTGGAAAACTATACTGCTTTATGGTTTTCTCCACTACTTCCATAAATAAAATCACACCTTTTTCTTGAACAACTTTTTATTTTCCTCTATAACCTTTTGATTTTTATGGCTCCTACTACCATAGAGTTTTGCTGAAAATACGGTAATCACAGATAAGACATCTTCTACTAACTCTTCTTCATATGTCTTTGCTTCCGTTTCCGTCACGATCACCACTTCTACATCATGAAACTTACACATTTCAAAAATAATCTCATTTCCAAATCTTAATAATCTATCCTGATAGTTTAAAACCAAACGTGCAATTCTATTGGTCTCGATCAATTCAATAAGCTCTAACAATCCCTTTTTATTACAATTAAGCCCTGAACCTATATCTTCGATTATGATATTCTCCCAACCTTTTGCTGCGCAGTAAAGCAATAGTACTTCTTTTTGTCTTTCAAGATCATCTTTTCTTGATGATGTCGACACACGAACATAAATGGCTGTCACACGTTCTTTTATCACTTTTCTGTCTGAAAGTCGGATCAGCTCGTTCTCATCATATCTTCTATGGCCACCTGGGGTCCGTTCACATTTTATTTTTCCTTTTCGCTCCCATTCTCTAAGAGTTTGTGTTGTCACTCCAAGATGACTAGCAGCATCTTTAATCGAGTATTTCATATTCACACCTCATAGATTCTTATAGGGATATATATAGCACTCTTATAAATTTTCGTAAATATGTTTCGTTAATAATCTATAAGTTTCTTCTAGCAGTAACTATCCTCTTGCCATCTTAGGCCTAACCGCTTCCCTTCCTCTTATTCTTCCTCTTATTCAATATGTAACTGCATCTGACTTTTCAATCTCTTGAAATATGCAATCTGGTAGTCAATCTTCTCCTGCCACATCTGCATTGCTGTTTTTGTCGCATTTGGATACGTTAATAGTTCAGTAAGCCGGGTGAGTCTTGAATCTGCATACTCCATTATTTCAGTTGAAGTCATCTTCTCGATGCCATTATAATGCAATCCTTCATACACAGG
>JBHWQC010000147.1:0-16829 GCA_043425375.1 Atopostipes sp.
TGGTTTTGTGAGGTTTTTGTCATTTATTTTCATTTATCCGTCAAAAAAGGCAAGTTGTGACGAGTAAATTAGGTTTTATCCGTCAAAAAAGGCAAGTTGTGACGAATAAATTAGGCTTTATCCGTCAAAGATGGCGAGTTGTGACGAGTAAAACCAGTTTCGATTTCTAACAATGAGATAAGCAAATTTAGATGACACATTAAATTTATTCTTGCGTAAAATAAAATGTTGTGATATTCTATATGTGGAAACGGTTACAGAAAAGGGTGATTAAATGGCTACCATGAAGGAAGTGGCGAAAAGAGCTGGTGTATCAGTAGCTACGGTTTCGAGATACATCAATAAAAGTGGCTATGTAAGTGAAAAAGCTGGAAAGGATATCCAAAAAGTTATTGAAATGTTAGATTATACACCCAATGAAGTGGCCCGTTCTTTATACCAGAGGAAATCAAAGCTCATTGGTGTTCTTTTGCCAGACATTACGAATCCCTTTGTAACAATGCTTTCTAAAGGAATTGAGAATCATTTAAATGAATCGGAATATGGTTTAATTTTGGCGAATGTAGATAAAGATGCTGTAAAAGAAGAACAATATTTAACAAATTTTAAAAGTAATAATATCGCTGGCATTATTTCAGCGATTGAACATCAAACCGAGATAGATAAAGACTTATTGCATGTTTCAATTGATCGGCCCTCAGAAACAGAAAAACACTCTGTTTCTGGAGATGATTACAGAGGCGGACAGCTTTCAGCTGAAGAAATAACAAAACGGACAACTAAAGAAATATTTATTATGAATAGTACAGAACATTTGGAGAAGTCAGAGTTAAGAATAAATGGCATGTTATCTGTATTAAAGAAGACGAACCATTCTTATTATATTTATAAGGTACCTACTTTTAAACCCGAAGAGGCTGAAGGTGTTATTGAACATATTTTAAAACAGCATCCCAATGTCGATTCAATTATTGCAGCGAATGATGTCCAAGCTATGGTATTACTAAAAGAAGCAAATGAACAAGGTCTTCGAGTGCCTGAAGACATCCAAATTATTGGATATGATGATATCACATTTGCCCGACTAACAACTCCTGGTCTATCGACTATTTCGCAGCCGATTTATGAAATGGGGATTATAGGCGCAGAATTGCTATTGCGAATGATTAAAGGAGAGAGAATATCAAACAATAATATTGTGCTTCCCGTAAAATTTATAGACAGAGGAACCTTGAGAAAAATTTAAAAACTAAAATTAAGCAGGTGTAGAAATGAAAGAAATTATGGTAATTGGAAGTATTTCGACCGATTTTAATGTGGTCACAGATAAGCGTCCAGGTATTGGAGAAACTGTGAGAGGACAGCGCTTTTCTACGAGTTTTGGGGGAAAAGGTGCTAACCAAGCAGTGGCTGCTGCAAGATTAGGAGCGGAAGTAAAAATGGTCGGCACAGTAGGGACAGACGAATTTGGAGATTTACTCCTTAAGAATTTAGAGAAAAATAGAATTAATACGGATAATGTGGAACGGGTTACACACTCAGAATCAGGTTCCGCTCATATTACTTTAGTGGACAATGATAATTCGATTATTTTTATTCCAGGAGCGAACAATCAATTTGAAGAAAAAAGACTCACCCGTTTAAGAGAAGAAATAGCAGAAGTAGATTTTGTTATCTTACAAAATGAAATCCCAATGCATATCGTCGTAAAGTTAATTGAAATTTGTAAGGAACTTGGAGTTCGCACAATTTATAATCCAGCACCGGCAGAAGTGATTGAAACAGAAATTATTGAAAAAGTGACTTATTTTACACCAAATGAGAGCGAATTTAATGTACTGTTTCCTGAATTAACGATTGAAGAAGGGCTAAAAAAATATCCCCAAAAAATGATTATTACTTTAGGAGCGCAAGGTGTCGCTTTTTTTGACGGTAAAGAAATAGTCAATGTGCCCTCTTATAAAGTTCCCATTATAGATACTACTGGCGCTGGCGATACGTTTAATGGAGCTTTTGTTTATGCTTTATCTAAAGAAGCTAACTTAAAAACAAGTATTCAGTTTGCGAATTTGGTTGCTGCTATTTCCATCCAAAAGTACGGCGCACAAGGTGGAATGCCTACATTATCTGAAGTAAAGGAGAATGAGTATTATGAAAAAGAGTGGGGTATTGAATAGTCATATTTCTGGTGTGTTATCCAAATTACGACACACGGATCAAATTGTTATCGGTGATGCAGGTCTACCTGTACCAGCTCATGTGGAGGAAATTGACATTTCTTTAAAACTAGGAGTGCCTACATTTATCGACGTTTTAGAAGTTATAGAGAAAGATATGAAAATCGAAAAAATTATTCTTGCAAACGAAATTCAAAGTGAAAACCCTTCTCAATTAAAAAAAATCTCAACGGTCATTCAATTAGAAGATGAAAACATCGAATTTGTATCACATGATTCGTTCAAAAAAATGACAGCGAACACGAAAGCCATTATACGAACAGGTGAAATGACGCCTTACTCAAATATTATTTTACAAGCAGATGTTATTTTTTAATGAAAGGAGATAAACGATGCGAATAGAAATGAAAAACATCGAAAAAATCTTTGGAACAAATCAAGTATTGTTTGATGCAGGTATTGACATTGTTCCAGGCGAAGTACACGCACTTATGGGAGAGAACGGCGCAGGTAAATCGACGTTAATGAATATCCTAACCGGTGTGCACGAAAAAAATGGCGGGTCCATAAAAATTAATGGAGAAGAAACAGTATTTGCTGGGCCAAAAGAAGCAGAAACTAATGGGGTTTCATTCATTCATCAAGAACTCAATGTTTTACCAGATATGACGATTGAAGAAAACTTATTCTTAAATAAAGAAATCAGAAAAGGATTCGGTCTGCTGGATGAACAAAAAATGCGAGAGCGATCGAAAGAATTGCTGGCAAGAGTAGGTTTAAATGATGATCCAAAGACTGTCTTATCGTCAATGTCAGTAGGAAGCCAGCAATTGATTGAAATTTGTAAGGCATTAATGACGAATGCCGAAGTTATTATTATGGATGAGCCCACTGCCGCTTTGTCTGACACAGAAAGCCAAAGACTTTTTGAAATTATTGAGAATTTAAAAAATGAAGGGGTATCAATTATTTATATCTCGCATCGTATGGAAGAGGTTTTTGATATTTCAGATCGGATTACTGTCATGCGAGATGGGCGTTATATAGAGACTCTAAATACTAAAGAGACAAATAATGCAGAGATTGTTCGTCTAATGATAGGACGAGATTTAACGGAACAATTCCCACAACGACATTCCGATATTGGTGATGTTCGTTTAGAAGTTAAAAATTTATCGGATGACGAACTACTGAAGGATATTTCTTTTAATGTCCGAGCAGGCGAAATTCTTGGCGTAAGCGGATTGATGGGCGCTGGGCGTTCTGAATTAATGCATGCTATCTTTGGCGATCGAACAATAAAAACTGGCGAAATATTTATCGATAATAAAAAGGTATCGATTAAAAATCCTAAAGAGGCAATGAATGAGGGATTAGCTCTTGTAACAGAGGATCGTAAATCTGCAGGGTTGCTTCTAGATAAAAGTATCCGTGAAAATATCACATTGGCTAATTTTGAGGAACTTTCAAAACGTGGTTTCGTCGATCAAAAGATGGAAAAAGATGTTGCAGAATCTTCGTCGAAAATGTTTAATATTCGGACAGAGAGTATTGAAACGTTAACCCAGAACTTGAGTGGTGGAAATCAACAAAAAGCCTTTATTGCTAAATGGGTTTTGACTACACCAAAAATCTTAATTTTAGATGAACCTACTCGAGGAGTTGATGTCGGATCGAAAGCTGAAATTTATGACATCATGAACGATTTAACAAAACAAGGAATTTCTATTATTATGGTTTCTTCTGATTTACCTGAAGTCATCGGAATGAGTGATCGAATAGCAGTAATGCATGAAGGCAGACTGCAAGGAATCATTAAGAAGAAAGATGCCAGCCAAGAAAATATTATGACGTTAGCTACAGGAGGAGAAATTAATGAATTTTCGAAAAACGTTTAGAGAGAATGCCCATCAATATGGTGCGTTAATCGCTTTAATATTACTAGTTGTTATTATGTCCGTGATTAGTCCACAATTTAGAACCTTTTCCAACTTTTTAACCTTACTTAGACAAGCATCGGTTAATGGGCTAATTGCTTTTGGTATGACAGTGGTTATTTTAACAGGGGGTATTGATTTATCTGTTGGTTCCACATTAGGTTTAACGGGCGCATTATTTGCCGGCTTAATCGTCAATGTGGGAATGCCTATACCATTAGCGGTCTTAGTTGCGTTAATATTTGGTTTATTACTTGGTCTAGTTTCTGGATTTTTAGTTGGTAAGGCAAAGTTGCAACCATTTATTGCAACTTTAATAACACTTACCGTTTATCGAGGGCTTACTTTAATTTACACAAACGGTAGACCCATATCGAATTTAACAGCAGATGGATATGTGGGATCCGAATTTTTAACTTTTATTGGCCGAGGCGCAATTTTAGGAATACCCGTTCCAGTCATCATCCTATTTTTCGCCTTCATTCTGTTCTATCTGTTATTAAATAAATCTGTTCTGGGTCGTAAGATATATGCAGTAGGTTCAAATGAAAGAGCAGCTCAACTTTCAGGTATCAATACCGATAGAATTAAATTATTTGTATATTCTATTTCTGGTTTGACTTCTACAGTTGCCGCACTCATTTTAGTCTCAAGACTCAATTCCGCTCAACCGACATTAGGTACAGGATATGAGCTTGATGCAATTGCAGCAGCAGCTATTGGTGGAACGAGTATGGCCGGAGGAAGGGGGAAAATTAGCGGAACGTTAATTGGTGTTTTAATTATTGCCGTGTTGAGTAATGGAATGAATATTATGGGAATTTCTTCATACTATCAAGATGTAGTCAAAGGTATCGTTATATTACTTGCTGTATTAGTTGATAGATTTCAGAAAGACTAGTTTTAGAATATAAATCGGAGGAGAAATATACAATGAAAAAACAATTAAAGAAAATTTTAGGCGTGTTGTCTATATTTTTAGTAGGCCTCATCCTAATTGGATGTACAGTGGATCAAGAAGGGGAAGTCGAAGATACAGGGACAGAAGATGCTGGAACAGCAGATACAGAATTAAGTATTGGTTTCTCCATTTCAACATTAAATAACCCATTCTTTGTTTCGATGGCTGAGGGAGCAGAAGAAAAAGCAGCTGAATTAGGTGTAGACATCAATGTGGTAGATGCTGGAAATGACCCCGCAAAACAAAGTACCGATATTGAAGATTTAATTAATACAGGGATTGATGTATTAATTGTAAACCCGGAAGATTCGGCTTCTGTTGGCCCTGCTGTCCAAAGTGCTATAGATAACGGGATTCGAATTATTGCGATTGACCGTGAAGTAGAAGGCGCGGATGTGGATGTATTTATTGGTACAGATAACGTTGCCGCTGCAGAAGCAGCAGGTGAAGAATTGCTTAATTATTTAAATGCTGAGGATGAAGTGGTTATTTTAGAAGGTGTTCCGGGAGCATCTAGTGCAATTGACCGTAATGAAGGGTTTTTAAATGCTTTAGAAGGAAATGTAAATATTGTAGCTTCTCAAACAGCGAACTATGATCGGACAGAAGCATTGACAGTAACAGAAAACTTACTGCAGGCTCATCCAAACGTTCGTGCAATTGTTGCCGCAAACGATGAGATGGCTTTAGGAGCAATCGAGGCTGTAAATGGCGCAAACAGTACACCAGGTGAAGATGTTTTAATTACTGGATTTGATGCAAATGATGACGCAATTAATGCGGTAGATGAAGGAACTATGTTGTTAACAGTTGAACAGCAGCCAGATCAAATGGGTGGAATCGGTGTAGAAACAGCTTTATCTTTATTTGAAGAAGAAGAAGTAGATTCAGAAATCCCATCAGATGTAACGGTTCTAGATGCTGAAACTTTAGAAAATCGTTAATAAAATTGAGAAAGTTGAAAGGTATGACTTATGAAATAAGAAGGAATGCCTTTCTTCTTTATATAATTAAATGGAGGAAAACGTGATGAGCGCTCAAAGCACTGCGAGAAATATTATTGAAACCGTAGGAATAGACAATATCGAATCGGTTTCTCATTGTGCAACTCGAATTCGAGTCGTCCCTAAAAATGCGAAGAAAATTGGGCAATTAGAAGAAACTGAATTGATTAAAGGTTCTTTATTCGCAAACAATCAATTTCAAGTATTTGTTCAACTTTCAGATATCGAAGAAGTATACAAAGAAATTAAGAGCCGATTAGAAGAGTGATTGGAATTAGAAAAGGAGTGATCCAATAGTGAGCCCTATGAAAAAACATGTAGTCATTACCGGCGCCGGCAGTGGTTTAGGTGCGGCGCTTGCTTATAAGTACAATGAACAAGGCTATCATGTCAGCTTAATCGGTCGAACAAAAGCAAAACTTGAAAAAGTCACTGAGACCTTTAAGAATTCTGCTTATTCCATCTATCCGCTTGACGTGTCTTCATTTCACGAAGTGGAAAGGGTCTTTAAGCAGATTGCTGAAGAGGTGCAGCCGATTGATATTTTGGTGAACAATGCGGGGGTCGGGCATTTTGCGTTGACGGAAGAGTTGACGGCTGAGCAGGTTGACCAGATGATTGATATTAATCTGAAGGGGACGATTTTTTGCACTCAGCAAGTGATTGGTGAAATGAAAGTCCGGAATGCAGGTGCTATCATTAATGTGATTTCGACGGCGGGTGTTGAAGGGAAAGTGACGGAATCGGCGTATTGTGCGAGTAAGTTTGGCGCGCGCGGCTTTACGGAAAGTATCATCAAAGAGCTGGAGGGCACCAATGTTCAAGCCCACGGGATTTATATGGGCGGCATGAAGACGCCATTTTGGGAGGGCACATTGGACGACGGGGACACTCAAGGAATGATGGACCCAGAGGATATAGCGGAGATTATTTTAGCGAACACAAAGAATCGTCCGCATATTACCGTGCCTGAAGTCATTATTAAAAATCGTTAAAAGAATAAATGCGAGGCCTATATCTCAGAGGTATGGGTCTTTTTTGATAGGATGAAAGAAAAGGAAGATAAAGAATGGAAAAAACCGATCGCGAAAAAGTTCGTGTGTTAAATAAACTTGTTGCCCATTACGGCGTGCAGTATTGGTGGGAAGACGAGAATCGCATCAAGGACTGGGTCTCAACGATCTTAATCCAACAAACCACTTCGGAAAATATGGAAAGAGCGATTAAAAATTTAGAGCCGTATTTGTCTGTGGACGCGCTGCTTGAACTGGACATTAAAGAGCTGGAAGAGCTTGTGCGACCAGCGGGTTTTTATCGGCAAAAAAGCCGCAATATTAAAGAATTGATACATTGGTACGCAAGTCACGGTGCAAACTTAGATAAATTTAAAGATTGGGAGACTTGGGATTTACGAAAAGAACTGCTGAACATCCGAGGGGTTGGACCTGAAACGGCGGATGTAATGCTTTTATATATTTTCGAGCGCAATGCTTTTATTGCGGACGCCTATGCCATTCGTCTGTTCAATCGCCTAGGATATGGTCCGTATACGAACTATGCCCATATGCATAAGGCTTTTAATCATTTAACGGAAGGCATCCCTCACGAACTGTGTAAAGAATGGCACGCTTGCATTGATGAGCATGGAAAAGCGTACCGTCGGAGCGGCAATACATTGGATGAGGGTTGGTTGATGGATGTGTAACGATAGTGTACTTGCCTCAAAATCTAAAAACGAGGCAGGCACCCCGCCCTTCTCAAAAATTGGTGAGCGAACTAAAAAAGACCTGTAACGGATTTCCGCGGCAGGTCAATTTCTGTTTATTCAGTCAAATTTTTCACCATATGCCAATACACATGCCCAGACAATACAATTCGCGTTCTTGTCAGGTAGCCCGCCTTAAAGTACAGATTATAGGCCGCTTCATTGGTCATGTCGCAGTTTAAAGCGATCGATTCATAGCCGGCTGCTTTTGCCACTGCTTCTGCATATTCCATCAATTCAAGCGCCACTCCTTGACGACGAAATTCGGGGTGGGTAACTAACGTATCAATATACCATTGACCTGGCAGCGTTTCGGGCTCAGTTAAATGATATTCCATTGGATAGCCATGGTTTAACATGGCCGCGCGAAGCGGACCATCAATCAGCGCTTCCAATTCACCAGGATAGCCAAAGAGAACCCCGGCAATTTCACCCTCACGGATATTTACATACGCATGATCGTAGCCATAACGATAACGTGGACTATGCATCGCTTCAACGACAATTTTCTCAAACGTCTCACTATCTATTTCATCTAAAACTGGAAGTTCCATATCAGATAGAATACGGTAAACAAAAGGGTAAAGCGACGGAATTTCATGGTCTTGCACTTTTCGAATCATACATTCACCTTTTTCACATTTTTACGAGCCAAGTATAGCACACTCTGGGCCAAAGCGCAGTACAATTTCAAATCAGAATTGATTTCCTGTAAAACTTCCAGCCCAAGTGACAACGCTTAAATATTCACTAATGGTATAGTATCATTAAGGTGAAAGAGCAAGGCGAGGAGGGATTGGAATGCTGTTAGAGGATTATTTGAGACCCAAAAGAATTTCAACGAAAAAAATCGCCGAACGATTAGGTTACTCTATATCAGAAATCGCTCAGTGGGACGTCCTTGAATACCCAGATGAATTGTTGTATGTATTGTCGAGACAAACCCGGAAAAAAATAAGCGTCTTGCTTTATGAGTTGTTGTATCTAGAAAATAAAATCGCTGTCAGGCGGGTGTCGGGAGACTACAGTCTGCTTCGAGCGATCGAAAGTAAAGCACCAGTCATTTTTATCGATCGAGACTATCGAAAAACACAGACTCAATTTTTGACGGATGTACTTGTTGAAAAAAACATTTATGAATTGGAGTTAGGGCCGCTAGCTAAATTTAATCTGATTGGGCAAGCCATTTACTTGGCTTTTTTAAAGAGTGTTGGAAGAAGTGAAGAATTTAAACGCATCGAAACTCACCTTTCTGGCTATTTTGTTTTGGTACATGACGCAGGCGGCAGTTTGCTGTGCCTGACCAGTTACTTGCGTAAGAAAGAATGGCGCCAAGAAGAGGTCAGTCAATAATGGAGCATGTAGCAGGTTCTTCTTTTCAAACGTTAAAAAATCACTAGCCATACATAATAATGAGCTTTTTATGTATAGCTAGTGAAAATTTACAGATGGGATGGAGGTAACAACTCCTCTATCCTTTATTTTTTCCGTCTCTTAGACAAGGTCTTGAGCGTTCCATAGACCAAAAGCAAAAAATTACTGAACAAGAAAGCCAATAAAGACCACACAATAAACACCATACCGGTCTTGTCTTCTTTTTTTGACATCTCGCATTCTCTCCTTCCATACTTTGAGACAAAAACAATGAATCAGCTAGACTTTTCTTCTGCTTGTTCATTTTCTTCGTCCTCTTGTGTCGGCATTTTTTGGACAACCACTTCATTGACACGTTGTTTCACCGCATTGACAACGGTGATTTTTAGATCTTTATAGAAAAGCACTTCGTTGTTTTCGGGAATATATTCAAATTGTTCAATAATAAAACCACTGACCGTCCTTGACATCCACTCTTGCTCCTCTTTAATATCGAAAAGCTCAAAAAGTTTCTCTAAAGAATATGTGCCTTGGATGAGATATGTATTGGGTTCGTTTAATTGACGAATATCGGAGCGGACAATATCGGATTCGTCCCAAATTTCACCTACAAGTTCTTCCAAAACATCTTCCATGGTGGCAATCCCGATCATTCCGCCGAATTCATCTACAACTACCGCAATATGCGTATGGGCTTCTTGCATGGAAGAAAGCAAGTTGGACAAGGTAATTGTTGGCGGGACAAACAAGGGCTTACTTAAGAGATCGTGAATGGAAGTGTATTTTTTAAAGCCGCTTTCTTTGGCATCTAAATACCTAAAAAAGTCCTTGACATGTAAAGTCCCGATTACATTGTCAACATCCTCTTCATAAACGACCATCCGGGTAAAAGGGGAGCTGACATATAAAGATTGAATCTCTTGGTCGGTGTCATGAATATCAAACCCAATCACATCCACACGCGGTGTTAAAATCGCTGAGATGTCCATATCGTCAAATTCAATCGCTGCTTTAACAAGTTGATGTTCTTCTTTTTCAATGCTACCGCCAAGCCTGGCTTCGTCGACAATAGACAAAAGCTCCTCTTCGCTAATCATATCATTTGTTGACATCGGAATGATGTGTCGGACAAACTTTTGCCATTGACCAAATAGCCAAACAAAGGGGGTGAAGAGTTTCATCAAGAAATTTAAAGGGGTTGCGAATCTTTTAACAACAGATTCTGAATAGACCTTTGCCATTAACTTGGGTGTAATTTCACCAAAAAGCAACAAAATAACAGTGGTTGCAATCGTCGCAATGGTAGCTCCATAGGTCGGAGAAAGATGAATGAAAAATAACGTCGCAATTGAAGAAGCCGCAATATTTACTAAGTTATTCCCAATGAGAATCGTCGACAGTAACGGTTCAAAATTTCTTTGTAAATTTAAGGCTTTCTTCGCTTGCTGGTCCCCCTCTTCTGTAGCATGTTTCAAACGAATCCGGCTAACGGATGTAAAGGCCGTTTCAGAAGAAGAGAAAAAGGCGGAGAAAGCGACACACACGACAAAAATAAGAATGCTATTTATCTGACTACCGTCCATTTTTTAGAGGTTCACTCCTTATAAAATTGAGAAATTGGCTGCGTTTATCGTTCATAAGTTCTCTCATTTTATCATAAACGGAAAAACAAATAAACAATTCTCTTGGTTGCGCATTCATTTTACTGGCATAATCAGATGGAAGAGGGGGCGGCAATCATGAAAAAATATTATGTCGGTTTAAAAAATAAAATGTGGATGATTACTGAAACAAAAGATTCCTATACCTTTGCGTCGGTATTGGAAGGTCAAAAAACCAACCAAATCGCCTTTGACCCGCAGGACACAGGGCGGGTATATGTCGCTACGGATAATGGGTTATATAAAAGCGAAGATGGCGGCGAATCTTTTACACAAGCCGATGAGGGGTTGGCCTCTCAAAAAGTAACGGCTGTCGCGGTTCATCCAACGAAGCGGGTAAAAGGCAAGTCCATTGTCTTTGCTGGAACGGAGCCCAGCCATTTATACTATTCTGCGGATTATGGAAATACCTGGACAGAGTTTAAAGGCATGCAAGAGTTGCCGTCAAAAAGGCATTGGGCTTTTCCGCCGAGACCTGAAACGCATTTTGTTCGGTGGATTGCGCCAAGCGTGGCGGATGAAGATTTCATCGGGGTCTCCATTGAAGCGGGCGCCGTTGTCTACACAAATAATTATGGTAAAACCTGGAATGATCGAACGGAGAATGGACCAATTGATGTGCATACGTTACTTAAGCATCCAGATGCGCCGGCAAGATTATATGCCGCAAATGGAGACGGGGCTGCCAATCCCAAAAAAGCCTACGCTGAAAGCCATGATGGCGGCCAATCTTGGTTGTATATGAGTGAAGGGGTAGAAGAGCATCCGTACTTATACCACCTGGCTTTACACCCCAATCACCCCGACTATCGACTGGTTTCAGCCTCGAAAAGTGCGGCCAGAGCGCATCGAGACCCGCGCTACTCGACCATTTATCGAAAAATTGGCGACGAGCCATGGGTAGAAGTGGCCGAAGGGTTGCCGCGGACAGATGCCTATACGCACCATCTTGCCAATGATCCCAGTGATGTGGATGCTTTTTATGCATTAAATAATTTTGGAATTTACCGCATGGAAACCGAAGAGGAAGTGTGGCGAGCAGTGGATATGCCATGGCCAGACGACGGCTTAGACGAACGCCCTTATTTCTTTGCGGTACGAGAAGAATAATAGAGCCCATGTTCCAAACAGTGGTCTCGCTCTTGCGTTTGTCTAAATAGTTTACGCGAACATGAGAAGGCTCTTATGTTCGTATAATTTATTTATGCGAACGCAAGCTCTTCTCAGCAACTTAACCTCTTAGTTTGGCGGGCAGACAACCCTACAAATAGAAAATACTCACTTCCTCATGGATCAGAAGTGAGTGTTTTAAAATTAATCAGTCTGTGACGCACTGGATACGGCATCCACCGCTTCATTTTGCACCAATTTTTGACCGGTTTCATTCAGATACCACTGAATCAACGGTTCGATATCTTGGACATACTCATTAATCCCTAAAAAATTTCCTTCGTCATCGGTCACGCGTGTATAACTGTGGACCACATACTTGCTGGGGTCCTCATTAGGCGCATGAATTTTATACGTATCGATTTCATTAAAGCGCAATTGTTGAATCACGTAATCCACGTGACCCATGGCGTATTTTGGATGGCACGCAGATAATGAATTGCCGACTTGATTGGGATGTCGATCAGCCAGCATCTCTTCTTTTTTCAAGTGATAATTATAATATAAAAACTGGTTATTATCATCGGCAAAAGTCAGTTCCATCGGCATGGCGTTTAAGAAAGCGTTAATTTGATCGACGGTTAGGATGCCATGATTCAGTTTGACATACGTATTGCCTTTGACGGCGCTTGTTTTTTTAGCTGCCTGTTCCACCCAGTTTTTGGCATCCATATCAATTTCTTCGATAGTTGTATGAATTTTGCCTTTTGCTTTTAAATCTTCAATGGGGTGGTGGATGACCCCGGGGCCAAATAAATGAATCAATTGATCGAGCATGGTGTTTCTCCTTACTATGTGTCCATTTCGTTTAAAAAGTTAGGCTTGATTCACATCAAAGATGCTGGGTCGCGCCGGATACGGCATCGACTGTTTCATCTGCTGCGGTGTTTGAGGTAGCGCCTGATACGCCATCGACACTGCCACTCTCGTCATTTGCCGAAGCGCCTGAAACACCGTCTACTGCACCGCCCACTAATTCTTGACCGGTTTGTTCTAAATACCAGTCAATCAGCGGTTGTAGGTCTTGAACGTACTCATTGATTCCCAAATAGTTGCCTTCTTCGTCTCGAATGGCACGGTAGTTATGCACAACAAATTTATCCGGTCCGTGCGTAGGGACACGTACGCGAAAATGATTCAATTCACCTGTACGCAGTTTTGAAATGAGCATCGCCACGTTTTGATGCACTGCTTCTGGATGACATTTGGCTAAAGGATTTCCTACTTGGCTGGGGCGTCTTTTAGCTAGCATCTCTTCTTCTTCAATGTGGTAATTATAGTATAAAAATTGATTGTTGCTGTCCGCAAAAGTCAACTCCATCGGCATCGAATTCAAGAAATGGTTCAGTTGATCGACGGTCATAATTCCGCGGTTTAATTCAACGTAGGTATCGCCTGAGACGGCTTCTACTTTTTGGGCCGCTTGTTCAACCCAATCATCCGCATGCTTATCTACAGCAATGGTGGTCTCAATAGTTCCTGAAGCCGTTAAATCTTCGTTTGGAGCAGCGGTAGGTGCGCTCTCATCCACACGGTTTAAAAGATGAACATAGCGGGCAAATTTTTTAAGCACGTCATTTAAAAAGGCGACTGTGGTGGGGTTTTTTAAAGCCCCATTTTCATCAAAGGCTTCTCTGGCATCGCCCAGCAAAAATTCATTGCCAGGGAACACATACGCCCCAACGCCTGGTGATTCCATAATTTGTTTCAAATGCAACTGTGCGCGCGAAGTCCCTTGGTCAAAATAAGAAGCGCCAACAATCAACACTGGCTTATCTTGAAACGGGTGAACTTTAAAAGACAACCATTCAATCACACTTTTTAACGCAGGCGGCACCGTGCGATTATGTTCAGGCGTGGCGATGATAACCCCATCCGCTTCTTGCACTTTTTTGGCCAACAATCGAATCGGCTCGCTCTCGGTTTGATCCTCACTTTGATTGAATAGCGGCACTTGATCGATTTCCACTAATTCCAAATCAAACAAATGAGCGGATTTATCTTGAATGTTTCGCAACAAGAGTCGATTATAGGATTTTTCATTATTTGATCCAACAATTCCAACTAATTTCATAGACACTCTATCCTTTCGTTAAATGGTATCCCAGATATATTTTTCAGCCGTTTCTTTGTGCAGTTTTTTGGCATTTGGCAATTGCTTAACTAGATCGATAAATTGCAAGAAGTCTTCAAAAATGGCCGTCAGTTCCGTCACTTTCTGTTCACTGACCAAATTGCCCTCTTCGTTAAATGCTTGAAGTGAATGGCCCAGCAGAAATTCGGAACTTGGCATCGTGCGCGCTTTAAGCTCAGGCGCTTCAAAGATTTGTTGCAGTTGCAGTTGAGCACGCGAAGAGCCCAGTGTTCCGTAAGAGGCGCCGACAATCATCACCGGCTTATCTACAAAAGGATAGACCTTATAAGAAAGCCAAGCTAAGGCATTAATCAGGGCAGCAGTGGGCGAGTGGTCATATTCAGGAGAGGCCACGATTACTCCGTCTGCTGCTTCAATCTTATCAGCCATTTTTTGAATCATAGGAGAGACTGTATAGTCAGCTGGTTTATTAAATAAAGGTAAATCTTTAATCTCCATTAACTCAATTTCAGCTTCTTGCTTGAACTGTTTTTTCATAAATGCTAAGAGTTGACGGTTGGTCGATTGGGTTGAATTTGTGCCCACTAAACCGATTATCTTCTTCATATCATCATTCCTTATTCTTTTTAAGTACTTTTTTCAAAAAAAAGACGGAAAATATTGCATGTTTTATTTCCTAGACTACTATACCAAAAGTTTTTTCCATTTGTCAAATTAAACTAGAATAACCTTTGTTCCCTTTAAGTAAGTATCGTTCTTTGTCGGTTCATTTCTGTCGGTCGGCGTAATCGTCACAACACAATGAGTCATCAGCGGAAAGAGTGGGCTCCTCTTGGAGCTGGGAATCATTGTGTTAGATTACATAGCCGAGCGACAGAAATGAATGAGTGGATATTTCTAGAGAGAGGCGAACTCCATCATTGGATTGACTTGTTTTGCCATCTCTTTGAAAAATGCTTCAACGGGTGTTTGATAACCCAGTGATTTTCTTGGAATATGGTTTCGTTTAGCTGAGATTGACTGAATAAATGCTTCACTCACCTGATTGAAATCCATTTTTTTGTAAAGCCCATCTCGGCGAAGTAGCCCGTTTGAATTTTCGTTTAACGGTCGTTGAGAAGGGGTTCCTGGATCACAAAAATAAATATCAATATCGTTTTTATTTGAAACCTCTTTCCAATTAGAAAACTCTTTTCCGCAGTCAAAAGTAATCGATTTGAATAGATTAACAGGTAACCCACCTAACCATTCGTTGATTCGTTGACCAACGCTTTCTGCACTACGGTCAGTTGGTTTTAAAGTGATAATCATCTTTGTGAGACGTTCAGCCATTGTGATGACCGCACTTTTATGATGGGCACCTACAATCGTATCGCTTTCAATATGGCCAAATTCTTCATTTACATATGGGTGTTTTTTCACTCGGTCAGCAATATTTCGTGTGAAGCTTTGTTTCCCACGTTTCTCGGTATGCCCATTTGGTTTTCGTTTACCTTTCATTGGTAAGAGTTCTAAATCAAAAAGACCTTCAGTGGCTCGTCGATAAAGCGTTGTCGCTCCTACGGAGAATGGAAGACTACCGTCTTCTTTATGGCGGTTCGCGATAACCTCTAAGGACCAACTCTTTCGGAGAAGATTTTCAATATGCGCTTCCTCTTCTATAGGAAGTTTCTTACGTTTTCGCCCGCAACGCGATTGATTTTCTTTCCGTTGATTCCAAAATTCCCGAGCGTTTCCACCGTCTTTAAAAAAATTAATGATATCGTAAACGGGTTGCTTTTTCCCCATGATTTCAACAATACGTGGTGTTTTGATACCTGCAATAAAATATTTCTCTATCCAAACTATATCATCTTTGGTAAACTGTTTCTGAGCCATATGTGTTCGTCCTCTTTCTAGTGATTTGTGGTGAATTAACTATAAGGGGAACACATATGGTTTTTCAATGTTTACTTTTCTAGTTCAATTATAAAATTCGCGTTTTTAAAAAAACTTGATCTAAATCAAGTTTAGTAAAAAATTGTCTAAAAACCTTGTCAATCAAAGGAAACGGTGGTATATTTAAAGGGCTATAAAACAAATGTCTTAAAACAAACAATTGTCTATAAAAAGAAGTGAGGTGTGTACTATTTGCTGAATGAAAATGAGAGAAAAGTGCTGGCAATGATTGAAGAAGACCCGTTTATCTCCCAGCAAAAGATGGCTGAGGCGCTTGGTATCTCGCGTTCTTCTGTTGCTACATTGATTTCTGCACTCACGCAAAAGAAATATTTACTGGGCCGCGCCTATGTGGTCAATCAGTCGACGGGCATCTACTGTATTGGGGCCATGAACGTGGACCGCAAGTATTATTTATTAGACGAAATGGCCCTTCGCACAAGTAATCCGGCGACTTCGAGTGTGAGTGTAGGCGGTGTGGCGCGAAATATCGCAGAGAATCTCGGGCGTTTGCAACTAGATGTTAGCCTCTTGTCGTTGGCAGGACAAGACCAAGATTATCATTTCATTAAAAAAGAAACCGAACCGTATATTAATATGCAAAACATTTTACAAAAAAGTGGTTTTGCGACGGGGGCTTACAATGCGGTGTTGGACGGGCAAGGTGAGATGCAGATGGCGATTGCTGATATGCAAATTTACGATGAAATGACAGTTGATTGGATTGGCGGTTATTTTAATGTGTTA
>JBHWQC010000148.1:0-4622 GCA_043425375.1 Atopostipes sp.
TTTCCAATCTTTATTCAATGTATAAACCTCCTTGTATATAATAATTAAGATCTGATCTAATAAATCTATTTGTAACATCGTTATAATAAAACTCCTACAGGAAAAAACCTCTAGGAGTTACATTTATTACCTAGAAGAAAATTCTAGATATTAGATTAAATCAATTTTAAATTTTTCTTTTTTGATATCTGTTTGATCATGGTTATTCTGCATCACAAAGTAACACTCAGTATTTGAAGAATAGTTTTGATCCAACAGTACAAACTTTTCAGTAAATACTCTTTCATCACTTGCGCTGTTTTCACTGTCTGCAATTAAAAGAACTTCATTTGAAATGACTTGTCCATTCTCGTCTTCGAAGTACAACTTCAATTGTTTTTCTTTGCGACGTTCCATGACAGGTTCCAACTGTAAGAAATCTAGCCAAATCACTGAGTTCGTAATGTTTCGTGTTTGACTAATTAAAGAAACTCCTACTTCCAGCAATTCATTCGGACCACGATCACTTTGAATACGTAGTAAAGGCACCATCATTTCTTGTGGTAAATGACCACCATGGACATATTGATAACCTCCACCTTGTAATGCAAAACGATTCATCCCTCTCGGAACGGTGACATAAACCGTCTCCTCATCTTGTTCCTTTAAGTAAAAACTCAATCCGTTATTTTCATCGATCAATTTTTCGGATAATAAAAATCGTTTATTTTTCAGGCCCGTTTCGTCGGTTACTTCAAGATTTACTTTTTTACTTTTTTCAATTGTACTTCTTGTATATAAATACCCGTGATCTGCAGTAACTAGGAACTGCTTAGCAGTAAGTTCTGTAGCCAATCGACTCATTAATTGCTTGAGTTCAATGATTGCTTCCTCTGTAGCTTTGAACACTTCATCTTCCGTCGTGCGTTGGTCACCAATTGCATCAATTCGATTGTGATAAATATAGACTACCTTTGTACCCATCACAAAATCTCGCAACTCAGTCCGACTCATTCGATTGATTTCAGTCGCTTGTACGGCCAGTGAATTTTCATCTGTATACTCTTTTAATATCTTGTCTCGACTTTTTACGCCACTTGAATTTTTACCATCGATTAAAACATCCCCATTAGGGCGCAACTGTACCTTCTCATGAGGTAACAAGTTCGCCATTCCTACAGCAGTAGTCGAAGGTAGGTCTGTTTGCATCCAGTCCATTTCACCGTTAAATCTTGTCTCTTGCGTTAAATCTAAAAATAATTCTCTTCCAGCTTCATACCGCAGCCCGTCCGAAATAATCACAAAGACTCTTCGATCCGAATCAATAAACGGTTTAACTTCTCTTTCAAAAAACGAACGTTGCATTTTACTTTGATTAATCGATACATCACTCGTATAGAGCCTATCCCATTTCTCAGTAAACTCCGTTAAAAAGGAATTTGTATAGAGTCTCTCAACTCGTATATGCAAGTCTGATGTCGTTTCCTTCCAACGATCTGTCAACACATCGCCATAGCGCACATATTTTCGATACGCTTGATCAATCCGATACACTTGCTCATGGTAATTCTCCCACATTTCCTCCGCGGCAGTAAAATGAGCCAATGAGCTTTTCGCTTTTTCAATATAGTGAATGATGCGAACACTCCACTGCAGATAGTGGTACACCTCTCGAAATTCACTATACCAAAACGTATTTCTCCGAATTGAAATTAAATGAGAGTGCCGCTCGATATTAAATGCATCATCTAACACCGTTTGAATAATTTGATTGATAAGAGCGTGATCAAACCACTCAAATGTTTCTATTTTTGCGAGTAAGGAGCTTGAAGTTCCTTCAAATAATTTATCAAAATTAAAGGAATCTTGTACTTCATTTGCAACAAGTTTATAAGCTTTCTTCTTATTTCGAGTATTCATCCATTGATTAACAAACACAACAATTGGGTTTGCTTGCAACAAGACATATTTTTTCAGCGGTTGTGGGAGTTCTCCTTCAAGCTCTGAATTTAAATGGGTCACAAACACTTGCTGCATTAATTCCTTAATCGATAATTGGCCTGAAACGCTACTGATTTCGTTATAAGATAATAGTTCATCTATTATCAACCAAAAGCGGTCTTCATTGCCAAATTTTACGAGTTCTTCCCATTTTTTAGAATTTTCTTGTGCTGCTGCTTCAAATAATTCAATCAATACTGCCATCCAGTCAGCGGTAGGTGCCTTGACTAAACTAGCCAGTATACTGTAATCCAAAGCTTCTTTGTTTTGATGAATACTTTGTTGGAATAATCTTTGTGCTCGATTCAAACGATCTTTCGCTCGAAAAAAAATTGGGTATGCATGAATAACTTCTCGAAATTCATCCTCATTATGAGTAATTCCTAAGGTTCGATATAGCTGAGCTTCTCGATCGACCTTTAATTCTTCACTATATAATAAAACGTCTAGCAAAGGATTTTCCTCATTCATAGGTTTTGAATCCGTGTAATACAAAAACAGGTTCTCAAGAGGTAGTTCTCGTTCTATCTGATGCTGCACTTTAAAATAGCTCGCAGGATGAACGTCTAAGACAGTAAATAACTTAGTTTCTTGACTTAACTCCACTATCGTATCCCAATGCGTTTTTTCTTCATCGAATAAGTATAATATTTTTCTGTCTTCACCCTCTTTTAAAGGAGAATGAAAATAGTCTGTAATCCGTTCTATAATTTCTGCACTCATATCTTCTTCTCCCTCAACTAAATTTTAGACAGTACATCTTGCTTCTTCACTTTTCCTGTTTGATTATCCACGATTTCAATTTTTTGGAACTTCTCATAGTTAACTTTTACCCCGTCATCTAAGTCAAGTTCAATCCGTCCACGCGCCACATGATCTAGTAACTCAGCATACTCAGCCACTTCTTTTTTATCTTTTTGGTAGTTTTCAATCGCTTTTTCAGCTCTAGCTTTTTGAGGGTTTGAACTGTTTTCATCTTCAACAATATGTTCTTCCAGCATAATCAAATTATCCAGGGTTCTACTTTCTGTTATTACATAATCGGTGCGCAAACGTGCAACCGTATCTCGGTCATAACGATGGAGGTACATTAATCCTTTGAAGGCTCCCCGTCTTCCACTTGAAAACTCCCAATAAATCGGTCGCTTTTGATAGATTCGAGAATGATCTTTAAAGAATTCTTTCGTATAATATCGACGAATGCGATCACGATCTGTTTCATTTTTTCTTTTGTTCAATGCTTCCGCAATAAAATGTAAGTTCTCTTCTAATGATTCTTCCCCATAAAGAATTGTAAGTAAAGATTCTACTTTACTTACGATATCCTGTTCAAAATAACCATCTTCTGTCATTGGGATAATATTATCTTCAACTGGCTGAAAAGTTTTGTATTTCGAAGCATTCCATTCTCCACCAGCATATGCTAGCCCTAATTCATCTAAAGTATAACGGCCAAACAAGACTCCCACTAGATAGGATAGGAAGCTTTTCACGTCTCGCTCCTTGTTTGCTTTTCGAACAGTCACGTCTTTTTCGTCAACATCTGGAGTTAACTCATCTTGTAGTCCATAGATGTCAATGAAAATTCGATTCAGTTCTTCCTCATTTTCTTTTAGTTCGTAAAATCGGGTCTCAGAAATTTCTTCCCATTTATTATAACTATCCTCAATGGCTGAAGCTTCCTCTTTATATGTTAAGAAAGGATGTTCATCAAAATCCCAGGACGTTTCGAAAGAATCCCAGTCTTTTTTTGATAACTTTATATTATCAACAGCAAGTAATTTAATTGTATCAAATGTATCATTATTTTCTATATAGGGAATTACACCAATATTTCCTACTTGGTAATTCATTGTAGGATTTATTAGATTTGACAAAAAGTCTACAACTTTGGAATTTAATAATGCACTAAGGTAAAATATATTAATTTTTTCACTCCGAATTGAAGGACTCCCGGAATCAAAAGAGAAATTTCCTGGAGTATACCTTAAAGATAAGCTTATTGAAGTAATTTTTGTCCAACTCAAAAAGTCTTTGAACAAAATATTCTTACCTTGTATTCCTGAGTTTTTTTCTTTTTTTAATTCTTCGCCATTATTAGACCAGTTTATGACATAATCATTATTTCCATACCACTTCCTAAATTTCCCACCTTTCTGATGCGGAATCCATTTATAATCGCTAAAATCATGACCTTTAGAAAATTTGTCTTCTGAAATCTCATGCCAGAACCTTAAGTATTTTTCATTATTTCCTGTTTTTATTCCCTCTGAAATATTCGAAATATCTTTTAATTTTATTCTAGAAAAAAGGTCATAAACACTTTTACCAACCCAATATACAATTGGACTGCCTGGAATTTTCTCAAAATTCTTCTGATTTGCTTCATAAAAATAATCTACCTTAGGATTACCTAATGATTCTAAAAATTTGTCCTCTTGAATTTGCATTCCGCCCCTAAACTCAGTAAGACGAATATAGTTTCCCTTAATATTTTCTGTTTTATTTTTGAGTACAAATGTACATAGTGGTACAGTTGCTTCTTCAAATGCTGAATATTCTAAATGTACTAAACTAGAAATCGTATTATTATCTATAATATATTCCCGTAATTTTTCGTAATTTTTTATAAACATCCAAAC
>JBHWQC010000149.1:0-12367 GCA_043425375.1 Atopostipes sp.
GGCAGAAGGAAATATGATTCAAGTCATTGTCTTTGCCATTCTATTTGGTTTAGGGCTTTCTATGATTATGAAAGAAGATCCTGAGAATATGATGTTGAAATTTGTTACTGACGCCAATACAGCGGTTCAAAGAGTTATTGCGATTGTGATGAATTTTGCCCCAATTGGGATTTTTGCCATTATTGCTCAAGTTGTAGGAACTAGTGGTTTGGATGTTATTTTATCACTGGGTAAGTTCTTATTAGTCTTCCTAGCAGCAGCGACAGTTCATATGATTCTTTCATTTATTCTTACCAGTGCGAAAGCTAAGGTCAATCCTTTGCATGCAATGAAAAAGACAAAAAATATGTTTATTATTGCTGTCACAACAACTTCTTCCTCAGTTGCTCTACCAACTAAGATGGAAGATTCAGAAAAACTATTTGGTATGTCTAAGCGAATTAATGGCTTAGTCAATCCGCTGGGAACTGCTTTAAATAGTAACGGTTTATCTATGTATTTAGGAATTGCAGTTGTTTTCCTCGCTCAAATCTATGGGATTGATATGCCACTCAGTTACTTAGTCTATGCCGTAGCACTGTCTTCACTAGCAACCATGGGTACAGTAACAGTGCCAGGTGGCGGAATTGTGGCGTTAACAATTGTTGTTCCATATCTAGGGTTACCAGCTGCTTCTATTGGGCTGTTAGCCGGAATCGACTGGTTCTCTGGGATGATTCGTACACCATTAAATACACTTATTGATGCATTAGTTGCAATGGTTATAGCTGCAGATGAAGAAGAATTAGATTACGAAGTTTTCAATGAAACACTTTAAACTACAGCACCATACAGCTTAAAAATAATTAACAAGAAACATTCAGAGTAAATCTCCTAGAAGAGAATGACTCTGAATGTTTTTAATCTTCAAATTTATATTTCTAAATTATGCTAGAATATGAATGATAATGAAACTTTATATAGGAGAAGAACGATGGAACAAATTGAATTACAGCGACTAGTAGAAAAAATCTCCCTTGAATATTTCAATAAGCCTTTTTCCCATCAGGCTATTTTTAATAACCGTCTGCGTACGACAGGTGGGCGTTATCATTTGGACACGCATCATCTTGATTTTAATCTAAAAGTTTTAGAAGCTTACGGAACTGAAACTTTTGAAGGGATTATTAAACATGAATTGTGCCATTATCATTTGCATTTAGAAGGAAAAGGGTACCGTCATGGTGATCAGGATTTTAAGAAACTTCTAAAAAAGGTAAGTGCCTTACGATATACTCCGTCACTAGAAATAAAACAAGGCAAGGCGCGTCGTTGGGAATATCAATGCAAAGGATGCCAGACCTTGATTTACCGAAAACGTCGGTTTAATGTGAAACGATATGTGTGTGCAGAATGCCACGGTGCATTTCATTTAAAAGATCGAGTTGAATTAAATTTGTAAAAGTTAAAGATTCTTTAAAAAGTATTTGACAACGCTTTCAGAATACGTTAACATATTAAGTGAAGTAAGAGTTATACATTATAACTAATTTACTTTTCATATTTTTAATCATCTCCTTTCTACAGAGAAAAGCCCCTACGGAAAAGGGGCTTTTCTGTTTTTTCTATTTAATTAAAGTTTAATCGTTTGATGTACGCTGTTATTTGACGGATAACTCCGAGATAGATTGGATCACCGTGCCCTTTCTACTCGTATCGAGTGTGCTTGTATACTTGGTGGGATTATTCGAAGGGTCAATTTCTTAACCTCCCGTGTTATTAACCGCTCACCAAATACGTTTTGAATGATTTTCACCATCAGCAACACTCCTTTATGATTTTTTGTTTATCACTTAACTGAATAAGTGATTTAAACACGTAGAAAAAGGGGCTTTCGTTTCGGGTATGTGATCTTATTAAAAGTATAGGTTATCTATGTAAAGATTAGATAGTAAAAACAGTTGAAATTAAGTAAAGATTCATTAAAACACCCCCAAATTTTGGGGGTTTTCGCTTAAGTTTTCACACCAAACGCAATACGGTCATAGCCATTTCCTAAATCGTAGGGCTCATGGTCGTAGTTATGCGTTAATTCTAATTCATAGTCCTCTCCCGGAAGGGCCAAATACACTAACGTAAATTTCTCAGGCATAATTCCTCCTTGTTTTACTAGTCTTATTTTCTCCTTTTTTCTTTATATAGCAAGTAAAGTCTTATGATGTTTTATGATTAATATTAAAAAATAATAGGCTTTTAGCCATTTAGTCTAACTTAAGCCCCTTTTTTTGTCCAATGACCGTATTGAATGCGCTATCATTTTTGGGTAGACTATATTAGAAATATTCAAAATAATCTTTTTGTCAATTCTATATATAAAGAGGTGTTGTTAAACTGATGGTAAAAACTGAAGCGTTTAAACTAACTGTTAATCAAGAAGCTCCATATGATTATTTACAAGCTTTTATGCGATTTAATCATATTGCTTTAAAAGGGAAAGAAACAGGACCGTTGTCAAAGTATGTATTCGCTGTAAAAGATGTCTTTAAAATTAAAGGAAGTACTTACAGTAATGGGCATCCGAAATGGTTGGAAACACATGGACCGGACGAGTTTACTTCGAGCGCTATTTTAAACACATTAGAAGCCGGAGCAGATCTAGTTGGCAAAACTGTATGCGATGAGCTCTGCTACAGCATTAGTGGAGAGAACTGGCATTACGGTTCACCGATTAATCCTCATGATCCAAATAGACTGGCCGGCGGATCTTCTGGTGGGACTGGTGTAGCGGTTGCCGGCGACTTAGTTGATTTTGCCTTTGGGAGTGACTGTTTAGGCTCGGTCCGAGTGCCAGCGAGTTACAATGGTTTACTGGGAATACGGCCTTCTTATAATCGGATAGCAAATGACGGGGAAGCGCCGTATTGCGAAAGCATGGATGTCTTAGGTTATGTGGCCAAAGACTTAGAAGTTTTTAAAGAGGTATCGGATGTTTTACTTGGCGAGGATAAAGAAAATGTCTCTTATTCAAAACTACTGATTGCAAAGGACTGTTTAGATGTAGTCGATTCTGAAATAAAAGAAGCCTTACAACCAGCGATTGGTTTTATAGGAGATAAAATTGACGAAGTAGAGGAAATTGAATTTGGAGAAGAAACGTTAGTCGAATGGGTACAGACCTTCCAAACCGTTCAGGGTTATGAAGTGTGGGAAAGTTACGGAGGCTGGATTAGAAAATATCGGCCAACTTTACCGCCAGGCCAGAGAGAAAGGTTACATACTGCGTCTCAAATTACTATGGAAGAATACGAAAACGCATTAAAAGAAAAAGAAAGAATTGAACAAAGGATTGAAGAAATAATTCAACCGGAAACTTTACTATGTCTGCCGACAGCGGCATCAATTGCTCCGTTGAAGCACGCTGGTTTAGAAGCGATTAATCAGCATCGCGCCCAATCGTCGGCCTTGCTTTGTATTTCGCCTTTAAGTGGAACGCCCCAAGTGACTTTACCCTTAGTGGAGATGCAAGAAATGCCTTTAGGTATTTCATTAATCGGGGCTAAAGGTACGGATCGACAGCTTGTAGAATTTTCAGCAAATTGTGTAAAAGATTATAAAGAAAATAAAAGATAAGGAGGATAAAAATTATAGATGAATTTAATTCAATGATAACCATCAAATAAAAATAAAGGGGAGATTATTGTGGGTCAACCATCAAAAGTAAATAAAACACCAAAAAAGAAAAAAACATTGAAAGACCGGTTTGCAGATATGGGACCAGCGGCTATTGTAACCAGTGCTTTCATTGGACCGGGTACAATTACTACGACAACCGTTGCTGGAGTAAATTATCGCTATGAATTGTTATGGGCGATTTTATTCTCAGGACTTGCCTTACTGATTTTAATGGAAATGTCTTCGCGTATTGGAATTATTTCGAATCATGATATTGCAGAAGCGGCTACGGCGAGTTTTCCAAATAGTAAAATCGCAAAAGTAGTGATTGTTGGACTAATCGTTATTACATTATTCGCTACGGCTTTTGGATTTGAAGCTGGAAACTTAATTGGAGGGTCGCTCGGTTTAGCGGATGCCTTGAATATTCCGCAATGGGCAGGCGCTTTGCTTCTTGGTGGCGCTACTTTTTACGCGGTTGTTGTGGGGACAGCTAAGACATTGGAAAAAATTATGTCATTATTTGTAGGTTTAATGGGTATTATTTTCGTAGTCACCATGTTACTCGTTAATCCAAACTATGGGGAAGTATTAACTGGTTTTATTCCAACAAGCATCCCAGAAGGGGCAGGAGTAAATATAATTGCTTTAATAGGTACAACATTAATTGGAATTAATTTACTGATGCAAGCAGTGACTGCTGCTGAGAAATGGCATACGCCGGAAGATTTAGAAGCCTCAAAATTTGATACAGGCTTCAACGTTGGAATCGGAATCTTGATAACAGCTGCAATCATTATTACCAGTGGAACTGTATTGTATGGGACAGGTACTGTTGTTGATTCCCCATTAGTCTTTTCACAAATGTTAGAGCCAGTATTAGGTAGTTATGCTCGGATTATTGGTAGCGTGGGTATTGCTGCAGCGGGTTTGTCATCTGCAATAGCGACACCTTTAATTTTAAAAGTCGTTCTGACACGTATTTTCCGTTGGGAAGAAAATGATATTAAAGCACGAATGGCCGGGGGAGCAGCTGTTATTTTTGGGACTATCTTTGCTGCCTTTGGGACAAGCCCGACTCAGATTATCATTTTTGCCTCTGCTTTGAGCGGCTTATTCCTACCGATTGTTGCCGTTTTAATCATGATTGCTGCCAATAATAAAGAATTGCTTGGTGAGTATAAAAATTCAGTAACACAAAATATCTTTGGGGGATTTGCAACACTAATCACTCTAGGTTTAGGAATTAATAGTTTACTTTCTTTTGTAGAAAATTTACAAAACCTATAAAATGATAAGAGCAGTGCAAATTTAAATTACAATTTGCACTGCTCTATTCACTTTATAAACATTTTCTTCATAATTAACCAATTTTCTTACGTTCTATAAATTTGACGATGCGTATCGCTATATTGTAGTGGAGTATTTGATCAGGATTATTGAATTGTATATCATATTGTTCGGTTAATTGATCTACCCGGTATCTTACAGTTTTAGGATGGACATATAGAATTTTTGCAGTTTCTGAGTAATTTTGGTTCACATTAATAAAAGTGTGTAAAGTTCTCAAAAGCTCAGGATTCTTATTCTGTAATTTCCATATTTTATCAGGGACAAATTGTTTTAAAGAAGTAATGCTTTCTGTTTCGATAAATAATTTAAATATTCCAATCTCATCATAAGCAACTATGGAGGAACCATTTTGCCACAAATCTCCCAAGGGGCGAATATCCATGGCTTGTTTGTATCCTTTTGATAAATGGAAAACTGAATTCTCCTCACTAATTGTGACATTAGAAATCATTTGTTTATAGTCACAGTCATTGGTCACGTTGGATAGGATGTTTGATAACTTGCTTTTTATCGTCTTCAAATCATTTTGATTAATAGGCACAATCAGAATGATTTTTCTAGGTTGTTTTACATAGATTGAGTCATTAAAATAGACTTTTGATTGATTAGCTACTTTATCACTAAACCGGTTTACATCAGATGAATTATGTTCTTTAATTATTTTGCTGAAGCTAATAATAACGATTCGGTAGTGCGAAGATAAATCAAGTTTTAAGTTATAAATGGTATCTTCAATATCTTCCTTATTGTTTAAATGTCCGAAGATTAATTCTGAAGCCATCTCGTTCAAACGAGAGTGATTATTTTGACGGAGAGCATAACGCTGTACAAATTCAGTTTGCAACGCAATGACTGCATTTTCTATTGCCATAAAGTGTAAATCAGATATTGAGTTGCTAGCGTTGTGTATGATTAATTTATATTCTTCAAAGCCTAGATTTGGAACCTGAAAGGATAAAACAATATTCTCTTTTGTGGAATCCTCGTAATTCACGAGAAGTGTTTTATAATGTAGAGTTTTTTCGTAACTAGACGAAATCTCTCGAATTATTTTAAAAGAATTGTATCTATCATCTGTGCTAATTTTAGATCCTTCTACTTTTTCAATTAATGTAATTGGTAGATTGATTAAAGATTGTAAAGTTTTTAAAATCTGTTTAGTATCTGCCTGGTGCATCATCAAATCAAGAAATTTTTGATGGTTTTCATAGTATGATTTTAATAAGAAAGCATTTCTGCTAATAATAGAACTTAAAATATCTGTAATGATTTCTGGATAAGTAATACCTTTAGGTATTTGGATGAGTGGAAAGCTGTATTCATCGCATTTTAAAATAAAATCAGCTGGAATTTCCTTTACTAAACGATCGGTTTTAAAGATAAAACCAGCTACACCTATTTCTTTTGCTTTTTCAAAAAAAGAATGTATCTTTGTGCTTTCTGCAGATTCAAAAGCGTAATAACTTGTTAATAAAATCTGACCGTCTTCTCCCCATTCTTCTATATCTAAAGCTTCCATTACAGTAGCATTTGTTACTGAATGATTAAGTCCTTTTTCTCCAGTAATTACCTTGCTACCTTTTAAAGAAGGAAATTTTAAAATATCAGAAATGTCTAAATGCATATAAGTAACCCCTTTCATTCGAATGCTCATATAATGCCATGAAATCATTCATTTGTCTTTCTTATTTTATTTATTCATTTATTTTTTAAGTATACAATCCCTAAATAATTATAGCATAAAATACAAGAGGCTGATTCTCGCTACCGTAGATGTATTTGGTAGTAAAAAAATTAGTCCACGTTAGCTTGAGGGGCTGGTGGGCTTATTATCGAGTGTAAAATTGAAAGATGAAGAAATTACTGATACGATTCTTCATATCATTGATAAAAAAGCTATTTAAGAGTTAAAACACAGAGTTAAAGAAGGAGATTAAAGAATGGCGAAATTTAATTTGAATAATATTATGCAAGGCGCTTTAGGAAATATGTCGGAACTATCTGGAGAAGAGTTAAAAAAAGAATATGGCGATTACTTATTTGATAAGGAAGAAATCCAATTGGGTTATCAGCTCATTCGAGATGCCATCGTCTTTACGAATCTTCGCGTCCTCTTTATTGATAAGCAAGGTGCCACGGGTAAAAAGACTTCCTTTAAGTCTATCTATCTTTCACATATTGTAGACGTTGAAATGGAAACTGCTGGATCAGGGATAGATGATAGCGAAATAACTGTTACCTATATGAAGAATACATTGAGAACCAGTCGCAATGAAACCTTAGATACCATTAAATTTGAGTTTCCTAAGAAAGCCGATATTTTACCATTGTATAAAATGTTAGGTAATTTAGTCATGGAAAATCGTCATGACATCAATAATATTGTTGAAAAGTAAAAATAAAGATAAAAAAGCCGTATTGCGATTCGAGAGAATCGTTATACGGCTTTTTCTTTGACACGCACAAGTAGATTTGGACTAACGCAGGGAAACTCCTACTATTCCAACATAACAATTTTTAAATTAAGCTTAATAAATCATGCAATTAAATACACGTAATACCGAATACTAAATCCATCGTGATATTTCACTGCTTTTGTTCTTCTTTTCTCTTATTAAAAATCAAACCGATTATTAAGCCGACACTCGCACCTATGATTATCCCCCATGTCATTTGATCTAAGTATATTCCAGCCAGTAAACCGCACAGAGCTCCAAACGCTAAGCCGTAACTATACATATATTTCTCTCCTTCTATTTGAAACAGTGTTAAGTTTTCGACCTATAATGTGTTTGCTTCATCCCATTTTATCTTTAACGATTATACAGAGCAAGCCAATAGTCTTAAGTCACTTAAAGGTATTTAGAGAAAAAAATAACGCTTGTAGATTTAATGATTCATCTACAAGCGTTTTTTAAATGATGCGCACAAGAAGACTCGAACTTCCACAGGGAAATCTCCCCACCAGCCCCTCAAGCTGGCGCGTCTACCATTCCGCCATGTGCGCTATATTTTAACTGCATAAATAATCTTACCATATTTATAAAAAATATCAACTATAGACCTGGTATTATTTTAGTTAGTTTGTGGATTGTAAAATTGAAGAAAAAATTTATTGTTGAACTTTTCTTTCGGTGCTATACTGTTGAAAGCGGTTTAAGTTATTTTTTAATCTATTGTGCAAGCCTTTGCACAATAGATTTTAAATAAAATCTAACAATGAAAGGATGAGTTCCTATGGATACTGCAGCATTTTACCATCGTCCCGAAAGTGAGTATGCCTATTTATACGAAGAAAATCGACTGTTTATTCGTTTACGCACGAAAAAGGATGATGTCAAGTCCGTCGACTTATTAAGTGGGGATACGTATTTACTTTATACGGATGATTGGTACAAAGATGGCCAATCAATGAAAAAGATTGCGAGTACAGATTTACATGACTATTGGGGAGCAGAGACTACTGAGGAAACAAAACGGCTAGCTTATGGTTTTTATGTAAAAGGCCATGATCATACGGAAGTTTTTTACTGTGATCGCGATATTTATCCACTTGAGGAAAGATATTTAAAAGAAGTCAATAACTACTTTAGAATGCCTTATTTTCATGAAGTAGACCGTTTTAAAGCGCCAAATTGGGTAAAAGAAACGGTTTGGTATCAAATTTTTCCTGAGCGATTTGCGAATGGAGAGCCGACAAATGATCCTGAAGGAACACTTCCATGGGGGAGTAAGAAACATCCCGGACAAGACGATTTTTATGGTGGAGATTTGCAAGGGATAATCGATCACTTGGATTATTTAGAAGATTTAGGCATCAACGGGATATATTTAACCCCAATTTTTAAAGCGGAAACGAATCACAAGTATGATACGACGGATTATATGGAAATTGATCCTGCATTTGGAGACAAAAAGCTCTTTAAGCAACTAGTTGAAGAAGCGCACAAGCGAGGTATGCGCATTATGTTAGATGCTGTCTTTAATCACATGGGCTATTATTCAAAGCAATGGCAAGATGTGTTGGAAAACCAAGAACGTTCTAAATATAAAGATTGGTTCCATATTCATTCTTTCCCAGTAGACCCCTACAACGAGTTAACGCTCTCTGAGATGAACAATATGGAAAAGCTAAATTATGATGCCTTTGGCTTTGTGGGGCATATGCCAAAGTTGAATACAGCCCATCCAGAAGTCAAAGATTATTTATTAGAAGTAGCAACGTACTGGATTCGAGAATTTGGTATAGATGCTTGGCGCTTAGATGTCGCAAATGAAGTAGACCATCAATTTTGGAAAGCATTTCATGCCGCTTGTGTCAAGGAAAAAGAAGATTTTTACATCATCGGTGAGTTATGGCATTCTGGTCAAAAATGGCTAGAAGGCGACGAATTTCATGGCATTATGAATTATGTCTTTACTGAAAAAATGGAAGATTACTTTTTAAAACAAATTTTTACGCCAACGGAAATGGTGCACGGCTTGAACCAACAAAAGATGCTGTATCGAAAGCAAACGAACGAAGTGCAATTTAATCTTCTCGATTCGCATGATACACCGCGGTTACTTACAAAAGCACATAATGATAAGGAACTTGTTCAGTCAATCTTAACCTTTATGTTTGCGCAACATGGCACACCTTGCATTTATTACGGAACGGAAGTTGGGTTGGATGGTTTTGACGATCCAGATTGCCGTAAATGTATGCCTTGGGACGAAAAAGAACAAGATTTAGAGATGCTAAAGTTTACGAAAGAGCTCATTGCTTTTCGAAAGAAATATTCAAAAGTATTGAGTACTGGCGATACCGATTGGCATGATGTTCGAAACGATGAGCAGTTAATTGGTTTTAAACGAGTCACACAAGATGAGCAATTGATTTTTTATTTTAATCAAAAGGACGAAGCAGCTACGGTTCAATTTCCAAAAAATGCAAAAAAAGTGTTTACTCATTTAACAAAAACGAATAAAGAAGAAGCCACCATCCAAAAAAATGGCCTCGTTGTTTATTCTGTTTAAAATTTACAAAGAGAAGCTCTTAATATTGGCCCTCATTTACCGATACAATAATTGAATGAAATCAAAAATAAAGGAGCTTCGGTGTGGAAAATACAAACAAATTCAGAAATCGTATGCAGGACTTTTTTAAGCAATTAACAGAAACAATCAATCGAATGGTAGAACGGGGGAAAGATCGAGTAGATGGCCTTCAGTTTAAGAGTGTCTTACATAAGATGAGCGCTGGCTTTATGAGTGTCATCTTTTTTATCCTTTTGATTATCGGAGTTTCTGTCTATTCTTCTATCCAAGCCAGTCGGTCAACGAATGAAGTCATTCATGAACATATGCCTACAATGATGACAATAGAGGGGTTGACAAATAATTTTAACCAGCGTACGCAAGTCATTTATCAATTTCTCGTGACGGGAAATGAGCAGCGCATTCGAGATTTTGAAAGTTTGACGGAAGAAAGCCATCTTTTAGAACAAGAAGTGCTTTCGACATTAGATACGGCAGAGATGCAACAAGCGGTAGAGCTTTCTGAAGAATGGACCAGCCGGATGCATGGGGAAGTCCTTGAAGAGATGGAAAAAGGGAATGACCTCGTCGCTTCGAGTCAGTTGAATGCCTTAAACCCCGTCGCTAGCCAGATTTTGACGATTTATAATGACAATCTTCAAACAATCGAAGGACAAGTCGAGGCGAGCGGAGAAGAGCTGCTCTTATCGCAAAGAAGTTCGCTTATTCTGATTCTTATTTTAGGCGCGATATCCGTTGTGGCTTCCATTTTTATCGCGAGAGTCACTTCAACGTCTATTACAGCGCCTATCCGTCAGATGAACAAGCGTTTAAATGCGATAGCAGAGGAAGATTTTTCAGGAGAACCTATTGAAATCACTACAGAAGATGAAATGGGGCAATTGGCATTGGCTTTAAATCATACTCAAGCAAACTTAGTGCGCATGATGGATAAAATAAAAGAGTCTGTTCAAGAGCTAGTGCAGAGTAGCCAAGGCATTACTTATACATCCAAGGAAGTCTTATCTGGCTCGAATCAGATTTCTATGACGATGCAAGAACTAGCATCGGGGTCCGAATCGCAAGCAACGATTGCAAACAACTTAGCGGCAGAAATGGACGCATTCGAACTCATTACGCAAGGTGCGACTGAACATAGTCAAATGATTCGCCAGCAATCTGAATCGGTGATTGAAGAAGCGAATAATGGGAACCAACTGATGGCATCTACGACAGAACAAATGAAAGTGATGAATGAGATTGTGAGTAACGCAGTGATGCAAATGGGCAGTCTAACTGAGCAAACGAATGAAATTTCAAATCTTGTAGATATTATTCAAGGGATCGCCAAACAAACGAATCTGCTCGCCTTAAATGCATCTATCGAAGCTGCACGTGCTGGACAGCATGGCCGAGGTTTTGCGGTTGTTGCGGATGAAGTTCGAAAATTATCAGAAGGAGTCGCTGCTTCAGTTTCTGAAATTACGACTTACGTAGAAAATGTGCAAAAGGAATCAGAGAAAGTTTCGACTTCACTTCGTAATGTGAGTAAAGAAGTAGAAGTAGGGACTAGTCAAATTCATTCTGCAGATAAGAATATTGTTGAAATCACGAATTCAATAGAAGAATTACAAAAAGAGAACCAAGAAACGGTTGAAAATTTAAAGGCCATATCTGGTAAAAGCCAATTGGTTCATACGTTAATTAACGATGTAGCGGCTTTATCACAAGAATCTGCTGCAGGGGTGGAAGAAACAACGGCTTCGTCAATAGAAATTAACCAGTCAATGGATGAAGTGAATACGCAATCTGGAAACCTTAGAAAGATTGCAGAAGACTTAAATGAATTAATTTTAAATGTGAAAAATTAAAGAAGATTAATTTCCTCTTAGCTCTTTCAATCAGCAAACTAGGACTGCTGTGCCTTTTGAAAACATGAGAGGAAATTAATTTTCAATAATCTACGAAATCGGTTGCAATACTGACACAAATATGTAATAATTCTATATGTAAACACTTACATTACATTTTAGGAGGAGTAAGTAATGAGTAAAACGAACTGGAAGAAATATGCATTAGGGATGGTGACGGCATCAACGGCGCTACTTTTAGCAGCATGTGGCGGAGAAAGCGATACAGGCACCACGGAAGACACCGGCACCGAGGAAGGAACAGAGGATACAGCGGAAGAAACAACCGATCGAGAAGCATCGGGCGATCTTGGCGGCGAGCTGACTGTGACGGTGGGTGCAGACTATATTGACTTTGTAAATGACATTGCACCAGCGTTTGAAGAAGAAACAGGGGTCACATTGTCTATTGAAGAACGCGAAATGTTTGAAAC
>JBHWQC010000150.1:0-10731 GCA_043425375.1 Atopostipes sp.
TCCAAATTCAGCGCATAGCCCATACTCGGCACATCCGGCCCTGCCAGACGCTGAATCGGCGCATCCAAGTCAAATAAAGCTTCTTCAGCAATTATCGCGGCGATTTCACTAATGACCGCTCCTTCCTTATTGTCTTCGGAAAGCAGCAACACTTTGCCTGTTTTCTTGGCGGCCTCAACCAACGTTTCTTTGTCTAAAGGATACAAGGAACGCACATCCACAATTTCCGCTTCAATGCCTTCTTCTTTGCTCAACTTTTCTGCCGCCTTTTGCGCATGGATCAGCATCATCCCGTAAGCAATGACCGTAATATCCGAGCCTTCGCGCACGACTTGGGCCTTATCTAAAGACACGACATAGTCGGTTTCGGGCACTTCCGCTTTCAATAAGCGGTACAGACGCTTATGTTCAAAAAAGAGCACCGGATCGTCGGAGCGAATCGCCGCTTTAATCAGACCTTTGGCGTCATAAGGATTTGAGGGGGTGACAATCCGCAGACCGGGTTGGCCAAACAACACTTTTTCTGTCGACTGTGAATGGTAAAACCCGCCGCGAATTCCGCCCCCATAAGGCGTACGGTATACAATCGGCGCGGTCCAATCGCCTTCCGTACGATACCGCATCCGTGAGGCTTCTGAAATCAACTGATTGACTGCCGGCAAAATATAATCAGCAAATTGAAATTCGCCAATCGCGCGGTAGCCAACTAAGCCCAGCCCCACCGCCAGACCGCCGATTTGCGCTTCTGTGAGGGGTGTGTTAAAACAGCGGTCATCACCAAAACGCTCGGCTAAACCTTTTGTCACCCCAAACACACCCCCTTTGACACCGCCGACATCCTCGCCGAAGATGATGACTTTTTCGTCGCGAGCCATTTCTTCTGCAATGCCTTGATTGAGTGCTTCTAAGTACGTTAATTCGGGCATTCTTCTCATCCTCTCTTAGTTGGCGGCCCAGACTTGTTCGTATAAAGATTCCGGTGTCGGGTCTGGCATGGCTTCAGCTGCATCGGTGGCTTCATTGATTTCTGCTTGAATACGTGTATCCATTTCGGCCATTTCTTCGCGCGTTAAAATCTTTTCGCGAATCAATTGTTCTTCAAAAGCGACTAACGCATCGGTCTCCTTTAACTGTTCGATTTCTTCTTTCGAACGGTAGACGGAGTGATCATCATCCGCTGAGTGGGAGGTCAAGCGTTCGACCATCATTTCAATCAACATCGGTCCTCCGCCGTTTCGCGCTTTAGCCGCTGCCTCTTTAAAGGCCAAAAAGGTTTCCGCAAAATCACTGCCATCTACTCTTAAGCCTTCAAAACCGTAAGCGGCTCCTCTTTGCGCCATTGTTTCATTGGCATACTGTTCATCCACACCGACTGAAATCGCGTACCCATTGTTCTCCACCACAAAGACTACCGGCAGACTCTTCACGCCCGCAAAGTTCATCGCTTCGTGCACTTCTCCTTGGTTGGCGGCTCCTTCGCCGGTTGTCGTCAAGGTGACATACTCTTCCTCACCTAATACGGCGCCATAGGCTACACCGGTTGCGAGTGGAAATTGGGTGCTGACAGTTGACGAATGGGAAATGATGCGGTGTTCTTTTGAGCCATAATGATTGGGCATTTGCCGGCCATGCGAAGACGGATCGGCCTCTTTTCCAAAGGAGCCTAACAACACATCCTTAGGCGTCATACCCCACACCAAACAAGCGGTCATATCCCGGTAGTACGGCAAAAAATAATCGATATCCAAATCAAAAGCCAAAGCCATAGCCACCTGCCCGACTTCTGCCCCTTGCCCGGAAATATTGAAAGACGATTTTCCGATGCGGGTCAACTGCCACAAGCGCTCATCCAACCGGCGCCCTAAAAGCACAAATTCATAGGCTTTGATTAACTGTTCTTTTGTTAAACCTGTCGTTTCTAAAGCTTTCATTCTGCATCACTCCTTTATTTTTGAATCGCCAAACCGTACGTATCCAAAGCCGCTTCCATGACCGCCTCCGCCAAACTCGGATGGGCATGCACCGCTTCTCCCAACTCAAACGGGGTCGCATTTAAGTGCAAACCCAACCCGCCTTCGGCAATAAGTTCCGTCGCATGCGGACCGATAATCGAGATGCCTAATAAATCATCGGTTTCTTTGTCTCGAATCACCTCGACGAAACCCGAACTGTCACCATGAATTAAGGCTTTCCCATTCCCCGAAAAGGAAAAAGAACCGATTTGAACGTTTTTGTTTTCGGGTAAACTATGTGAGGTAAAGCCGACAGATGCGACTTCTGGCGACGTATAAGTGCAGCGCGGCATATGGGTATAGTTGAGAGGTTCAACGGGTTCACCCATCAGATGCGCCACCGCCAGCTCGCCTTCTTTCGCTGCCACATGCGCCAATTGTAAAGTGGGAATGCAGTCGCCAATTGCAGAAATATGGCTTTCCGCCGTTTGGTAAAATTCGTTGACTTGAATCCCCGTTTCGTCAAACTGAATGGAAGTATTTATTAAACCGATTTCGTTGATGTTTGGGATACGACCGACTGCAGCCATAACTTTGTCAGCTGTCATCGTTTTTTCATTTTTAAGAATGAGTTGGACTTGATTCTCTACCACTACCGCTTTTTCAACTGTACATTGGGTGCGGACTGTAATGCCCTTGTCTTCAAAGGCGTTTTGGAGAGTTTTGGAGATACTTTGGCTTTCAGTGGGCAAGAGGCGTTTTGTATATTCTAAAAGTGTGACTTTAACACCCAAGCTGTTTAAAAGAGAGGCCCATTCCGCACCAATGACGCCGCCCCCTACAATCGCGATACTTTTTGGCAATTCATCTAAAGCCAGCATGCCGTCTGAAGATAAAATATCTTCTTCATCAAAAGGGACATTTGATAGTTCGCGCGGCTTTGAGCCGGTAGCGATGATTAGCTTTTTAGGCAAAAAAACCTCTTCTTCTCCATCGTCTTTGGTCACTATCACCGCCCCTGATACGGGCGAAAAGATAGAAGGCCCCATCACCACACCCGTCCCTTTAACGACTGTTATTTTGTTTTTAGCAATGAGACTTTGGACCCCTTGATGTAGCTGATTGACAATCGCTTGTTTCCTTTGCCTGATTTTTTCAAAATTGATTGTTAGCGGCTGGTTGTTCTCAATGCCAAATGCCTCGGCAGCTCGCATCGTATCCGCTACTTCCGCGCTGCGAAGCAAGGCTTTAGTGGGAATACAACCGCGATGTAGACAGGTGCCGCCTACTTTGTCTTTTTCAACCAATACGACATCTAAACCTTTTTGGGCCGCTCGAATGGCTGCAACATAGCCGCCGGTACCCCCGCCTAAAATCAATAAATCGGTGTCTGTGGTCATTTTTCACACGCCTTTTCCATAGATTTTTGCTTGTTCTTTTCCACCCAAAACCCTTTGCGCCCCTCGAAAGAGGGCAATCATTTCATGTTCACCTGGGAAAATAATCACTTCTGCTAACCAGGCAATGGCTTGTGTAATTTTCTGGGTGATATACAGGGAATGGCTCATACCCCCTGTTAGGATAATAGCATCAGCTCTTCCTTTTAGTACTACCCCCATTTCACCAATGCCCTTGGAAATTTGGTAACACATTGCATCGACGACGGCCTTAGCTTCTTCGTCGCCTGCCTGGATACGTGCTTCAATCAGCCGCATGTCGGTTTCGCCCAAATAAGATTTTAAACCACCCGCGCCGGCGATTATTTTTTTGACGGCTTCAATGGCAAGCCGTTCGTTAATGATTTTTTTGGCGAAGGCAGCTAGCGGCAAACCGCCTGTGCGTTCAGGTGTAAAAGGGCCTTCACCATCCAACCCGTTCACCAAATCAATCATTTGACCGTTTTTATGAGCCACAATGGATATTCCGCCTCCCAAATGGGCAACAATGACTTGGCTTTCTTCATAAAGTTTTCCTTTATCCACTAGCACTTTTCGCGCAACAGCTTTTTGATTCAGGGCGTGTAAGACACTGCGCCGTTCGATTTCTTTGAGACCTGAATAGCGCGCAATTTTTGCTAACTCATCCGTAACGACCGGATCGACAATAAAGGCGGGGATGTTTAGAGGTTGAGCGAGTTCATTCGCTAAGAGAGCCCCCAGATTTGAGGCGTGGGAGCCATAAGTTTCATCTGCTAAATCCTGCAGCATAGCTTTATCTACTCGATAGGTACCACCAGGAATTGGCCGCAATAAGCCCCCGCGCCCGACAATCGCTTTCAATTTCGATTGGTCGATGTGATTCTTTTGCAAGAAATCTAAAAGATGGCTTTTGCGAAAATTTCGTTGGTCGGCAATTTTCGCAAATGCATTCAGCTCTTTTACTGAATGCCGAATCGTTTCGGCTGCTAGGAGTTGGTCTTTGGCATACACCGCTACTTTTGTTGAAGTGGAGCCGGGATTGATGACTAAAATCATCTCTTTACCTCTCCTTTTTCGCTTGTTTTAAAGTATATTCAAGGGACAAGAGTCGGCTTTGATTGGAGTCACTGCGGGAAGTAAGCACAATTGGGACGGCTGCGCCTGTGAGCAGCCCACCAATTGTTGCCTCACCAAAGAGTTGGAGTGATTTGTACAAAACATTCCCCACCTCAATGGAGGGAACCACTAAAATATCGGCATCACCCGCAATGGGCCCGAAGAATCTTTTCTTGCGTACGGAATCTTTTGATAAAGCAAGATCCAAAGACAGGGGGCCATAGATAAGGGCATCTTCTCGTTTTGAGAGTATTTTAGTTAAGGCTTTTGCGCGAACGGCAGAAGGCATTTTGGGATTATAGTGTTCGGCAGCAGAAAGTAAAGCTACTTTTGGTTGTGTAATTCCGGTGGCTTGCGCCACTGCGATCGCTTGGTTAATAATATTCAAATGCTCTTCGATAGTCGGTGCGATAGTTATTCCAGCATCCGTCAAAAATATCGGGCGATTTATTCGGGGCAGTTCTATAATTGCCACATGAGTCAAGCGTTCCTTCTCTTTTATCCCCTCTACTTGCAAAAGTCCTTTCAGTAAGGTTTTTGTCGGAATCAGACCTTTCATTAACAGCTGTAGCGTCCCTTCAATTGCTTGCTGGGCGGCCTTTTTAGCTTGCTGTTCTAAATCCTCCCCGTCAAAATGAATAAATGTTATTTCTGAGCTGTGTGTATCTTTTGCGAGATTTATAAAATCTTCGATCTCTGCATCTCTTTTCCCAACTATGCCAATCTTTAACATCCTACCCCCTGCTTTCTTTCAACGTATTGTATCCGTTTTCATTATTTACTACAAGCATATACTAAACGAGAGAAAATATCGATAAATTTATAATAAAAACCTTCTGAAATTTTTCTCACTTTCAGAAGGTTTTAGCTCTATTCGATTTCCATATCGGCTTCAAAAGCCGCTAACCTCTCACGCACTTCATCCGTAGATTCCGTATCCATCAGTTCATGACGCAGGTTCGCTGCTCCTTGAATGCCGCGGATATAGATTTTGAAAAAGCGACGGAGCGGTTTAAACGGTCGATTTTCAACTTTTTGATTTTCATCAAATAAATCCAGATGCAAGCGGAATAAATCAAGCAACTCTTTAGGGGTATGCTCGCGTGTTTCTTTTTCAAACGCAAAAGGGTTTTTAAAAACGCCACGGCCGATCATTACCCCATCGACCCCGTATTGGTCGACGAGTTCTTGGCCGACTTGGCGATTGGGAATGTCTCCATTAATTGTCAAAAGTGTCTGCGGGGCAACCTGATCACGCAATTTAACAATTTCAGGAATTAAATCCCAATGCGCGTCGTATTTACTCATTTCCTTGCGTGTACGCAAATGAATCGATAAGTTGGCAATCTCTTGCTCAAACAGATGCGGCAGCCAGTCATACATCTCTTTGATGTCGTAATAACCTAGTCGCGTTTTGACACTGACTGGAATGCCGCCTGCTTTGGTTGCTTGAATCAGCTCGGCCGCTTTTTTTGGGTGGTTGATTAAACCCGCGCCTTTGCCATTTTTGGCGACATTGTTGACCGGACATCCCATGTTCAAGTCCATACCCGCAAAGCCCGCTTTGGCCATATCGATGCTCATTTTTTCAAAATGATGGGGCTTGTCTCCCCAAATATGGGCCACAATTGGGTGTTCATCTTCCGTAAAGGTTAACCGACCGCGTACGCTCATTTGACCTTCTGGATGGTTATAACTTTCCGCATTTGTAAATTCGGTAAAATACATATCGGGTGCTGCTGCCGCCGCAATGACGTGGCGAAACACCACGTCGGTCACGTCTTCCATTGGCGCCAGCGCAAAAAAGGGTTTTGGCAACTCTTGCCAGAAATTTTTAGGCACTTCTTTCATCCTTCTTTCTATTCAGTAAAAAAAATCATAAAAATAAAGCAGCGTCTCGTCTGCTTTGGTTTCAAGTGTTCAGTTCAGTAAATCGGCTATGAAATATTACCAAAAATGGCGGAGTCACGCAAGGGGATTTGTTTAAAAGTCATGGAGAGGCTTAGTAGCTGTCTCGTTTCGGACGCGTAAGACTGCGGCTCAATACCAGTCTTGGTTTTTTGGCCATTTAAACGATTGAGCCCTGCCTATTTTACTGTAAGGCACGCAAAATTAAAGATTCTTCAATCCCCAACTCATCATAAATATAGTACAGACAAATTTTTCGAAGAATATGATTGGCTTCGATTAGCTCCTCCACCGTTTTGAAACGTCCGGGATAGCGGTCCGGGGAATCACGATGGGTATAGTAATTGCGCGTCTCAACCACATGATAGGCAAAAGAGCTGATAGCACGCGATTTTCGCTTGTCTTCAGTGGGGATACCCAATTGCATAAAAAAAACATCTGGAAGCATTTGCAGCAACTCCTGCAGTCGTTTGCGCAAATTCTTCTCCGGCGAATAATTCACTTGTGATTGCATCCGCACCTGATAATCAGGATGCACATGCTCTTCAATAAATTGGTTAATTTTCTTCCGCTCAATGTCTAAAGCTTCATCGGTATGTTCGGGCAAATTTCCTTCCACAAAATTTCGATGATAGATTTCTAGATTACGAATTGAATTTAAAATTTTTGTTTCATTCGTTTCATTTAGATAAAACTCATTTAAATAAGTGTCGACAACTAAATCGAGTTTTTCACTTTTCGCTGAATAATGCTGTAAAACCGTGTTAAAATCTTCTTTTAAATCATGTAAGGTCAACAGCGTATCGGTAAAGAGACTCGGAGAGCGCGAAGCGCGCTGGTTTATAAAATAACACCCCGCAAAAGCCAGACTGTTTTCTTCTTTTTGAAAGGCTATGCGATCATAAAAATTGTCGTCTTCGCAAAATAATTCAATCAATTTTTTGATATTTTGGGCTTCTTGGTACAAGTGTTTGAAAAATACAGGACTCTTTTCTTGATTTTTTAAAGCAATTTCGGCGCGGCTTGTTATTTTTATTTGGCGAGTCGACGTTTGCAACGCTTGAATCCATCGGGTGAACAGTTCCAATTGCTTGTACGTATAGCTATTGCTTTCCATTGTCCCATGAGGGATGGTTAAATGTTCTTTCGCGTTCTGAAAGTGCAAGTTTTCGCCAAACCAGGCAAAGAGATGATTCGTCTCAAAGGTCAACTCATTCACTTTGAAATCATTTGTAGCGTCTTTGAAAATGGCTTCAAAGGCTTCTTTTTGAGTCAAATCTAAAGCAAATAAATCCAGATCGAAAATAAAGCATTCGTGAACGGTAAATTTTTTGACCGAATACCCTGGCGTTGACTGGTTCTCTTTGCGGCTTACGACGCTTGGAATCCAAAGTAATTTGCCATCTTGGGAAAAGCCATAAATTCGCTCGGTACGCGGAATAAATTCAAAAGCCCCATAAATTTCAAGCGTCATTCCATCGGTGTCGTAATACAATGTACCACTAATAGCTTGCTGAAAATTCAAATAATCCGGCGTCCACTTCCCCAAAATCTGAAAAGATTTGTCTAGCGTATAATGCGCAAGATCCATCGCCCGTCTTCCTCTCGTTTCTTTAGTTTCTTCTATTATATAGGAAAACCGTTGCCAGGTTGAGTAAAGCATTTAAAAAGCCATCCGCTTGAACGAATGGCTTCTTTCACTAAATCATTTTCTTTATGACCCGTTTTCCAATAAAGAGGCCGCTCAGCCCGCCTAACAACCCGCCGACCATCAGACCAATCATGCCTGTCGCTTCATATCCTGTCCATGAACCGAATTCAAACGTAGAGAAATAATTCCCACCGATATTCATTCCAATGAGTAGACCAAATGCTGCACCAATAAAAAACAAAACGGCTGTATAGATGATAATATACCGAGTTTGACGCGTCATCTCAGCTCCTCCTCGTACTCTATTTCTTCAAGTCTATTATACGCCTTAAGGAGTGAATATTCACTATATTATTGCTTAATGGGCAATTTATTTTTACTCTTTTACTAAAATTCTCTTTAACCTTTGACCTCATTTTTTACGAGTAATCCTTATTCACCAGATGCAGACCGTCTGCTATCATTTCTCGTGTCTCCCCCAGATCTGGCAGCACTGCTTGTTGTGAAGGTTTTTGCACCCATTTTGCATACAAATCTTCTACTTTATTGAAGTATTCATCTTCTACATTTAAAGAACGGAGGGCTCGATAAATCGGAAGCAGCAGAGGCATATAATCGGTCATATACCCTTGAAACAAATAGCCGTAAACCGCGCTTAGCAGCGTACCGGATATTTTCGACTGCGAAACATTCGAAAGTAAGCGCTGGGTCGCAAATGTAAACGACTCTTGCTCCACGTCCGCTTGAAGCAGTCGATTCATTTGTGCCAACACCTCATCCGCTGTTTCTAACTGGCCAATTGCCAACAAAATGACTCGTTGGTAGAAGCGCGATTCGGGATGTCCCTCTACATAAGCTTTGTCTCGTCCATATAAGTTGACGATAACTTTTTCTTCACCATCTGCTAACACAATCCGATGCAGATACTCTTTGCCCGTCTCTTCACTCGTGGTTTTTATTTCACCCGAAACACCCAAGGCTTTATTTTCTGCTTGGAGCACTTCGAATATAGCCACCCAATCGTTTTGCGTCAAGTTCGTAAAGTACAAGCTCATCAAATTGTGTGTGCGAAAATGCTGACTTTTCAGCGCCTCTTTCGCCAAGTCATCCACACGCTCGTTGTAATCAACGCCGGTGTGGGCCGGCACATGGAAAAAGCGAATCGTGATCTGATCTTTTACCCGCTGAATGAATTTGACGTATGCGACGGCCACCGCTGAATTCGCACGCCAATCCCCAATCGCCCACTTTTCAATCCCCTGGTAATCGTAATAAAGATCGATTTCGGCTTTTTTATGAGCAAGCGCCCAGCTGATAGCTTCCATCGCCCCTTGAATCTCCCCGGCGACATTCCGATAGGCTATCCAATCCGGATTCAAGTAGCCGCGGTACAATGCCACTTCCTGTGTTTGCGTGATAATCACCGCGCCAAAGCTATATTTTTCGCGTTCCTTGACCTTGCCATAACTGCCGTCAATAAACGCGATCGCTTTTTTCGGTGAAAGGGTCGAGATAGCCTCATCAATTGAGGTGTTTAAGGTAGACGTACTTTGTGTAGAAGCCGTGCTGTTTTCTTTCTGATTTAAAAAGGCCTGGGCCTCTTCTTTTGTTGGAAAAGATTTAAACTCGGCTCCCGGAAAACCAGAAACTTGTTTTTGCGCGGCAGGCCACGTATCAAATAAGCCTGTTTGACGCCCTTTTCTCACTGCATAAAACTTCTTTTTTGCCATAATTTCTCCTCTAGTAACAATAAATTTTCGTACGTAAATTATAGCATATCCTTATAAAAGGCCCTAAAAAAATCAAAACTAGAGAGAGTGTAAGTTTTGAAGAAAGCTAGATTTACCTTATGTGACGAACATTTATAGCCCATTTGTTATTTGTAAAATTTTATCAGGATCTCAACAAAAAGACACGGGGGACAATCGTTGAGATTGCTCCAGTGTCTTTCGATTTTTACTAATTGATTACTTGTTTCACCGGTTCTTCGTCGTCAGAATCAGAGGCCGAAGTGACTTTGTAGCCGATAAGATGGTCTTCATTAATTTTATAGTAAGTGCCGTCTTGTTTGAAAAGGATAAAATCATCTTTTGTTTCACTAATTTGCTGAATCGCTGCTTTTTCACTGTCTGCTTCAATCGCTTTGAAATTGAGTGCTTCACCGTTTGTTAAAAGGACATCGATTGTATATTTCATCTGTCTGTTCCTCCTTTTTCTCCATTATACAAAGGGAGGGACGGTATTACGAGTGATTCACTCAAAGAACCGAAGATTTTAGGTGCTTCCTTAATGGCTCTTCGTCAAAGCTTCTAATACATTCTCCATAAAACCTTCTTTATCCAAACCAACCATCACTTTAGCATTCGGTTCTTTTTTTGCACTGCGACGCACATCCGCATGACTAAAACCGCGCATCACGCCGCTGTCGTATGCAACACGCACTATTGCGTCCATTGTCTCAAATAATTCCGGATTGACTAGATAAACGACCGACATCACGTCATGCAAACTCATAAAATCGCTGCCGTTGACTTCCCGGTTGAACGTGAGAGCTGCCTGCGAAATATCATGTAGCAAGGCACCCACTGCGCCGCCTTCATTTTTCAAACGCTGTGCATCTGTTTGACTAAACTCACTCTCTTCGGTCGCATCCAGACTCGCCATCACAATCGGCAAACCGCTCTCC
>JBHWQC010000151.1:0-6841 GCA_043425375.1 Atopostipes sp.
TCATTCATCGTAAACCGTTGAATTGCTTGGCCTATTTCTCTATAATAAATGGAAATAACGTTCTCATATTAAAAAGAGAAAGGAGAGAAGCGTTTGTGACAAAAACTCAAAAGTCTGTTTATATTGCACTGCTAGCCGCTCAAGCAACGATTATCGCTATGTTGGAACGGCTCATCCCTAATTTATTTGCGTTTGCACCTGGGGCGAAGTTAGGGCTTTCCAATATGATAACATTAGTCGCTATCTTCACATTGTCTACTAAAGACAGCTTTAAAGTAGTCACCATGCGTCTCTTTCTCTCCACTTTATTGGGCGGTACGCTTTCTACTTTTATGTACAGTTTTGCGGGTTCCTATTTAAGCTTTATTGGAATGGTTGCCGTGCGGCGCTTGGGTCCTAAGCGAGTAAGTTTCATAGGAATCAGTGCTACCGGCGGGATTTTGTTTAATGTGGGCCAATTGTTGGTGGCCAGTTTAATCGCTCAAACCTTTAGTGTGATGCTGTATCTGCCGGTTCTATCCTTTGCGGGGATCCTTGCTGGTGTGCTAGTCGGCGTTTTGGGAAATTTTATGATGGAAAACATTGCTTCAATCAACAAAATGCAAAGTGAAGAAGCAAAGCATAACCCCCTCTCAAGAAGATGGTATGAAGCAAGTTTGCATAGGGGGGATATATAAGGAAGTGGAATCCGTATGTTAATTGGGTTTAAATAGGTACTATTCAAAATTTATCCTTGTTCATTCTTGAACAAAAGTGTATAATACTAAGGGTTATTTATCTTGCAATTCGTAACAGTATGGATCGCATTCAAAAACTACATAAATTAAACTGGCTTTACAAGGTAATAACACAGTTATTTGGTAAGGAAAGTTTATAAAAAAGGAGAAGAATTATGAGAAACAAAGAGTTTTGGGCAGATTGGCTTTTTCCGATTATATCACTAGTCACATTCGCCACTTTATTAGGGACCATGTTATTTGATATGAATTCGATTACAGTCGGGTCACTTATTTCCTATTCATCGGGATTATTAGCTTTTACGATGATGCTGACGGTTACATTTATTGGGTCACGTCCTCGCTTTTTAGAAAAGCACTTTGGCATGCCCCAAATGTTTGAAGTCCACGGCATCATGTCAGTAACGTTGTGTATTCTTATTTTATTCCACGTCATTATTCAATGGAATGGGCTACAAGGCATCTCTGAAATGTCAGTTGTTTCGCAAACAGGTTGGGTAGCCGTTATTGCATTACTTATCGTTATGTATTCAGGAATTTTTTCACTATCCGGCATGTTTGTCAATAAAAACAAAAAAATGCGTCAATTCAAAGAAGCCAATAATCGTGAAGTTAATTTATGGTTGCACCGTTTAGCGATTGTTTCAATTATCTTTGTCTACTTACACATGTTCTTTTTACCATTCTTACAAAATAATATTGTATTTATGGTCTTGTTGTCCGCTTATACTGTTTACGTATTAGGCTACTGGGCATACTGGAAAATCAAAGTACAAATGTTGCCTAAATACAAAGTCACGAAAATTTATCGAGGCACTCCTTCGATTTGGGTATTAGAATTTGAACCCGTCAAAGGAAATATTCCAGAATATAACGCTGGAGAGTACTTCTGGATTCACTTTAAAGATGCAGATATTACCAAAGAAGGTCACCCATTCTCAACTTCCAGTGCACGAACCAATCGCTACAGCAATTCGATTGAGTTTATGATCAAAGATGCGGGAGACTGGACAGAAGCATTGAAGAATGTCAAAGAAGGCGACACAGCCACATTAGAAGGTCCATATGGCGATATGTTCTCACCAGAGATTCAAGAGTTGGATGAATCGGTACCTTTCGTTTTACTAGGTGGAGGAATTGGTTTAACACCGCTCCTCAGTGTGTTACGTCATGAAACAGAAAAAGGCTCGCAACGTGAAATTCACTTGGTCTGGGGCTTGTCTTATGAAGAAGATTTATTTATGTTAGATGAATTAGAAGAAATGAAAAAAGTAAATCCGAATTTACATGTCCACATTATTTTCTCTAATGAAGAAGTAGAAGGTTATCCATTTGGATTCATTTCAAATGAATTCTTAGCAGAAGTCGGAGCGGATCACTATATTGAAGGACACTTCATGGTTTGTGGACCTGAATTAATGATTGATGCAACCAAACGAATTTTAGATTACGGAAATGTGCCATTTGAACAACGACATATTGATGACTTTGGATTCTAATTATTAGAGAGGATGTAAAGAATGGGAAAGAAAACAAGTTTAACCCTTAAATTATTAGCTGCTTCATTATTTACAATGTTAGCTGTATCCTTTTTATTCACCGATAGTATTGGTTTAACGACCTTTGGTGATGAAGGAGAATCAGTAGCCGTTGACGAAGTAGAAGACGGAACGTATACGGGTACAGCAGACGGCCATAATGCACCGCTTGAAGTGGAAGTCACCGTTGCTGGTGGCGAAATTACAGACGTTATTATTTTAAGCCATGAAGAATCAGATGGTATTGCCGATCCAGCAATCGAAGAGGTTCCAGCCGCTATTGTCGACAGCAATTCAACAGAAGTAGAAGTCGTTTCAGGCGCGACCATTACTTCTGATGCCATTATAGCGGCCGTAAACGATGCAATGGCAGGGGAACCTGGTGAACCATCGGGCGCTGCTACGGATGAAGAGGTCGAAGGTGAGACGGAAGAAGAAGCTGAGGCTGAAGAGGAAGAAGAATTTGAACCGGAAGTACGCGGTGTTGAGTACGTCGATGGTACGTATCAAGGGACTGCGGATGGGGCGCATGGTCCTGTAACTGTAGAGGTCACTGTAACAGATGGGGACATTGCGGATCTAGTAGTATTGGAACAAGAAGAAAATGAAGAGTATGGCGGTCCAGCGCTCGAAGAGATTCCAACAGCAATTGTTGAAAACAGCTCAACAGATGTTGAGGTTGTTTCAGGATCGACGTTCACTTCAGAAGCCATTATGGCAGCGGCAGATAACGCATTACTCGAGGCATCGATTGTCTATCAAGCAACAGTAGAAGGGCATAATGGCCCGCTAGTTGTTGAAGTAGCGTTAGAAGAAGGCACGATTACACGTGTTGAAGTTGTTGAGCATGAAGAGACAGAAGGATTAGCGGATCCGGCTCTGGAAGAAGTTCCGGCTGCGATCGTTGAGAATAACTCAGTAGAAGTTGATACGGTTTCCGGTGCTACTGTAACATCAGAAGCTATTATTGAAGCTGTAAACCTCGTCTTAGAAACGGTCAATAACTAAAAAATAAAATAACCAAAACTAAGGGGGATAATATGAAGAAATTACTCAGTCAAATGAAATACGGAGATATTATTTTGCTCGTATTTTTAGTGCTGCTGTCCTTTCTTCCTGTTATCCTCTTTTCTATTGAACAAGGGAATTCGGATGCGAAACATTATACAGCAGTCCTTTCTTCCGATGGTGAAATCATCCATGAAATGGTATTGGCGGATGACGATGAAACAGAGACGTTTGAATACACAGACAGTAACGGCAATCGAAATGTTGTGGTGCGTGAAGGAACAATCATTCATATGCATGATGCCAACTGCACGGATCAGCTGTGTGTAAGACAAGGGGAAATTTCCTCACCAGGCGAGACGATTGTCTGTTTACCGCACACCTTCCTTATAGAAATTACCTCGGATGGGGTAGACATAGACTCTGATTCCGAAATCGACGCTATAACCTAAATTGTAAGAAAGAAGAAAGGCAGGCTGAATGTGATAAAGGCCTGTTTTTTCTTTTAAAAACCTTGTGAAAAAAATCAATTATTTAGAATAAAACGATTGCAGGATTGTGTGAAAAATGCTATTCTAGGAACAGCGTTACAGAAGCAGCCTCTTGTGAAGGAAGTCTTTAGCAAGTGCTGTAAGAAAAACATTAGGGAGCGATAAGTCAATGAAGAAATTATTACTTGGTTTAACTTTATCTTCATCTTTAGTTTTAGCAGCATGTGGTGGGGAAGAAACAACAACAGAAGACACAACAACAGACGAGCCAGCAACAGAAGACGTTGCTCAAGAAGAGGGTCTGCAAGACGGTACATACCGCATTGAAGATCAAAACTTTGGTGAGACAGGTTGGAAAGAAGCTTTAGAGATCTCTGTGTCAAGCGGAGAAATCACCGAAGCGACTTGGGAAAGTGTGGACGAAGAAGGCAACAACAAAATTGAAGATGATGAGTACCAAGAAGCAATGGCTAATGTTTCAGACGTAGGGCCACAAGACTTTATTCCGGCATTAGAAGAAGACTTGGTAGCTTCGCAAGATCCAGCAGAGGTAGAAGTGGTTACTGGTGCAACTAGCACTTCAGAAAAATTCCAAGACTACGCCCAACAATTAGTAGATGCGGCAGAAGAAGGAAACACCGAAACGATTCAAGTCGACAATGCAGAATAAATAAATAGTTAAAATAGAGAGGGAGCCGTTCAACACATTGAACTGAGCTCCTTTCTTTTTTTGTTAGGTCATGTGAAAAAAATAATTAGAATCCTAAAACGCATTGCATAATGAGAATAAAAATGCTATTATATGAGTGACTTAAGGTTAATAACGACTTGTGAAAGATTGTTTATTAACTGCTTTAAACAAACATTAAGGAGAGAAGAACATGAAGAAATTATTATTTGGATTAACTTTATCTTCTGCATTAATTTTAGGCGCATGTGGTGGAGAAGAAACAGCAACAGAGGATACAGCAACTGAAGACAGCACAGAAGAAGTGGCTCAAGAAGATGGTTTACAAGATGGTACATATCGCATTGAAGAGTTGAACTTCGGTGAAACAGGTTGGAAAGAAGCTTTGGAAATGACTGTATCAGGTGGCGAAATTACGGATGCGAATTGGGAAAGTGTTGACGAAGAAGGCAACAATAAAATCGAAGATGACAACTACCAAGAAACAATGACTGGAACAGATGGTGTCGGTCCTCAAGATTTTATCCCGGCATTAGAAAATTCTTTAGTCGAAAATCAAGATCCAGCAAACGTTGAAGTGGTTTCTGGTGCAACAGGTACTTCAGAGAAATTCCAAGACTATGCACAACAATTAGTGGATGCAGCTGAAGCAGGAAACACAGAAACAATTGAAGTCGACAACGCTGAATAATTAAGAAAATAAGGCATTCTGTAAAATAGGTAGGATAATAGCTATTTATCCTGCCTATTTTTTGTGTTATCTTAGAAAAAATGATTGAACGAATGGATGGTAAATGATGAAAAACAATCACTCAAAGTGGATCATGTTGCTGAGCACTTTCCTCTTTGTTTTAGCCGCTTGCGGACTAGGTAAAGAAGAAAATACGCTTCTAGAAACCCCTTATGAAGACTCCGAATTTTTAATGGGGACCTATGTCACCCTACGTGTCTATGATGAAGGTAAAGAAGAGGTTTTAGAAAAAGGTTTTGCGCGCATCGCTGAACTATCCGATAAAATCACGACGAATGAAGCGGGCTCTGAAATGGAAGCCGTCAATGAAGCGGCTGGAAAAGAAGCCGTCTCAGTATCGGACGATGTTTTTCCACTAGTTGAAATAGCGGCTGAATATAGTGCACTCCCAAACAGCGGGTTTGACTATACGATTGGACCGATCACCGATTTATGGCGTATTGGCTTTGACGATACGCGGGTGCCTGACTCTGAAGAAATAGAAGCAGTCCTGCCTTTAGTCGATCATGAAAAAGCGGAAATCAATATGGAGGAAAACTCAGTTTATTTAACTGAGCCAGGTATGCGCATCGACTTAGGCGCAATTGCCAAAGGGTATATCGCCGATGAAGTGGTTGAGTTGTTTAAAGAACATGGTGTCACCACGGCTATTTTAGATTTAGGCGGCAATATTGTGGTGATGGGTGATTCACCAACACGCGATACAGGTGGGTTTAATGTCGGTGTCCAAGATCCTTTTGAACAAAGAGGTTCTTATATCGGTGCCATTAATCTACAAGATAAATCGATTGTGACTTCTGGAATTTATGAACGTTATATTGAAGAAGATGGGGAAATTTACCACCACTTAATGAACCCAGAGACAGGCTACCCCTTTGATAACAGCTTAGTGAGTGTCACTATTGTCTCCGATGATTCGGTGGATGGCGACGCTCTGTCTACTGTAACGTTTGGACTGGGCTTAGAAAAGGGTCTGGAGTATGTCAATGGCCTTAACGAAACAGAAGCGATATTTATTACAAAAGATCGAGAGATTTACCTTTCAGACGGTTTAAGCGAGAGTTTTTCCTTAACCAATGAGGAGTATACACTAATAGAAGACTAAAAAAATGGTGCCACCCGTCAAAAGGTTGCACCATTTTATATTATTCATGATCGCTATGATGGGTAACTTCAACTTTATGGTTGTTCTCCCAAATAAGCAGCATGGCCATTGCGATACGCAAGATAATTAAAATGCCGATGATAATTAAGTTTTGATAGTTGTTAATCGTAATGGTTTTTAAAATCTCCGAAGCCAGTAAAACCTCCAAAGCACTGGCAAGTCCGGCGTTCAAACTGTTGTCTGCATTGACTTTTCTGAAATCCAATTTGTATCGAAACAACACTCGATAGATTTCTTTACTAATAGCCGTCACAATCATAAAAAGGCCCCACAGCTCGATAATAATACTGACAAAATTAACGCCTGAAACTAACATATTATGCAATGTATGCGTAAATGCTTCCATATTTTTCTCTCCCTATATTCAATGATTTTATTATACGCTTTTTTCGCCTAAAAAACCAGAGCACTAGGCACGGACACTTAAAACAAGCCATAAAATACCGGCGAAAAATAAAAGAAC
>JBHWQC010000152.1:0-2611 GCA_043425375.1 Atopostipes sp.
TCATAAAACGGGAATTTTAAGTTACTTTTAAATAACTCATACAATGCTTTTTGAAGTTCTAAGTCCATCTTATTTACCCCCTAAGATGTCTTTGATTTTTTTTTCTAATTTTGGTACGTTTTTGTTATAAGCCGGTCTTAAAAAAGGTCTAGCAGCCATCTTATGTGTTCCATATTCAACGCGTGGAGCATATTCTACACCAGTGCTGACGCCTTTGGCTTTTTTTCTTTTTTTAGGGCCGATTTTTGACAAATCTGTTCCAATTTCAACTTCATTATTCTTAATACCTTGAACATCCGTGTATACAGACATCCTTAAACGTCCCGAATCTACTGCTCCGCTATCGGTTAAATTCTTTTTAGCATCTCTTTCGATAGCTAATGCGCACTTAAGTAAAGCCTCTTTTGTTTTTTTATCCACGCTGTCTTTATAATCGTCCAAACTTTTTAAGAAATCTTTAGCATCAATTGCAAATTCACTCTTACCCATTGACAACCAACTCCAAAATGCTGCCCTTCGAATGGATATCTTTAATCCCGATGATTGAATACATTAATCCATCATATTTAATTAATTGACCGTCAGCCGGATTAAATCTTTTATCACAAATAAGTTTAGCTTGGATTTTAAAGCCTTTTTTCGCCCCTGTAACATCTTCATTCATTACCTTAGGTATAAATTTACCTCGTAACTCATTAGACTTCACAGGAACTAAATCAGAGCCACCATAGCCATCGACAATAGGCTTGTATTTATACACTTCAACTTTAGAATCAATCATTATAACGTCCTCAACTTTCTACCAGTTGAAGCGACATAATCATCTAAAATTGATTTGTATGGCGCAATCATATCATCTACGAACGTCACACTATAGCCATCGACACTCTCGCTCTTTGCTGCTTCTGATCCAAACTTACGATATCTAACAACTGCCATCTCTTCACAAATCCACTCTAATTCCTTTGGAACTGATGATTTGCGAATAGCAATTTTAATCGCACGTTCTGCATCTTCAACAAATAGCTCCACACGGCTATATTCTTCCGGTGTATGGTCGTTTAAAATCCCTAGTTTAACTAGTACATTTTCAATCATTTAACCACCTTCTTACTTGAAGGTTTTTTTGTTTGCTTTTTTTCTTCAACGACTTTCTTTTTATGTCGTCTTAACATTGCATAACCCATGATAATCCCTCCTTTTATTAAATAAAGAGGGCTCTAGGCCCCCGATAATTACTCAGTAGCGATTTTAACTACTTTAGTTTTGTCGCGTAAGTAAGCAGCGTAATGTTTGTCTACGGCATAAACGTTAACTTTTGCTAAGATATCGCGATCAGATTCAACATTAGTGTCGCGTTTTAATTCGATCCCTAATGCACCTGGTTTAACGATGTATGCTTTACCTTTTGGAACACGGTTAGATACAACAACTGCTGCATTGTAGATGTATCCGATTGAACCACCAATAGCCCCTTGAACATTTGAAGAAGGAACGAACTCAGCACCTTTGCGGATAGCAGTGTACTCTTGTGGGTTGATGAATACGCGCATTTCTTCGTCTAAATCTTCACCGAATTTTCCGATAGCATCTGCGATAGCTGTTGTGCTAACTGTTGCAGTATGTTTTAAAGTTGCTGTTTCTAATGCAGTGTAGCAATCTTTTTCGATTTTATCAGCGATAGATAATCAGACTTGATCAGCGATTTCTGACACTGGATGTCCGTGTCCTGATAAGATAGCCTCATCAGTGATTGATACTGATTTAGCAACCTTTTTAACTTGAACTGTTTCAGAGTCAGAGTTTAATACTACTGGTACGTCAGCAACTCCCTCAGCTAAATCTTGTGCAGTTCCGATGTATTCCCATACTGGCACTGTTAATGTGTTACCTGGACGACCTTGTAATGTTGTTCCAACTACTGCTAAAGGTGATAATTTGATTTTGTCCACTAATTTAGCGTCGATGTACTCTGCCACTACTTGTGGGTTTAATAAATTTGATAATTTAGTTGTTGCCATACTTTAAAACCTCCGTTTTAATTAGAATTTTCTTGGCGTGACCTAGCAAACTCTTCAAATGTCATTTGCTTCACGTCTTTTGGTTTTGGCGACTGCGATGCAGTCATTTTAGGTGTCGTACCCTTCGTTCTCTCAATCACTGCATTGTCTAAGTGTGTTTTATAAGCTGAATCGTATTTCTCAATATTTTCAATAGTTAATTCTTCGTTTTCTGCGATGAAATATGTTGCTAAATCCGTTGGTAATCCTTTTTCACTCGCTAATTGCTGTGCTTTGATTGTTAATTCCTTGCGCACTGCTTCACGCTCTTTTTCAGCTAACTTTTGCTCTAATTCTTTGATTTTACGCATCTCCGGCGTTTCTTCCGGGTAACGTTTCGCGATCTCTTCGTCGATTAACTTCTCTAAATTGTTTTGCTTCCAAGTTTCTAGACCTTTATTGAAATACTTGTCTAGTTTCGGTTGCATTAATTTTTGTCCTTCTGAATTTTGTAAGTAGTTCTCAATATGAGTTGCCGTAAGCACCTCTGTGATAACATCTTGATTTTCAGATAAGAAAGATAAAACTTGTTCTTTTGTAATTTCCATTTT
>JBHWQC010000153.1:0-12868 GCA_043425375.1 Atopostipes sp.
TGGCATGCAATTGAGTTACTTGCTGAAGAGCCGTTAACTGAATAATCAATTGTTCATGATTTAAAATGAATGCCAATGAAAAAGCCTCCAGTATTTTTGGAGGCTTTTTTGCATGGCTTTACAGATCAAAATAACTTGTTAGGTAATCGGCTAATCCATTTTCATGATTGGAATAAGCTGTCACATCATCGGATATCTCTTTTAGAGCATCAATCCCGTTGTGCATGGCAACCCCTAAGCCGGCATATTGAATCATTTCATAATCATTGGCTTCATCCCCAAAGGCCAAAATATCCTCACGAGGGATATGATACGTTTGGGCGATACGTTCAACACCCATGGCTTTTTGAATCCCAGCCGACACAATTTCTAAAGTAGGAGACGGGCCGCCCCATGTCCGAACTTCTACAGCATCGCCGTACTGTTCCACCACTTTTTCTTGAATATAAGGAATATACTTTTCATCTTCTACAAAAATATTGACGGAAGTCGGATCCTCTGTTAAGTTCTCTTCAAGAAATGGAAGAGCAGCAAAAGAGTCTTTAGTGGCTTCCAGTTGATAAGGGTAAACGGCTTCGCGATCCATATACACTTGATGTTTGGATTCAGCGGAAATCAGATTGACCATCGAGTATTTTTGAAAAGAGGTGAGGGATAAGGCTAAATGACGGTTGAGACTTTTATGATAACCTTCTTCCCATTTGTTGTTCAAGGGATGATGGCACCAAGCGCCGTTAAAATTTACCATCGGGGTATCTAATGCAAGTTCCTTATAATATTGGGTGCTTGTGCGAAAAGCTCGACCCGTTGCTATGGAGACAATATGTCCTTTTTGGATAACTTGTTCAATGGCTTTTTTCGTTTCGGTTGTGATAGTCGATTGGTTATTTAATGTGGTTCCATCTAAATCAATCGCGATTAATTTTTTATTCATTAAGGTGCAGCACTCGCTTTCTTGTAAAGTTAATAATATTTAACCTTTTCTATTGTAACAAAATTCCGATATAATTAACATCATAGAGGTGATGCAATATGATCCATGCAAAACATATAATTATTCAAGAAATTCCAGTGATTGAAATTTATGCAAACAATAAAGAAAATGAAGCCCTCCCTTTAATCGTTTTTTACCATGGGTGGGAAAGCCGTAAAGAACGCGTTTTAGAATATGGTTATACTCTGGCTCTACTTGGTTTCCGAGTGATTTTACCAGAAGCCTGGAAACATGGCGAGCGTGCACATACAGAGGATAAAGAGCAAGATTCCCTGGACTTTTGGAAAGTCGTTGGACAAAATGTAAAAGAACTGCCTGTATTGGTTGATTATTATTTAAAAAGTAAGCAAGGGTTAGAGAATAAAATAGCCGTCGGAGGTGTCTCAATGGGCGGCATTTCCGCCAGCGCCATGCTTGCGCAATATAACTGGATTCATTCGGCAGCCGTCTTAATGGGAAGTCCCGCGCCAATCGATTTTTCAAAATGGCTGCTGGAAAATTACACTATTGAAGGGATTGCGCTGTATGATTTACTCGACCAAAAAGAGATAGAGAAAAAGTTAACTAAACTGAGTGGTCTCTCACTCAATTTGCAGCCAGAGAAAATAGCGAACCGCCCCGTTTACTTCTGGCATGGGACGGAAGATCCGACGGTTCCCATTCATCTGACCCAACAATTTATCCGGCAGATTGAAGGAAAGCCCTATAGCAAACAAGTGGAATTTGAGTGGTCCGAAGGGGTAGAACACGAAGTGCCAAGAGAAATTGTCCTAAAGACGGGAGACTTTTTCGATCGAGTTTTGAATGGAAATGAGCGATAATTTAAAAACTATTGGTAATTTTTTCACGAATATATGGTATAGTAAAAAAGAAAGATTGAGGAGGTTTATTGGATGAGTGAGCAGGGAGAGTTGCAAGTCATTGAAAATGAATCTTTAAAAGCTGAAATAATCGAACAGTTGGAGACAGTTATTGATCCGGAATTAGGAATCGATATTGTGAATTTGGGCTTAGTTTATCATATCGAATTGTATGAAAATGGGTCATGCACCGTCCAAGTTACACTGACGACGATGGGTTGTCCTTTTGGCGAGGTAATTGAAGAAGATATTAAAAAGGCGTTAATGCCAATCGATGAAATAAAAGAGACAGCAGTGAAATTTATTTGGTATCCCGCTTGGGACCCGTCTCGGATGACACGTTACGCAAAAATAGCATTAGGAATGAGTTAATCTTTTGTAGCTTCTTAGAATGAAAACTTCTAAGAAGTTTCTTTTTACTGCAGCGTATTTAATCAGCAGATGAATTGATATAATAGGTAGAAACGAGGAGGTGTGGAAATGCCATTCACGCATTTACAAGTAATTACTACCCATTCGATCCAAAAAAGTACATTAATGCTTGACGAATTAATGAAAGAGGCTAAAGTACAAGGACATCAAGCGATTGCTTTAACTGATCACAATAATTTGATAGGGGCTATTGAGTTTTATGAAAAAGCGCTTAGTGTAGGAATAAAGCCGTTATTGGGCATCACGTTGGATGTCCAGAGCTATTTTTCTTCTGATAATCACTTTCCACTACTTTTTTTAGCAAAAAACAAGTTGGGCTATAAAAGACTGATTGAATTAGCGACTGAAGTTCAACTCAATGAACAGAAGTTTCTCTCTTTGGACGCCATTTGTACAAATAATGAAGAACTTATTGCAATTTCGCCCGGTATGGACGGGGAAATTTATGCGCTGCTTGAAGTAAATCAAGCCGAACAAGCTGAAACACTGGCAGAGTTTTTACATAAACAGTTCAAACACTTTTATTTGGGAGTTTCTTTACAACATCAGAATGCTTCCATATTAAACTTTTATAAACAAACATCTTTGCCGGTGGTTGCGCTTGGAAATGTGCAGTATTTAACGCAAAGTGATGCGTTGCCATCGAAAGTCTTGCAAGTACTTGAAAAGAAATGGCCGCTTGGGGAAGAAGAGCAAGCGAGGATCCATCAGTTTTTATCTTCGGATAGCGGTCAATTTACCTTAACAGCTCCAAGAGAGGCGTATAAAGCGTTTCAAGAAGCAGGTTTTACAGAAGCAGCAGAAGAAACAAACCGTATAGCGGAAGCTATCCAAATAGAGTTAGAATTAGACCAACGACTGATGCCGACTTATCCGGTTCCAAAAGGAGAAACAGCCGATAGCTATTTAAAGAAGCTCTGTGTTACTCAGTTAGAAAAGCGAGTGTCAGATCCAGGGCCTGAGTATACGGAACGATTGGAAAAAGAGCTTTCTGTAATTACGTCAATGAATTTTTCTGATTATTTTTTAATTGTCTGGGATATTATGGTCTTTGCCCATAGTCAAGACATTTTTACAGGTTCAGGACGTGGGTCAGCAGCCGGTTCTTTAGTGGCCTATCTGCTTGAAATTACGAATGTGGACCCCATCCAGTATGACTTGCTGTTTGAGCGTTTTTTAAACAAAGAACGCTACACCATGCCGGATATTGATTTAGATTTTCCAGATAATCGCCGGGAAGAAGTGCTTTATTATATCTATCAAAAATATGGAGCAGAACATGTCGCCCAAATCGGAACACTCGGGACATATGGCGCTAAATCAGCCGTCCGTGATGTCGGCCGAGTCTTTGGTTTATCTCAAGCCCAGCTAAGCAACTGGTCAAAAGCCATCCCAAGCGGTCCAAATGTGTCGTTGGATGCTGCCATTAGACAAAAACCTTTAAAAAATTTGGCCAGTGAAACCCAACAAAATCAACAAATATTTCACGTGGCTAAAAAAATTGAAAAACGAATTCATCACATTTCAACGCATGCAGCAGCAGTCGTTATAGCAGATGACCCTCTTTGGGAACGTGTTCCGCTGCAAGCAGGCGGCGGAGATATTCCGATTACTCAATATACAATGGAAAGTGTTGAAAAAGTTGGGCTATTAAAATTGGATATTTTAGGTCTGAGAAATCTGACCACCTTATCCGACAGCTTACGGTATATTCCCTATGAAAATGAAGGCCGGGGGATTGATATTGATGCCATTTCACCAAATGATGATAAGACTTTAGAAGTGTTTAGGCAAGGCAACACGGAAGGGGTGTTTCAGTTTGAATCTACGGGGATTCGCCGCGTCCTGCGACAGCTGCAACCTCAGTCATTTGAGGATATTGTGGCCGTTAACGCACTGTATCGGCCAGGTCCTATGGAACAAATCGATACCTTTATCCGTCGAAAAAATGGACAAGAAGCAATACGTTATCCCCATGAAGATTTAAAAGAAATTTTAGAAGTAACCTATGGCATTATGGTTTATCAAGAACAAGTGATGCAGGTGGCTTCCAAATTAGCGGGTTATACGCTGAATGAAGCGGATATCTTACGCCGGGCCATTTCCAAAAAAGACCACCAAGCCATTGAAGAAGGCCGGAGGAAATTTGTAGCAGGTGCAATAGAAAATGGCTATACCCAAGAAACGGCCTTAGAAGTGTATGGCTACATTGAACAGTTTGCCGATTATGGTTTTAACCGATCACATGCAGTTGCGTATTCAAAAGTCGCTTATCAGCTGGCTTATGTAAAAGCCAATTATCCTGCCAGTTTTTACGCTGCGGTGATGAATGCCTCAGGAAAAGAGAAAATGAAACAATACGTGGCGGAAGCGAAACGAGCAGGGGTTCAATTCCTCAGACCAGATATCAATAAAAGTTACCGAAGCATTGTGATTGATAATCAGCAGCTCCGATTTGGCTTCAATATTATCAAAGGCATTCCTCGCGATTTTATTCAAATGATTATAGAAGAACGCCAAAGAAATGGAGAATATACTTCCTTTTTGGAATTTTTAAATCGCATGGACAGCCGCTGGTTAAAAAAAGAAGTCATCCAACCTTTAATCTACAGTGGAGTTTTTGATGCTTTCGATGAATCAAGAGCTGCCTTACTCGACTCGCTTACTAGTGTGCTTGAAAGTATTGCCATGAGTAGTGGGAACACCGAATTGTTTCAACTATTTGCGCCCACGATTTCAAAGCGGCCCGAATTATCAGACGAAGAAAAAATGAAGCAGGAAGTAGAAACGACAGGTTATTACTTTACTGCAGAACCTGGCGAACAGTATAAAGCTCTGCGAGAAGATGCATCAATCGTCTATTTGTCGGATGCGAGACAAATGAAAAGAGCAAAGATTTTAGTTTCTGTCGAGAAGATTACCCGTATTCAAACAAAAAACGGACATCCCATGTCTTTTGTAGATGCCGTTGATTCATCGGGAAAAGTCTCTTTAACCCTTTTTCCTCAAGTGCATCGTCAAGCGATTCAGTTGTTTGACGAAGGAGATACGATCCTGGTGGAAGGGGAAGTTGAAAAGCAGCATAGCCCTTTGAAAATAATTGCGAATAAAATTAGGAACGCAAAAGACATCAATCAAAAAGAGAAGCCAAAAGAAAGCAGCCAAGTACTTTATATCCGCTTTGAGTCGTTAAAAAACCAAAAAAGAAAGTTAGATGCTTTACAAAAGCTCTTAAAACAGTATCATGGAAGTATACCCGTTGTGATTTACGATGAAGAAACTAAAGAACAAAAAGCCTTTAAAAAGGAGTATCATGTATCAAACCATCCGAAACTTTTTGAATTGCTGAAGCAGATGTTTGGACAAGAGAATTATTTATTAAAAAAAGGTTAAAATAGTAAAGATATAAGACTTTATGGTTAAAAAGTGGTATGATAGCAAATGGAAGAATGGACTTATGGAATATATTTTTAAGGTGGTAGAATATGAAAAGAATTGGTGTTATGACCAGTGGTGGAGACGCTCCCGGTATGAACGCTGCCGTTCGTGCAGTTGTTCGTAGAGGAGAAACGCTGGGATTAGAAGTGTATGGCATCTACAACGGATTCAAAGGGATGGTTGAAGGCGATATAAGACCACTAGCCTCTAACGATGTAGGGGGAATACTCAATCGCGGGGGAACGCTTTTATTCTCCGCACGCTACCCGGAATTTAAAACAGAAGAAGGACAACTCGAAGCTATCCGTCAATTAGAAAAACATGGAATTGAAGGATTGGTAGTCATTGGTGGCGACGGGTCATTTCGCGGGGCTCAAGCCTTATCGAATCATGGCTTCCCAACGATAGGCGTTCCAGGAACGATTGATAATGATATTCCTGGTACGGACTACACTTTAGGTTTTGATACGACAGTAAACACAGTAGTTGAAGCTCTCGACCGCGTACGGGATACAGCTGGTTCACATGGGCGGGTTCTCGTCGTTGAAGTTATGGGACGAGCCGCTGGGGACATTGCTATCTGGAGTGGTTTGAGCGCCGGAGCAGAAGCAATCGTTGTACCAGAAATTGAATTCAGTGTCCAAGAAATCGTGGACACCATTAATAGCGGCTATTCACATGGGAAAAACCAAGGCTTAATCGTATTAGCCGAAGGAGCTATGCCAGCTCATGAACTGATAGACCAGATTCAGGCCATCGATAATTCCTTTAATATCCGAGAAGTGGTATTAGGACATATTCAGCGTGGCGGTGTACCAACTGCTCGTGATCGTGTGATTGGCAGCCGTTTTGGGGCTAAAGCAGCAGAGCTATTAAGCGAAGGTGCGACAGGTCTTTGTGTTTCTCTTATCAATGAAGATATCGGTACGAATACATTTGATGATATTTTCCATAATTTAAATCATCAGCCGAAGCTGCATTTACATGAATTAAATAAATATTTGATTTAAATAAAGGTTTAAAATTTCTCTTTAAGGAAGGACTATGTAAATATGAAAAGAACAAAAATTGTATGTACGATTGGGCCAGCAAGTGAATCGGAAGAAACACTTGAACAATTAGTTGAAGCGGGGATGAATGTTGCTCGCCTAAACTTCTCGCATGGGGATCATGACGAACATTTAACACGAATTGAGCGAATTCGTAAAATTTCTGAAAAAACAGATCGACCAGTCGGAATTATGTTAGATACAAAAGGACCAGAAATTCGTACACATAAGATGGCAGAAGAAGTTGTCAATATTAAAAAAGGCGACACGGTTCGTATTTCGATGACTGAAGTCGAAGGAACAGCTGAAAAATTCTCTGTTTCCTATGATGGTTTAATTAATGACGTTGAAATTGGCATGCCGATTCTGTTAGATGACGGGCTAGTAGAGCTACAAGTTTCTGAAATTGACTCAGATAATCAAGAAATCGTCACAAAAGCGATCAACTCTGGTCAACTCAAAAACAATAAAGGGGTCAACGTTCCAGGCGCTTCTCTTAACTTGCCAGGTTTAACAGACAAGGACCGTTCAGATATTGAATTCGGAATTAAAAATGGCATTAACTTTATTGCGGCATCTTTTGTTCGCCGTACAAGTGATGTGTTAGAAATTAAAGAAATTTTAGAACAGCATGATGCTTTGCATGTTCAAATTATTCCAAAAATCGAAAACCAAGAAGGTGTCGATAACTTAGACGAAATTATTTCAGTTTCTGACGGCTTAATGGTTGCTCGAGGCGACTTAGGTGTAGAAATCCCTGTAGAAGAAGTACCGATCGTTCAAAAAGAAATGATTGAAAAATGTCGTCGTGCAGGAAAACCAGTTATTACAGCTACTCAAATGTTAGACTCTATGCAATCGAACCCGCGTCCGACACGTGCGGAAGCGTCCGACGTAGCAAATGCTATTTTTGATGGAACAGATGCCATCATGCTTTCTGGTGAAACGGCAGCTGGTGACTACCCAGTAGAAGCGGTTCAAACAATGAGCAACATTGCGATTCGAACAGAAGCGTCACTCATTAATCAAGATGCTTACTCACTGAAAGCATACGATCAAGGTGATACAACAGAAGCGATTGGTCAAGCCGTTGGACATACAGCGAAAAACTTAAACATCAATACGATAGTCGCTGCGACGGAATCGGGACATACTGCACGTATGATTTCAAAATACCGACCAAAAGCGAATATTTTAGCTATGACCTTCTCAAAAGAAACAGCTCTGGCCTTAACGTTAAAATGGGGTGTTGTTCCTTTAGTGGCTACAAAACCAGAATCTACGGATGATATGTTTAACGTAGCGGCTAATTTCGTCGTTGAACACGAATTTGCCAAAGAAGGCGACTTAATCATTATCACTGCGGGCGTACCGGTTGGTGAGAGTGGTACAACGAACTTGATGAAGATTCAAATGATCGGTTCGAAACTTGTTCAAGGTCAAGGAGTTGGAAGCGAAACAGTTGTCGGTCGAGCCGTTGTGGGCAAGACGGCAGAAGAAGCAGTCAACAATATGTCCGATGACGCCATTTTAGTGGTAAAAACAACAGATAAAGATTATCTGCCAGCGATTGAAAAAGCAGCAGCCATTGTTGTTGAACAAGGCGGCTTAACTTCACATGCGGCAGTTGTAGGTATTGCTATGGGCGTACCGGTTGTTGTAGCAGCTGAAAAAGCGACAGAACTAATTAACCATGGTGAGTTAATTACGGTTGACAGTCGCCGTGGCATGATCTACCGTGGAGAAACAACAGTTATTTAATTAAATATTCACAATTAACTTTAAAGGAGGACTTTGCATAAAGGTGTGCAGGGTCCTTTCTTTATTCTAATCGGCTTGCTCGTTATAATTAAAAAGAGAACGTTTAAAATGGAGGCGTAACGAAATGGAAAAAATACTAGGTACGATTGTTACTGCAATGATTATAGATAAAAATGAAAAAAATCTATTTGCTCAAAAAGACGGAACTACGTTTAAAGTTGTGGATGAAGCGCCAGAAGCTTATGAGGTTGGTGATATGATAAAGGGATTTGTTTATATCAATCAAAAAGATCAGCATGTTTTAATGACCGAAATTCCTTCGATTCACACAGAAACATATGGCTGGGGGGAAGTCGTAGCCGTTCAAAGAGAATTGGGCGTTTTTGTCGATGTCGGTTGGATGGATAAGGACTTGGTTGTTTCATTGGATGACTTGCCGGTGTTTAAACATCTATGGCCGCGTAAAGGAGACCGTTTGTATTTATCCGTGCGAGTGGATGAGAAAAACCGTTTATGGGGACAGCTCGCTTCGCCGGATGAATTTTTAGCTGTCTTTAAAGAAGGTACCGAAGAGATGCATAATCAAGATACAGCGGGAACAATTATCAGTGCGTTAAAAGCAGGCAGTTATGTGTCTTTAGAAGACGGGCACATGGGCTTCATTCATCCAAATGAACGAGATGAAGAGCCAAGATTAGGCCAAAGAGTTGAAGGAAGAATCGTTGGTGTAAGAGATGATGGTGTTTTGTATGTTTCTTTATTGCCAAGAGCGCATGAAGTGCTGGATGAAGATGCTTCTATGATTTATGAAGTGTTAAAACGTTCAGAAGATGGGCGTATTCCTTATCATGATAAAAGCGATCCGGATGCGATTCGAACATATTTTGGAATCAGCAAAGGGCAATTCAAACGCGCAGTGGGCCGCTTGATGAAAGAAAATTTAGTGAAACAAGACAAAGAAGGGACCTACCTTACACCTGAAAGAAAAGAACAAGAATTGTAATCGAAATCAAATTCTTTTATACTAAATATGCTTGTTTACATCACAGGTTAAAAGTAAAGGATTGGAAATAGTGTGAGTAAAGAAAAAATAAATCGAGAGCCTTTCGAAGAGTATTTGGTTCATTTGAAAATAGAAAGAGATTTAGCCGATAACTCCATTACCAGCTATCGCCGGGACATTGAAAAGTATATACAGTATTTGGAAAGGGAACACCTCACTGACTGGCAGGCGATTGATCGCTACGATATTGTTTTGTTTTTGCAAAGGTTAAAAGAAAACGGTCAATCGAATAATTCCATTATTCGAATGACTTCCAGTCTGCGCCAGTTTCATCAGTATTTGCGGCAAGAAAGAATCACGGACCAAGATCCGATGCAATATGTGGAAACGCCAAAGAAAGCCGAAGTCTTGCCAAAAGTCTTATCGCTGAAAGAAGTTGATCAACTGCTGCAGACACCGAATACAGAGACACCGATTGGTCTGCGCGATCGCGCGCTCTTAGAAGTGATGTATGCGACGGGCTTACGAATCTCTGAGTTGGTACATTTGGAAATGTCCGAACTGCATCTGTCAATGGGTTTTATTCAAACTGTGGGCAAGGGAAACAAAGAGCGGATTTTACCAGTAGGCGGCGAGGCCGTGAATTGGTTGAATGAATATCTCTTGGACGGCCGTTCGATTTTTGAGCGGCGTGCTTTAGAAGAATCGCCTTATGTATTTTTAAATGCACGAGGCGGCGGACTATCCCGCCAAGGGGTTTGGAAAAATTTGAAAAAAACAGTCCAAGAAGCAGGAATTAAACAGAATGTATCCCCGCATATGCTGCGCCATTCATTTGCGACGCATCTACTAGAAAATGGGGCAGATTTACGGATTGTACAAGAGTTATTGGGGCATTCGGATATCTCAACTACGCAAATCTATACCCATATTACAAAAGCGCGCATGAAAGATATCTATGATCAGTACCATCCGCGTGCCGTGATTGAAGAAACGGAAGAGATAGAAGAATAGAAGATATAAAGGATTTTATAGATAAGAAAAGGTGGAATACTATGTATAAAAGAGTACATCTAGTCGTATTAGATTCTGTCGGTATTGGAGAAGCGCCCGACGCTGCAGAATTTGGAGACGCGGGGGCAAATACCCTGGGAAATATTTCAAAAGTAGCAGGCTTATCTGTGCCGAATATGCAGGCGATGGGGCTTGGCAATATTGCGCCGATTCCAACGGTTGAGCCGGTAGAAGAACCGAGTGCGTATTATACAAAACTGGAAGAAGAGTCGGTAGGCAAAGATACGATGACGGGGCATTGGGAAATTGCTGGACTACGCATCGATACCCCTTTTCGCGTGTTTCCAGAAGGCTTTCCAGAAGATTTAATCGAACAAATTGAGACTTACACGGGGCGAAAAGTAGTGGCCAATCGTCCGGCATCCGGTACGCAGATTATCGATGAGTGGGGCGAGCACCAGATGGAAACGGGCGATTTAATCGTTTATACCTCAGCCGATCCGGTGCTGCAAATTGCTGCCCATGAAGAGATTATTCCCTTGGAAGAATTGTATGATATTTGCGAATATGTGCGTGATATTACTAAAGACGAACCGTATATGATTGGGCGGATTATTGCTCGACCATATGTGGGGGAACCTGGCAACTTTACGCGGACAAGTAATCGTCACGACTATGCGTTAGATCCATTCGAACAAACGATGTTGGATCATCTAAAAGAAGCCGATTATGATGTTTTGTCGGTCGGAAAAATTATCGATATCTTTAACGAGCAAGGAATTACAGAATCCGTTCGTTCTACCTCAAATATGGACGGTGTCGATAAACTGCTTGAAGTGATGCAAAAAGACTTTACAGGTCTCAGCTTTACAAATCTGGTTGATTTTGATGCCGCCTATGGTCATCGCCGCAACCCAGAAGGTTACCGAGATGCGCTGGAAGAATTTGATGCGCGAATTCCTGAAATAATAGAAAACTTGCAAGGAGAGGACTTACTAATTTTGACGGCCGATCACGGAAATGACCCAACTTTTGCTGGCACTGACCATACGAGAGAGTATGTGCCTTTGCTTGTTTACAGCAAAAAATTTCAAGGGGCCGGAGAAATTCGTCCAGGTTATTTTGCCGACATTGCCGCCACCATTTTAGATAATTTTAAGTTGGAGCCAATGGAAAATGGGACAAGCTTTTTAGATGAATTACATTAATTGGAGGACATTCGAATGACAGAAGAAACAATTTTTACACAAGCAAGATTAGCTGCAGATTATATTCAAAACCAAGGGGTGCAAGCAGTTGAAATCGGGTTGATTTTAGGTTCAGGCCTAGGAGAGTTAGCGGATGAAATCGAAGACCGAGTCGTTATCGCCTACGAAGAGATCCCGAATTTTCCTGTTTCTACCGTTGAGGGGCACGCAGGACAGCTTGTTTATGGTTCCTTAGGCGGGAAAAAAGTCTTGGCACTCCAAGGGCGATTCCACTTTTATGAAGGCTACTCAATGGGTGAAGTCACTTTTCCTGTGCGAGTAATGAGCATGCTGGGGGCCCATTCGTTAATTGTGACAAATGCTGCTGGTGGAGTGAACGAAGACTTTGAACCAGGCGACTTGATGATGATTACTGACCACATTAACTTTACAGGAACGAGTCCATTAATTGGACCAAATGATGAAGCCTACGGGCCGCGTTTTCCTGATTTGTCTCAAGCCTATGATAGGGAATACCAAACGCTGATAGAAAAGTCGGCTGGTGAATTGGAGCTGCCGCTTAAACAAGGTGTCTACATGGGCTTTACAGGGCCAACATATGAAACCCCAGCCGAAGTGCGGATGACTCGAACCTTAGGCGGGGATGCAGTGGGGATGTCAACGGTTTCTGAAGTTATTGTTGCTCGTCATGCGGGGCTGCGAGTGGCAGGCATTAGCTGTATTACCAACTTAGCAGCTGGAATGGGTGCGGAGTTAAATCATGAAGATGTTATTGAAGTATCGGCAAGAATTCGATCTTCCTTTAAAGAATTGATTGTCTCTCTGTTAGAAAAAATTTAATTGAATGAAAAAGAAAAGGCAATTTATTATGCTTTCAGTTGTAAAGATTGAAACATGATAGATTGCATTTTTTCTTAAGGCTTCAGTTAAAATTGCATTCCGAGCCAAATCTTGTTACTGTGTACCAAACAATAAGAAGCATTATTTCTGACTGATTTGTATTTAAAGAAATATGGTGTATAATAATCAGTTGTAACTTAAATATAAAGTGGGTTTTAATATGAGAGACGCAGATAAAAACAATGGCTTTACATTTCAAGACACCATGC
>JBHWQC010000154.1:0-4775 GCA_043425375.1 Atopostipes sp.
GAAGAAGAAATGATTAAGTGGCGCAGAGAGCTTCATCAATTTCCTGAATTGGGGTTAGAGTTGCCGCAGACGAGTCAATATGTACAGAATCGTTTAAAAGAAATGGACATTCCTTTTCACACATTGGTTGATGGAAATGCGGTGGTAGGTTTGATTGAAGGGAGTGGCAAAGGTCCAGTATTGGCGATAAGAGCAGATATGGATGGTTTACCCATTGCAGAAAATACGGGGTTGGAATTTGCTTCTACAAATGGGAATATGCATGCTTGTGGCCACGATGCGCATACAGCTATGTTGCTTGGAGCGGCAAAAATTCTAAATAATATGAAAGAAGACTTAAATGGGTCAGTGAAATTAATTTTTCAACCGGCTGAGGAATTTCCTGGAGGCGCTAAGCCAATGCTTGAAGAAGGGGCTTTTGAAAATCCCGACGTTGACCATGTAATCGGTCTTCATGCAGGTTTTCTAGACGCTACTCTGCCTGTAGGTACGATCGGCACACGTAAAAATGAATTAATGGCATCGATGGATCGCTTCCAAATTAACATTCACGGTAATGGCTCTCATGGTGCTTACCCAGAAGATTCAAGCGACCCAATCGCTGCTGCCGGTCAAATTATTACAGCGATCCAAACGATTAAAGGACGCAATATTAAAGCTACCGATCCTGTCGTTGTATCGATTACTAGGGTAGAAGGTGGCTATAACCAAAACATTATTCCTGATGATGTGGAATTAGAAGGAACGGTACGAACATTTGATAACGACATGCGTGAATTTGTCCATGAGAAATTAGATCAAATTGCTTCAGGTGTTGGTACAGCATTAGGGGTAGAAGCAGAGGTTATTTATGATTATAAATATCCGCCTGTACTTAATGATCCAAACTTCACAGAAAAGGTCATTGCTTCATTTGAAGAGATTTTCCCAGAAGGAACGATTGTAGAATCGGAAGAGCCGTTAATGGGTGGCGAAGATTTTGCTTTCTATCTAGAAAAAGTGCCAGGTACCTTCTTCTTTTTAAATAATCCAGGGGAAATTGAGGGTAAATTCCACGGACATCATCATGAAAAGTTCGACGTTGATGAGAGTAAATTTTATATGGGAACGGCTGGCTTTGTGAAAGTTGCCCTGGATTTGTTAACTAAATAATTCACTTCTAAAAGGGTTATAAGGAGGAAAAAATGGGTAAAGAGATCGTTAAAAATTATAAAATGCATCTTATAATGTTATTTGCGGTAATCATTGCTGAGCTTATTGGCGCAGTTAATATTCCAATAGGAGAGATTACAATTGTGTTGTCTCCGCTAATCTGGTCGATGTTAATTGCTTTTGGAATCTACCTGATTAAACCTTTTAAATTACTAGACGAAAAAGCACCGAAACATGCAAACGCTATGATGGGCGCTGCTTTAGCCCTATTAATGGCGAAATTAGGTGTTACAAGTGGAGGGGCCTTAGAAGAAATAAGAGAAGCAGGGCTTGCTCTTGTCTTGCAAAACTTTGGGAATATTGGAACGATTTTCTTAGCTTTACCTATTGCCATATTATTAGGGCTGGGTCGCGAAACTATCGGCATGACTCACGCATTGAGCCGTGAGGCAAACGTAGGCCTAATTCAAGATGAATATAGTGCGGATTCTAGTGAGTTTAGAGGTGTTATGACAACTTATATTGTTGGAACGGTCTTTGGCCCGATTCTTATGAGTGTTCTTGCTTCTTTAGCTATTTCACTAGGGGTGGTGTCACCACTCGCAGCATCGATGGGTGTTGGTGCTGGTAGTGCTTCAATGATGACAGCTGGTTTAGCTTCCTTAATTGAATCTTATCCGCATTTAGAGGCTACAATGACGGCCTACGCTGGCTTAAGTAACTTAATTTCAAGTATTATTGCTTTGCCGCTCGGCTTATTTCTTGGTCTGCCAATTACCGAATGGCTTTATACGAAATTTGACCAGTTAAGAAAACAAAGGAAAGCGAAAGGTGAAGTCTAATGGTAAAGTTAAGGGAAAATTTATCAACAATGCTTGCAACATTTGGTATCGCGTTTATTCTGTCGATTGTTGCTAATAGAGTAGGCTATGGCTATAGTATTACGGAATCTCTACCAGGCCTCCTTATTTTAACTGGAATTGCTTTACTGGGTTATACCTTAAGTTATCTTATTCCTATACGAGTTATGTCGGCTGTACTTTGGATATCACTGATTGCGATTTTAATTGCCAGCCCTCTTTCACCTGTTGCGGATGCTGTTCTTTATTATGTTGGACAAGTAAATTTAATGGCGGTCGTTACCCCTATTTTAGGTTACTCAGGAGTTTTAATCGCAAAAGATTGGGGTGCTTTTAAAGAAATTGGATTAAAAGGAGTGATCGTTTCAATCTTTGTAGTTGCGGGGACTTTTCTCGTCGCCAGTCTGTTAGGAGATCTCTTCATGAGATTATTCTAATTCTCTCATCTATGAAATTTACGAAGTGTTGGAAAAAGAGAACTATACAGTTATAAAATAACGGTTATGAAAATTCAAAAACCTCGAGTAGACACCCGAGGTTTTTTTGCACTAGAACCAAACTCTTCAGCGCTTGGTTATTTATTCATTCAGTCGTTGCTGTTTAAGCACGGTGTTCTTCTGGTGAACGTTTCGTTAATCTTGCACCTACACGTCCGCCGAGAGCAGAGACCACTGCTAGTAAGATATGGCCAATGAATAATCCAAAGAGTGACCAAGCGCTAACCGTTGTAGCTTCTTCAGCCGTTTGTTGCAAGGTTTGAATCGCTGAGTCAATTTCTTCTGGTACTTGGTTTAATGCTTCAACTGCGCTATTCAAGCCTTCTTGCGCCGTTTGATTCGTTTGTTCAATGCCGTTCACAATATTTTGGGCAGCTTCTTCTGCTTCAGGACCGGTTAAATCCGTGTTTTCAGCAATAGAGTTGGAAATGGCTTCTTGATCCACTTCTTGGCTCACATTTTCGACGCGTGAACTTAATTGGTCGCCTAAATTGCTAATGATTTGATCCGCATTGTCTGGGTTTGTAATGACTTCTTTTCCAGCTTCTTGAATATCTTGTCTTGCATCGTCTAATTGATTAGTGAGGTAGTCGGGTTGTAGTTCTTCTATACCTGTGCCTTCAAGAATTTCTACAGTTTGTTGTTCCATTTCTGCTTGATCGACATTTAAGTTTTCGCTGAGTAAGTCAAATCCCTCAGTAACAGCCGTTGTAGCTGCACCAGCACCTGCTCCAATAGCGTCTCCAGCAACATTTGCTGCTCCGCCAATGGCTCTGCCTGTTAAGGACAATAAAGAAGAGAGAATCATCGAAATAAAAATAACTAAAACGATTAAATTCGATGCCCAAGTTAAAAATCCATGCAATAAGCCTAAACGTCTAGAGGCCACACCAGAGACAAAACCAGCACCAAAGAATGAGACCAACGCTGTGACAACTGCCCAGATAATGGCCGTTGTACCTAAACCACTAAAAGGGTTACTGGACGTAAAATCGATAATGCCAAGCCCCAAAGCGGAACCAATGGTTGAAAATACAATGAAAAGAGCTAAGAATGTGACGATACCTGCGATGACTGCCCCCCAGGATAAATTATATCCTGCTTCGTGTTCATCCTCTACGATATAGTGTCTAAATTTATCTCTCATTTTAATGCCTCCTTTTTGATTGGTTAATTTTACCACTCCCTTTCTATCCGTGTCTAGCCAGATGATTCTTCGGTAAAAAATATTTTTAATGAGCAATTTCTAAAAAATGTTTAAGAAGCCTTTGTGGATATTTTCAAGGTTTGTTACAATTAGTACAATAAAATTGGACGAACTTTAAATGCTAGGTTAAGAAAGGAGATAAAAGAATGCCGAGTAAAGACAGTGGATTTAACTATTACCGTGAAAAAAATCGAAACAGAAGAAGCAGTAAAAACAAGCGTAAAAACGATAATAAGGGCCGTTCCTTTTTGTATATTTTAGCATCGTTAATTGGTGTAATTTCAATGTTAGTAGAGCTTTTTACAGCGGGTATTCAATCTAAAAAATCGGATACTACAAAAAAAGAGTAAACCCCAGAAGAACTTTAAAAGGAAAACAGAAATCGAAATTGCCAGAAGATTTTAAATCATACTCCAACCATTTTCCTCAACTCTTCTTCGTTTTATTAAAATTGCAATGGAAATTATCTACTAAGATGGTTTCTCTTGCTTTTTTATTTTTATCCGAACAGCTGGCTACTTATGTTATAATTATTTTAAGTATTGTAAGGGAGCGATTGCATTGGCAGAAACAGTAAACAGCGCGAATCTCGGGTTTGAAAAAGAAATTTTTAAAGCAGCCGATAAACTGCGCGGAAATATTGACGCGGCAGAATATAAAAATATTGTATTAGGTCTTATTTTTCTAAAATACATCTCAGATAGTTTTATTGAACGGCATCAAGAATTGGTTGAAGAAGGGCATGGATTTGAAGAAGATCGCGATGAATATTTAGCGGAAAATATCTTCTTCGTTCCGGAAGAAGCTCGCTGGGACAATATTGTTAAGTACGCAACAGAACCAGAAATCGGCCAAGTTATCGACCAAGCGATGATTTCTATTGAAGAAGAGAATGAACGCTTACGAGGTATTTTGCCTAAAAACTATGCGCGTCCAGAATTAGACAAGCGTCGTTTAGGTGAAGTCGTCGTCCTTTTTGACAACTTGAAATTAAAAGAACATGGCAACTCAAAAGACATTCTAGGAAGAACCTATGAGTATGCCATAGCACAATTTGCG
>JBHWQC010000155.1:0-5248 GCA_043425375.1 Atopostipes sp.
GAACCCAGCTGTCCGACCACACCATTCAGCGAACTGACACGCCCCATTTTCTCGGCCGGCACAATGCCAGCCATAATCGAAATGGCTACGCCATACTCGCCGCCTACCCCGATGCCGGCAATAAAGCGCATGAGGTACAAATAAGTAATATTATCGGTGAAGAAGATCAAACCTGTTGCGACTGAAAAAATAAGGACGGTCAGCTTTAAGACATTAAATTTATTGTAGCGGTCGGCGATCACTCCAAAAATCAGACCTCCAAGCAGCATTCCGAAGTTGGTGATGGTCGCAATCCAGCCCCCTTCAACCCCGCTTAGTCCTAAATGAGTGATAATCGATCCGAGCGTGAAAGATAGAAACATGACGTTTAAATCATCAAGCCCCGATGCGAAAATCGATGCAAAAAGTGCCCTCTTGTCATTTACCTTATAATTCTTCATGTAAATTCTCCTTAATGTGTGCTCTCGTCACACTTTATTAATGATTTTTTTAAATAAATTGTTTGGACCAGCCTTGTGGATCTTTATACCAGCGTTCCAACGTTTCTTTATACACTGCTAACTCCGGATTTTCTGTGGCCACCTCAATAAGTGCTTGGTAGTTGGTTAAAGAATAGAGCGGATAAGCGACCTGTTCAAAAGCCTCTTGTCCTTGATTCAACAAGTAGTTAAAGATGGCGACACAGCCCATCACTTCTCCGCCTGCCTGTTCGACGGCTTCAGCCGCTGCAATCACACTGCCTCCAGTACTGATCAAATCCTCCACCATGACCACTTTTGCGCCTGGTTTAAATGTGCCTTCAATCGCATTCTGCTTGCCGTGTTCTTTGGCACTTGATCGGACATAAATCATTGGCACGTTCAGCAAATAGGCGATAATACTGGCATGTGGAATGCCGGCTGTTGCGGTTCCAGCAATGACATCGACGTCTGAGAAATGATTTTGAATCAGCGAAACAAGTGCCTGTTCGATTTTCTTTCGTGAATCTGGATGACTAATAATTAAGCGATTGTCCGTATAAATCGGTGCGCGCAGTCCGCTAGCCCAAGTAAACGGGTTTCTAGGATTCAACTCCACTGCTTGAATTTTTAGTAATTCTTTGGCTATTTCTTTTTCCATTATCTGAAGCATTTTTATCTCTCCTTACGTGCATTTTGCCAGTCATTGGCAATCATTCGATACGCTTCTGCCGAGTCACTGGCCTTGGTAATTGGACGGCCGACAACGATATAGTCACTGCCCCATTTGGCTGCTTGTTTGGGTGTCGTAATTCTGATTTGATCATCTTTGCTTATCGACTGCTCCAAGGTTCGAATGCCTGGTGTCACCGTTAAAAAAGGCGAATCGACTCCTTGTTTAATTTGCTTTACTTCTAACGGTGAACAAACGACGCCATCTAATCCACTCTGCTTAGTCAACTGTGCCAAATGTACAATACTTTCCTCTTGTGAAACGGCTAATTGTTGTTCAAATTGATTAGTTTCATTTTCTCTGGATGTTAATTGTGTGACCGCTATTAATAGAGGCGTTTTATGACCGGCCTCTGTTCCCTCTAAAAGCCCTTCTTTCGCTGCCTGCATCATTTCCATTCCGCCACTTGCATGGATATTCACCATCGAAACGCCTAATTTTGCGAGCTGCCTCATCGATCCCCTCACCGTATTTGGGATATCGTAGACTTTTAAATCTAAAAAGACCTTATGACCTCTCTCCACTATTTCGCGTACAAAATCTGGACCTGCTGCACAAAACAACTCCATGCCAATTTTTACATTTAGCTGCTCTTTTGACAACAAGTTGAGGAATTCTCTTGTTTCTTGTGCTTCTCCAAAATCCAATGCAATCATCGGTTTTTCTTTTTCCATTTTGACCTCCTTTTTTTCCATAAAAAAAGACCAACAAGCGCTGTGCCTGTTGATCGCGTAAGAATGTATAGTAAGTTGCCTAAAAATGCCCATAACTATCCCCTAGTTATGGCGTAAGCTCCCGGATTATAACATTCTTCCATGCATCACAGTACACGGTTAAAGAATTTTAAACTGGTGATAGCTTATAGGACAAAAATTGGTTTGTCAAATAAAAAACGATGAATTTTAAAACACTTCTGCACTCGGGGCTAGCATATTTACCGAATCAACCCCTGGAATGGTCATCACTTCATTCAATAATTTCTGTTCGACTTGTTGTGTGGTTTTAATTTCATACACTACTTCAAAGGAATCGGTGAGTAAGTTTTCGGCTTTCAGCCTGGCGTTACTGACATTACGCAGCACCGTGTCGGCGATTTGCGGGACATTGGCATTGCTTCCGCGGACGACAACCAGCATCGCCCCTTTTGTAGCGAGTTTGTCACTGGTTAGTAAAATGAAAATGCCTAAGACGATCGACCCTAATAATCCGATAGGCCAGTTGGCAGTGGCGCTTGCCAAACCGATGCCCATTGCCCAAAAAACAAAACCTAAATCTCGCGGGTCTTTTGTATTGGTACGGAAGCGAACAATGGAAAGTGAACCCATAATCCCCACCGATAACGCTAAGTTTGAGCCGACTAATTGCAGCATTAAAGTGACAACGACTGCAATCATAACTAACGTGACATTAAATTTAGAATCATAAATAATTTCTGAACGACTATGTTTAAACGTTTGGTACATAATAATACATAAGATGCCAGTGTATGCAAGGGTAAGAATGACCGCCCAAATATTAACGGGTGCTGCAGCTGGTTGAATTTGTTGAATTTGCTCTAAAGGTTGTTTTGTAATAACTTCGATTGTATTTGCCACGTGATTTTCTCCTTATAATTGACTTTTTATTTTTAATAATAATACTGTTCGAGTAATGAACGGGATGATGCAAATTTACTGATTGGACACTTCTCTAAATTTAAAGAAGCTAAGACGGTTTGAATTTGTGGGAATAAATAGTTTTCAAATTTTACTTCTAATATCGTTTGTGTAATGGGTAAAACTTGTTCATAATTTGGGTTTTCATCAAATAAATCATAAGCAAAATTGCAATATTGCAGCTCGCTGTCCAATGTAATACGTGTGTTAAAGAAGGGATGCGTATAGGCTCTGCGTTTGTATTCCACCATAGAAACGGCTCGGTAACCCATGGTCGTACATAATTCATACCCTAATTCAGCGGTGGGATCATTGTATTTCTTTAATACTTCAAAATTACCTTTAACAATTTCCTTGGCATCTTCACGAGTTACAATGACCGAGTCTTTCACTTGTCCGTGCTGCCACTTTTTCTTGATTTCAAATTTAGCGGTTTGATCTTCTGACGTGTAGGCGCGGATTCGGATTCGTTTAACGAATGCATATTTTTTCGCGCGTTCCACATAATCTTGATTGTCTAAGCCGTCAAAATAGACGCTGCGTACCCGGTACCCATCATAATCTCCATACGCATCTGGAATCAATATTTGGTCTAATGCGGCAATTAATCGCATTCTATCTTCTAAATTAAGAAGAAACTTTAATTCTTTTCTTGAAACGGTTAAACTTTCTGCTGTTATTTCCATCTACTTTCCTACTTTCTACTTTTTTATTCTAGCTAAGTAAAGATTACGTAAAGGAAAAAGTTAAATCAGGGTCTTAGCTCATTTCTTTTTAAAATAACTTTTTTATCTTAATTTTTGCAGTAAAAAAGCCTGAACTTTTCAGCTCAGACTTTGCATATTCTAGTTTTAATTAACGATCTACAATTTCGCCAGTTTCAGCATCAATCTCTCGATCATCGGCGCCTTCAATATCAATGTCATATTCTGTACGGCCATCATCCATATCAAGTTCCCACTCTTTCACGTAACCGGCTCCTGCATCTTCTAACGCAATGGCCATTGCTTCTTGTGGGGAAATGATGTTTTCAAAGTTTATAGCCGTCTCATTATCATCATCCGCTTCTGACTTCTGATCGCGAATTTCCCCTGTTTCTGCATCAACGGTTAGTTCAAATTCCATGTCGGCGTTGAAACCATCCATTTCATATTCAAAGCGTCCATCATCGACATCAAACTCAACATGATCAATGCCTTCCGCTTCTGGAAAGGTGTCAAAAAAGATTTGAACAGCATCTTCTAACGTATATTCAAATTCACGATTTTCAATTCCTTGAGTACTGTTTTCGCCTGTATTTGTTGATTCCGTTGTTCCTTCCGATTCATTTTTTTCTGATTCGGTTTCGCCCGTTTCCGATGTTTGCTCCGTTTGATTTGTTTCAGTTTCTCCTACTTGCTCAGTCGGCTCTTGTGTATCAGTTGTTGTTTCTTGCTGTTGAGTACTTTCTGTTCCGCAAGCTGCCAGTAACAACAAAGAAGTTGTAGAGAATACAAGTGTTTTAATATTTTTCATCATAAATTCCTCCTATAATTGTTTGAAAAGCTCTTACCATAAATAGAATACGTACGTGAACGATTATAAACGGGGTTGATTATAAAAAAATTCGAAATAAAGTAAGTTTAATTCAATATTCAGGTTTAAGTGCATTTTTATTGCGACTTTTTATAAGGCGGGTTATGATGGGGTCAGTTAAACAATGGGGAGGAAAAAATCATGAATACACTGAAGAAATTATTACTATCAAGTTCTACAATGCTCCTTTTAGCAGCTTGCGGCGGAGGTACGACGCAAGACACAGCAGTTGAAGAAGCTCCAGAAGATACGACAGAGCAAACAGCAGAGGAACCAAATGAGCAAATTGCTGCCGATGACCTTGAACTCTTTACAGAAAGCGACTTAGCAGAATTCAATGGACAAGACGGAAACCCAGCATATGTAGCAGTAGGTGATGTGGTTTACGACGTGACCGATGCAAATGGATGGGTAGATGGTGTTCACGAAGGTGGAATCGAAGCTGGAAATGTGTATGCCGAAGAAGATTTTGAAGCTTCTCCACACGGCATGGACGTTTTAGACAATGTACCAATTGTTGGAACGTTAGAATAACTAAATAACTGTTTAGTGAGAATAAAGAGAGAGACGTTGCAAATCAAGCTGATTTTGCAACGTCTCTTTCATTTTATTTCCCTTGCTCTATTAATTGCGAAAGGAAAAACACAGCCAATACAAAGTTAACGAATATTCTCAAAAATCATTCCACTTTTTGGCCACGTCGGCATTTCAACCATACTGTAACTCAAGTCTTGCGGCGGGACATCATACACAATTTCTTTGGCTAAAAATTCTGCGGTCACCTTCATCGCCTTCACCGTATTCCATTCTCCTGGACAACGATGCCC
>JBHWQC010000156.1:0-21961 GCA_043425375.1 Atopostipes sp.
TTATATTCTTTTGCTCGCGCAACGACATCTTCAAAAAGCGCAAGAGAATGGATATCCTCCATATATGAACTTTCTGGATGCCACTGGACGGCAACAATATTTTGTTCGGACTCTTCCGACTCCACTGCTTCAATCACCCCATCTTTTGAAATCGCCGTTGCTCGAAGACCTTCGCCCAACTCACGTATAATTTGATGATGAAGGGAGTTGACAGATACTACTTCAGGTAAAATGGTTCTCAAATAAGAAGTTGAATCGACTTTTACCTCGTGAGTGGGTTGCTCTGAGGAAATATCTTGCACATGTTTTTCATAGATGCCTTCTTTTTCACTCAAATCCTGATATAAAGTTCCACCATAAAAAACATTCAATAACTGCAGCCCTCGGCAAATGCCTAAAATGGGTTTACCTTTTTCTAACATCTCTTCAATTAATGCCATTTCCGCTGCATCACGTGCAGGAAACGTTTCATGCGTAACTTCTCTTTTGTCTTCTCCATACAGATGCGGTGAAACATCTTGACCGCCTGCTAGAATGAGCCCATCAATTACTTCTGCATATTTTTTAATTAAATCCGGTTCGTTGATTGGGAGAATAACAGGAAGTCCCCCCGCTTCTGATACTGCGCTAGAAAAATCCCGCGGGGAGTAGTTAATGTGTAAAGGTTCTGGGAAAAAATCATTCGCTTGATAGGCGCTATTCCCAGTAATTCCTATAATTGGTTCCAAATCGTCTCTCTCCTTTTTCGTTCACTTGACTCACTCTACTACATTTCATTGATTTTTTCAGGTTTTTTTCATTTTTTTCTTTAAAAGACAACCTTTGCTTCAACACTGTTTAAGGGTTAATTATTTAAACGGTAATGAAGATGTACGATACCACTTTTGAAACGCCGCTCATTAAGAAGCCGCAGTGGAAGATGGAGATTGTTTGGCAGCGCTTGTTTTCCTCCACCTAAAAGAATCGGATGCACAAGGAGATGGCATTCATCAACCAAACCCGCCTTCATCGCCTGACCCGCGAGCTCGGCCCCTCCAATCGTCAGATCGTTTTTTGCTGTCTTCTTCCATTCCTTAATCGCTTCCGGCTGAAATTCCCGCTCTAGCCACGTTTGCGCACTTGAAACCTCTTGGAGGGTTTGAGAATAAATCACTTTATTCGCAGACTGCCAAATCGCCGTAAATTGTTGCATGCGTTCAGTTAGCTCACTTTCAGAAGAATTAGAAGGAATCTGAGGCACCGCTGTTTCCCAGAACACCATCGATTCATACATGTTACGCCCATGCAAATAAGTCCCAATCGACTGCTGAAAATCCGTCCAAAAAGTAAAAACTTCATCATCCGTAATCGACCAGTCAAGTTTTCCGTCCCTATCTTCCATATAGCCATCTACAGACATATTGATGGGATAAATGAGTTTAGCCATATCCCTATCACCTCCAAAATCAGTTAATTTCTTTATTGATAATCGTCTGAATAAGTAGTTTTTATTATTCTACAATTTCACAATTTCTTTCTGCAACTCTTTCAGCTTTTACGATTTAACACGCAAAATCAGGAGAAGCGTTTGACAGAAAATATATTTCTGTAACTATTGTAATCGCTTACTTTATGTGGTTTACTATAGATGAAAAAAGTATGAAAAATTGACAGATGGAGGGTTCGAAATGAAAAAGAAATTGCCCTTATTTATTCTCCTTGTCTTTCTCTTCTTTTTAGGAAGTCTGGCGCAAACCGCAATCGCTCGTAATGTAAATGTTGAAACAGACACAATTGTTACAATTTCTGAAGATACCGATGGAGCTTTAGCCGTTTCTGGACAAGATATAATGATTGAAGGAGACGTCAATGGTGCCTTATTTGCAGCTGGAAATTCGATTACCGTCAAGGGGGATGTCAATGGTCCTGTATTCGTCGCGGGAAATTCAATTCTGATTGAAGGAACAATAGAAGGTGAAGTATTTATCGCAGGCAATACCATCCGCACTACCAATGCATCAGCCTTTTCGCGTGACGCTTTTATCGCAGGCAGTGAAATCTTACTTAACGGTAAGATTGGACGTGATTTATACGGCGGCAGTGAACAAATGGCGATCAACCATACAATTGGAAGAAATGTCCGGTTATCTACCAGTACGCTAACAGTTGGCGCCAATGCAGCAGTCGGCGGGGATATGTTCTATCAAGCCAATACAGAAGTGCCTAACCTGAACCAATATGTTGACGGGCAAGTTCGATTTGAGCAAGCTCGACCAATGGACAGGCAACAAGAGATGTCGCAACAAATCATTTTTAGACGAGTAATCCATATGATTGGTGCTTTAGTCAGTGCACTTATTATGTGGTGGCTTTTAAGAAAACTCACGCATAATTGGTGGATTACCGTCTCTCTAAAGAATTTGAATCGGCCTCTACCACTCCTCCTATTAGGGCTAGGTCTGCTGTTACTCACACCAATTCTTATTATCTTAGCCTTTTTAAGTCGAATTTTAAGCGGTCTTGGTTTCTTTTTGATTCTACTTTTCATGCTGTTGATTTTCTTAAATCGAATCATTACGGCCTCTATTATAGGCAAATATTTGCTTGAACATCGTATGTCATTTACCAAGTATCAAGCTTTAGCCGGTTTTTTAGTTGCTTATTTATTGCTTTATCTGGCAGGACTGATTCCAATAATTGGCGGAATAATTACTTTCCTATCGATTATTTATGCGATTGGTCTTGTAAGCAGTGAAGCCTTTCATCATATGCAAAAAAATCCTACTATCTAGCACAATATGTAGAAAACCTTACAAAATCTAATTTTGTAAGGTTTTTTTCATTTTATGACAAAGTCATCCAAGCCCCGGGTCCGATTGGGAGTCCGAAGAAATACCAAATGCTTAATAAAATCATCCAGCCGATTAAAAACGAAATCGAATACGGCAACATGGTTGAAACCACGGTCCCAATTCCCGCTTCTTTGTCGTACTTTTGAAAATAAGCGATAATCATCGGGAAAAATGGCATTAAAGGCGTGATAATGTTGGTTGTTGAATCCCCAATTCGATAAGCCAATTGGGTCATTTCCGGTGTCAAACCAACTTGCATCAACATCGGAATAAAAATCGGCGCCATCAACGCCCACTTCGCGGTATCCACCGGCATGACAAAATCAATCGCAGCTGCCAGTAAAATAAACAATAAAATCAGTGGCAAGCCCGTCAAGCCTATTTCAGTCAAAAGCCTTGCCCCATTGACCGAAAGGATAGTTCCTAAATTTGAATACGTGAATAAGGCGGTGAATTGAGCCGCCCAGAAAATAAGCACTAGGAAGTTGGAAATATCCTTAATGCCTTCTGTCATAAAGCGGGTGATGTCATGGCTGCTGGTGATGGTTTTGGCGCCAAGTCCATAGGCGATACCTGGAATGAGAAAAAACAGCATCAGAAAGAAAACAATGCCGGCCATGAACGGTGAATTCAAAATCTCCCCTGTTTCAGGATTTCGCAACAAGCCGTTTTCTGGAATGACGAATGCGGCCATCAAGGCGATGTACAGGATGAAGGAAATGCCTGCAAACTTCAAGCCTTTATTTTCGGCAGCCGATATCTCTTGCATCTCTTCCTCTGCTTCGTGAGAAAAGTCGTAGGCAGGCAGACTCGGCTCGATAATTTTATCTGTTACATAAGTGCCAATCGCTGTGATTAAAAAGGTGGAAGCAATCATAAAGTACCAGTTATCGGTAGGCAGCACTACATAATTAGGATTAATAATACGGGCGGCTTCCGTTGAAATACCGGCATACAAAGGATCATTAGAGCCCAACAGCAGATTTGCTGCCCATCCACCCGAGACACCGGCATAAGCGGCCGCCAGTCCGGCGATAGGATGCCGGCGACTCGCTGCAAAAATCAGCGCGCCTAAAGGAACTAAGACAATATAGCCTGTTGAGGAGGCGATATTTGACATGATTCCTAAAAAAACAACCATTCCCGAAATCAACGCTTTTGGTGTGTTGGCCACAATTCGGCGCAAAAGCACCGACAGCATCCCGCTTCGCTCCGCCACACTCACTCCGATAATCACTGTAAACACTGTGCCGAGTGGGAAAAATCCGGTAAAATTGGAGACCACATTGGTGACCGCATAATGGATCCCTTCAATCGACAACAAATTGTTTACGGTCGTCGTGAGGGTTTCAATTGCCCCAGTCTCCGTGTTGACACCCTCGTAAGTAACCGATAAACCGGCTTGCGCCGCAACTGCGGAAGCAACCATAATAAGAAGGGTTAAAAGTACAAAAAGGAAAGCCGGGTCCGGCAGCTGATTCCCAATTCGTTCAATCCAATTCAACCACTTCAACTGTTTAGTATCTTTCTTATTCATCTTTCTATCCTCTCGTCATTTGTCGAAATTTTCAGTACCTTCTCCAATGAAAAGACTGAATCATTTTATTTGGAAGAGATTTTCCACTGCAACTCTGCTTTAAGTGGGAATTTTTGAGTGACTTCAAACTGCAGCAAATCACCTTTTCTGATTTTCATTCGCTCACCAGTTATCTCCTTCGCCCACTCACTCAAAGCCGGCTCATGACCAACCACCATCAAGAGCGCATCATCCGCCACATCTTGGATCCAGCTGCTTAGCGTCTTAAAATCCCCTTCGTAAATAAAACCTTCGATCGTGTCGACAGATAGATCTAAAGCTTCCGCCACAATTTCAGCTGTTTCCATCGCACGGTTCGCTGGACTTGACCATAACAACAGTTTTTGCTTTGCGATTGGTTGTAGTCTCTCTTTAAGCTCGGGCATTAAACGTTTGAAAATCTCTTTACCCTCTTTTGTTAAATGTCGCTTAATGTCTTCTAAATCTTCTCGTCTCTCTTCCGCATGGGCGTGTCGAACTAAAATGATTTGCATAACGCTACACACCCTCAATGTTTTCTTTTTTTATATTCTCATTATACGATAAAAAGCTGGAAGTAAAGAACGTTTCAAACTTAATTGTCCAATCCCGCAGATTTGTTCATTGAATTTCTATGAAGGACACTTATTCGTCATCTTTTTGTTTTTTGCCGGATATTGAATAAATAACTCCCGCAAGAAAACCCCTTTTAGGAAGGTTTTCGTTCCTAAAAGGGGTTTTCTCAATAAAATGGATAAAAATGGATTTAAAAATTGAATACTTTTTGCTAGTCAGAGGAAATTTTCCACTGCAAAGTAGCTTCCAGCGGTGATTTATTCAACACAATTAAATTTATAATCTGTCCTTTTTTAACGGTTTCTTCTCTACCGGTCAGCTCATAGACCCACTCATTGAGGAAGGGTTGGTGTCCTACTAGAACGATTACTGTGTCATCTTGCACTTTTTCCACTTCTTGGCTGAACGCTTCAAAATCTCCTTCATAAAGAAAATCATGAATCGAAAGCCTTTGTTTTTGAAAGCTGCTTGTAACGATATGAGCCGTTTCTAAAGCTCTTAATTCAGGGCTTGACCATACGAGTAAAGGTCTCTCTTCTATTGGCTGCAGGTATTCTTTTAATTTCGGCAGTACGTTTTGAAATTTACGTTCACCTTTTTTCGTTAGATAGCGCCTATCAATTCCTCTTGTGGCTCGCCTTCTTTTAGCTTTTGCATGCCGGATTAAGACAATTTCCATCCTTCACACATCCTCTAGTCTATTTAACCGCTCTTCATTCCTCATTTAAAAGCGCTTGTTCCGCTAGCAGAGGAATTAAATTATCAAATATATGCGTGTTTCCATCCGTAATCGAATAACCGCCGTAGTATTGGCTCTCTTCATCGGTGACCTGATAATCTTTCAACCGCGCGTAAATCATTTCAGCCAATTCCATTTCACCAAGAAGCAAAGCGTAAGATATAAGGTAGCCATAGATGGCCGGCGATTCATAATCGACCGCAGGCTCTTTGGTTTCCAAATGATAAACCCCATGAATCAGCTTGCGTTCGTTTATTTCTTGTTTGATAAAGGTAAGAAAGGCTTCCGAACGCACCCCGACTTGTGCCAAATGGTACACTAAAATCGCTTGATTCATAAGATTAACCTCTTCATCATAAGTGTACGTTTCCGTTTCCACATTATAGGAAAGTGGGTAAAAACCATTGTTTAAAGGTGCTTCTAATAAAATACGCGTGGTATTTTCGACAAGTTCCACATCCAGCAATCCTTTTTGGGTCAATGTTTCCATGGCTTGCACATCAATATAAGAAAGCTGAATATTTTCACTCGCATATTCATCCAACGTTTCGTAAAAGTCGGTATATACCCCATTTCTAACTGTATAATTGGTCAAGTAATTTCCAATGGCTTCCGCCATCCGGACATAATGCACACCGCCCCATTTTTCTTCTGCACGTACAAGGGCATCCATAATCCGAAGATCATCTATCAGCGCATTTGTCGAGACTTCACTCTCGCCGGCCTCATTCAGTTTCCAGTTGACAAAGCCGTTCGTTTCTATAAAATAGTCGTCCAGTTGCTCATAATATTGATCAAATAAAACTTGATCCTCTTTCTCTAAGGCGTAAAGTAAGACGAGCCCAACTGTCTCGGCAAGGGCCTCTCGTCCTTGTACAAGATCTTCATCCACTTCCTCATTTTCTAAAATATAAGTCGCTAGTGTTCCGTTCTCATTTTGCAGCCATTGATGGATAAATTCTTCCGTTTTTTCAGGTGGCGGATTTGAAGGTTGTCTGTTCCCCACTGCAAACCACACGCCTATTCCAATCAAAAGGAGAATTCCCCCAAGGACAAAATATTTCATGTCCATTCCTCCTTTTCGTCTCATAACGTCACTTTGAGATCTTTTAAGAAGGTTTGTTTAATAAATTGAACAATACGTGTAGCCGAATCCCCTTGGCCAAACGGATTTTTAACGGCAGCCATTTGTTGATAAGCGGCTGGATTGGTCAGTAAATGCTGCGCTTCTTTGAAGATCAATGCTTCAGAATTCCCTACCAGCTTTAGCGTGCCTGCTTCTACGCCTTCAGGACGTTCTGTTGTATCCCGGGTGACAAGCACCGGTTTTCCTAAACCAGGGGCCTCTTCTTGAATCCCGCCAGAATCTGTAATAATCAGATAGGATTTATTCATCGCATGGATAAATTGCGTATACTCCAAAGGTTCGATGAGATGAATATCTTTATTCTCACCAATCACATTCAGTGCGATTTGGCGAACTTTAGGGTTTTTGTGGATTGGAAAAATAACTTGCACATCCGAGTTAATCGTCACTAATTGATGAACGGCGCGGAAAACTGACGCCATGGTTTCTAGATTCTCTCTGCGGTGAGACGTTAAAAGAATCGTCTTTTTGTTATTGTTGAACAAGTCTTCAAGCGGTTTTGAGAAAGAGGTCTCACGCTGACTAATTTGCAGCAACGCATCAATAACTGTATTTCCCACAACGGCAATTCGTTCTTCGTCAATATTTTCTTTGAGTAGATTTTCCTTGTTTCGATACGTCGGCGCAAAGTGGTAACTAGCCATCCGTCCTACCAATTGCCGGTTAATCTCTTCAGGAAAAGGAGACAAGATGTTATTTGTTCGCAAACCGGCTTCCACATGGCCCACTGGTGTTTGACTTAAAAAAGCACTATACGCGCCGACAAGCGTAGTTGTTGTGTCCCCATGCACTAAAACTAAATCCGGTCTCTCCACATCGATAATGGTTGAAATCTTTTCAATTAATCGCCCGGTGAGTGCTTCGACTGTTTGATTGGCTTGCATAATATTTAAATCATAATCCGGTACTACATCAAAAAGAGCCAGTACTTGGTCAAGCATTTCACGATGTTGAGCAGTATTGACGACAAGGTTTGAAATTTCCGGGTCATTATTCAAGGCTTGCACTACAGGAATCATTTTTATACCTTCGGGTCTCGTTCCGAAAATGGTCATTGTTTTTAACATGCCAATCATCCCTCCATCGGGTTATTGTCTTTGCTTTTAATCATCACTTGCGGACGGACTCTTTCCGTTTTATACCATTTCACTTCTTGTTTAAACAGGGCGCGTTTCGCTTCGCGGAAAGAAGCAACCAAGACTAAAACAACCCACATTTGAGAGTAGATAAAATACATCAAGATAACAGTCAAAGCATTTTTAACATTGAGCTGCCCTTTTTCCAAACTCAACGCAAGCCATACTTCCACCAAGAAGAGTAAGAAACCGGTCACTAAAAGTACCACCGATACATTCCCAATCAGCAGTTCCAAATCAAAAAGCAAGTTTAGAATAAAGATGATATGCGAAACCAAGATTCCGCCAAAGAAAAACAAATAGGTAAAGAGAAAGTAAAATAGATCGATTCGCACTTTGGTGTTTAGTTTTTTGAATTGGGAAAGGAATTTAAAAATGACATATTCATTCCCTTGGGCCCAACGCATTCGTTGTTTCCACCAAACCTTAAGCGTCTCCGGCTCCTGCTCCCATGTAATGGCTGCTGGAAAAAAGCGAATTTGGTAGCCGGCATTATACACGCGAAAACTGAGTTCTGTATCTTCAGAAATAGCCTTCTCATCCCATCCTCCTAACTCTTCAATCACTGTACGGCGGATTGCAAAGTTAGTGCCTGGAATAGTTGTCATCTTAAACCAATGCCAGCGTCCCGCCTGAGCCAACCATTGGAAAGTGAGCGTTTCAATATTAATAAAGCGCGTCAATAAATTTTTAGTCGCATTCGCTACGCGGAATTTACCCACAACCGCCGCCGCTTTTTTATCGTTATTGAGACCAAGGACCAAATGATATACCGCATCCGGTTCAGGTGTATTGTCTGCATCATAGACAACAATTACATCCCCCGTTGAATGCTTTAATCCCTGGTTGAGTGCCCCTGATTTCCCTTTTCCTCCCGTTGGCGGTTTTGTGTGCAAGGGTCGGATAAAAGGATAGCGCTTCGCATAGCTGTCTACAATCAAACCGGTATTGTCCGAAGAATTGTCATTAATCGGAACAATCTCTAACTTATCTTTTGGATAGTTTAAATCCACCATCGCTTGCAGCGTTTGTTCAATGACTAGTGCTTCATTATGTGCCGGGATTAAGATGCTGACCGTCGGCAGTTCTCCTTCATTTTCAGAAAATAAACGAACTTCTTTGTCATGTTTTAAAAACTCTAAATAACCACCCAGCATGAGGAAGATATGATAGAACAACATAAACCACAGAAGAAATAACGCGAGATATAGAAAAAAATTAGCCATCTTTTATCCATTCCTTTCTTAATTGCCTTTGTTTGCCATCCGCGAGTGTTTAGCGACATAACGTTCCAACCGTCTTCGTTTTCCAGTAAGGTAAATGGTAAAACTGATAAACATCAACACGGCGGTTACGCCAATGACCGCAATAATCCAAGTCAGCAAGATGACTATTTCTTTGATGTGGTAGTTGATAAAATCAAAAGAGGTCATCATCAACCCTAATCGATTCACATCTGTTTTTACTACGCCTTCGCCACTTTGAATGGTGACATGCTCAACAGCTACGGTATTTTCCATATTTTTGAGGTCGATCCATTCAATATTTTCTATCTTTTCCATTTCATCCAACAGCTCTTGTAAGCCGGCCAGTCCTAGATACGGATGGTAAAAGGCTCCAATCATTCCCCCATCAACCACTTGGTAAAAGTCGGCGGATTCCATCATGCCTGCTACCGGTTCCTCCGCATCCGGCTGAACATAGCCAATGGTTTCGGGCAGCAAGCGCATACCTTTTAAAATCGTCGGCTGCGACGCATAAGGTGTAGTATCCATAATTTCCCAGCGTTCGTCACTCAATTGAATTTGACCAACATAGGTGCTGAAGTACTCGGAAGTGACTTCATAACCATGTTGAGACATCGTATAGTGAGGGGCTTCAAATGCGAGCGGATATAATCCGTAGTTCACCAATTCTTGAACCCCTCTGGTTAACCGCTCCTCAATATATTGACGCTCATACGTTTTATTCTCAGACATAAAGGCTTCATATTCTTCTTCTGTTTGAAAATCAGCTGCAGAGAGTTTCACGACTTCCTCGTCTGGTCCATGATAAATCGGCATTTCATTTTCGACATCCCAAAACTCAAACCCTTCGCCTGTTTCTGAGCCGCGGAACTGATGGGTGTAGCCGTGAAGAACCACGCTGCCTCCGTTCGCTTGCATATAACGAAGCACATCTAATACTTCTCGATGATTTTCAAAATGAAAACGTCGGCCTGATTCGGGATCGGTATAAACTGGAGTCACCGCAATCATATACGGAATGTCTCTTTTGGCTAGTTCTTCGGCAGCATCCCTTAAACGGTTTGCATCACTAAGCGGATGCACGTCTTCTAACCGAATATAAGCCGGTGTTTTACGGGTCGGTTCAGTTTCAAAAAAGGTATTGAGCATTTGAGAAAAATATACCGAATACGGTCGATCGAAAGAGTCGGCAGCTAAATAATACGTCTTCTCTTTTCGCATGATGAGTGGGAATCGGCCTTGGCTGCCACTCCCCTCGACAAGGGTCTCTGTTCCTTCATCAAGTATCGTTTCAAAGACAATATTTGGATCAATCGATCGTGTTTTTTGAGGGTCACCCGGATACTCCAACTCGGTAATCGTCATTTTATCGCCCACAGTCAGAAAGGCGTATCTCTCCCCTAACTGTTCGGTATTGTAGCCGATCGTTAGCATGGGCCCTTCAAAATTCGTTGCAAGCTCAGCTACTTCAGCAGGCAACTCCTCTTCAATATGCCCATAATAAAACAGATGCGTTTTCTCTTCGATCGCAAGCTGGTCTAAATCATGGACATTTCGGTACTCAATCTCATTGGTGAAATGGCCGATAGACAAATCAAGTAAACGGATATTTTCATCTACTTCCCAGTGTTCGGTAGAAAACAACACCAGCACATTAACTTCCGGATCCACTTTCATGACTTCTTCCTCAATTGCGTACACAGTCTTTGCGCCTAGTAACAAAAATAATGTGTTCAACAATATGAGAACGGTTACAAATTTTCTTTTCATACGAATTCTCCTTTTTCTGTGTAGATTGTGTAGATACAGTAAAAATTAGAGAGCATCAAAACGTGCTTTAAAAGCACGTTTTATTTTAAAAAAATAGAGCCGCCAAGGATTGAGTGATTTTCCCTAACAAAAGTCCCACTTCTTCCAGCAACCAATAATGAATATCATTCCTTTTTTATATAATACGTGCTTTTCGAGCACATGTAAAGAGAAAAAACACTTTTTAATGCAAAAAGTTCCTTTTTTGAGAATATATAATGTATTATAGAGGATAAAGAATGACACAGTAGAAAGTACGAGGGATGAATATGGGATTTTCCAATCGCTTAGAAGCTTTGAGAAAAAGCCATAAGCTATCGCAAGAAGAACTAGCTAAACAATTAAATATTGACCGGACATCCATTGTCCATTATGAAAACAGTAAAAGTGGTCGTATACCAAGACCCGAAACACTCAGACAGATCGCGGATTTTTTTGATGTCAGCATTGACTATTTATTGGATCGCACGGATGAAAGAAATCTTTCAGTTGAAGAAGAAACGTTTCTTTCCGATACAGACGCTTTATCGCTGAATGAACTCCAAAAAAAATACCAGCTCACTGTAGACGGTGAACTGGCGACAAATGAAGAACTAGAAGCGGCGATTGAGCTCATTCGTTCTCTGCGCGAGAAGGATTAGATTTTTTTTTGTGTTTTTTAAGTAACTTCCGTATTTCTTCGCGCTCTTTTTCTTTCATTAATTTAGCCAACAAATCAAGTAAATCAATTTTTTTACTCTTCATTACGCGCCAACTCCCCGAGGATTTCTATGTACGAGAGATAGATTGTTGAGGGAGTTCTTTTTACAGAATGTATAAAAGCGTTTACACTATTATAATACCAGTTTTTTTCACAATGTCAAGTAGAAATAAAGCAGCTCGCTATGTCTATTTTTAATTTTCTCCCGTTCGAGTGAAGTCTAACTAGCTTTTTTACTTTCGCGACACGAATTCCCTTTTCATGGCGCACTGACAAGTATGCTGCGACACGAATCTGGGTTTCACGCCGCCAAGCTGAATTTTACTAAAAAAACACCGTCAAAAGCTAAATTTTGACGGTGTTTTGATGATTCTGGCTACTCTCTAAATTGACTTTCATACAAATTGGCATAAACGCCATTTAAAGCCAACAACTCTTCGTGGTTTCCTTTTTCGACGATGTCGCCGGCGTCCATAACGAGAATCGTATCGGCATCCACAATCGTGGACAAGCGGTGGGCAATCACGAAGTTGGTGCGCCCTTCCATTAAGTTGGCCATGCCATTTTGAATGAGTTGTTCTGTACGTGTATCGACAGAAGACGTCGCTTCATCCAAAATTAAAATCTCGGGATCGGATACAAAGGCCCGCGCAATCGTAATCAACTGCTTTTGTCCTTGGCTGATATTGGAACCTTCTTCATTAATAACGGTGTCGTACCCATCCGGCAAGGTTTCGATAAAATGATGCGCCCGCGCCTCTTTGGCAGCTTGCATAATTTCTGCATCGGTTGCTTGCGGATTACCGTACTTGATATTCTCTTTAATCGAGCCTTGGATCAGCCACGGATCTTGCAGCACCACGCCCATAAAGGAGCGCAGATTTTCTCGAGGCACGTTATTTATATCCAGCCCGTTAATCAGAATTTGACCGCTTGTCACATCATAATAGCGAAGCAGCAAATTCATCAACGTTGACTTTCCAGCGCCTGTTTTTCCAACAATCGCAATCGTATCGTTTCTTTGCACCGATAAATCCAGCGTTCGAATCACCGGCTCCCCTTCTTCATAAGCAAAAGAGATCTCGTCAAATACAATACTTTCAATCGGTGAAGTCAGCTTTTCTGCTGTCGCCTCCCCTTCTTCAGGCGCATCGAGAAATTCAAAAACACGTTCAGAAGACGCCAACGTTTCTTGTAAGGTATTGGCCATTTCAGCGATGGACTCGAGCGGTCGTCGGATTTGCTGGGAATACTGAATAAAAGCTAAAATATCCCCGATCATCACCCGACCTAAAATAACTAACACCGAACCAAAAATCGCGATTAGCACGTAAGCCAAGTTTCCAATAAAAGTCATAATCGGCAGTAAAATTCCCGAATAAAAGGACGCCCGCCAAGACACATCATATAACTCCGCATTAATCACGCCAAATTCTGCATTGGCTTCACTCATATAGTTATAGGCTTTAATCAGATCCGTGCCCGTATAATTTTCTTCCACGTACCCGACCATATTGCCCAGCCGTTTGGATTTATTGCGGAAAAAAGACCGGGTATTGCTGGTAATAAAGCGCACAGCGATAAAATTTAAAGGGACTGTCGCTAAGAAAACCAAAGCCAACTCCCATGATATGAAAAACATCATGCCGATAATACCCGTCACTAACAGCAAGGAGTTGAAAATTTGACTTACCGATGTTTGAATATTATCGCCAATTTTGGCGATATCATTAGTCGTTCGTGAAATCAAATCACCGGTCGAGTGGTCGTCAAAATAACTCAAAGGAATTTTTTCAATCTTTTCTGACACGTCTTCTCGCATATCGCGCGTGAGTGTCTGCGATAAATACACCAAGCTTCTTTCTTTGATAATATCAAAGATGCCTAGAAACACGTATAAAAGAATTAAAATAACCGCTAAGCGCAGAATATGGTTTACATTAATGGCTTCATTATTTGTCAAGGTCAATTGCAGATGATTAAAGATCTGCCCTAACACGACGGGTGTAGAGATTTGGATAATAGTTACAAGCAGGGTAAACACAATCGAAGAAACAAGGACCCCCTTGTAGCGTCCGAGGTAAGAAAGTAATCGACGGATCGTCTCTTTAGCTGTCATTTGCATCCTCCTCTTCTTTATTTTGAGCCTGCGAACGGGCGATTTCTCGGTACACTTGATTTTGTTCAAGCAGTTCCTCATGGCTCCCGTACCCGACCATTTGACCTTCTTCTAACACAAGAATTTTATCGGCTTGATGGATCGTCGCCACCCTTTGTGCCACGACAATGGTGATGGCCTGCTTTAAAGTCGCCTGCAGATTTTTTCGAATAGTATAGTCCGTCTGATAATCCAAGGCGGAGAAAGAATCATCAAAAATGTAGACCGACGCTTCTCTTGATAAAGCACGCGTCAAAGCTAGTCGTTGACGCTGACCACCGGAAAAGTTTTGACCGCCGCGAGCCATATGACTGTCCAAAGGATTTTGTTGCGGCAAAAAACCCCGCGCATCGGTAAGGGTTAAATAGTCAAGTACCTTTGCATCTTCAATCAATGGATTTGCGTAGTAAATATTTTCACGTAATGTATTAGTGAAAAAGAAATTTTGTTGCGGCACATAAGACAATTCGTGTCGAAGGGACGCCGGCTCCAAGGTGTCAATCGCTTGGTCATTTATCAAAAGCGCTCCCCCAGTTGGATCATAAAACTGCATCAGCAATTTCAGCAGTGTCGACTTGCCGGAACCGGTGCCGCCAATAACTCCTAAGACTTCCCCTTTTTCAACTTTAAAAGTAATATCCTCTAGTACGTTTCGTTGGCTCCCAGGATAGCGGAAGGTTAAATGCTGTGCCTCAATACTGGAAACCTCACCCGTTAACGGCTTGTCGCCCCCTACTTTTCTAGAAGGATAGTTGAGGACCTCCTCCACACGCCCAACTGAAGTGGTCGTGCGCGGGAAAATCGTCAGGAGATTTGCAAACATCACTAAAGCATTTAACATCTGCGTGGTGTATTGAATAAAAGCCATTAATGTACCGACTTGCAGACTGCCATCTTGAATGTAGCCTGTACCGACTAACACCGCCAGGACAATCGTCACTCCAACAATAGAGGCTAGCAAAGGCCTTGAGGTTCGCAAGATATTGTTAATATTAAGTGAATAGTTGTAGTAGCGATCATTCACCTTTGAAAATTCTTCTTTTTCATAGGCATTTTGATTAAAAGCGCGCGTCACTTTCAGACCCGTCAGGCGCTGGCGCATTTGTAAATTGATCCGATCTAAAGCGCGCTGCAATTTGGGAAAATCAGGCAGCACTTTATTGACAATGATATAGATGATGACGAAAATAAGCGGCAAGCTGCCTAAAACAATTAACGTCAGCTGTCGATGCGCTAAAAACGCCATGACTAGTCCTCCAATAAATCCAAGAGGAGCTCTTAACAATGGACGCTGGGCCAATAAGGTAAATTGCTCGACCGCATCAACGTCGTTTGTCGTCCTGGTAATTAACGAGGAAATTCCAAAATGTTCCGTTTCATCAAAAGTTAAATTGTTTACTTTTTTAAAGAGACGATTTCTTAAATCATGCGAGAACCCCATCGAATTTTTAGCGGAAAAATAGGAGGCAGAGGCCCGTACAGCGACAGTCAGCAAAGTAACCACCAGCATCAGCCCGCCAATCCTTAAAACCGTCTGGATGTCTCCCGCCGAAATCCCTTCATTGACAATCAGTGACAACAAATAAGGCAAAATTAATTCGCCAATGGCATTTCCCATTGTCAGAAAAAAGACCAAAATCAGGCCTTTGTAATAATTCTTTAAATCATAAAAAGCACTCACTCATATACCCCTTTCTTAAGCGCTTTGTAAGTTTATCATATTAGTAAAATATTTGCGACCTCGGTGAAATGGGCGTGTGCTTGGCTGGCAGAGTGAAATTAAAATGAAGAAAGGCGTTTTATGAAATGAAAAGCACTTTGGCGAAACGAATTCCTGTTTCGGATCGCAGAGATTCGTCTCGTGCGACACGAATACTGATTTCGTGTCGCAGAAAGCTTGGCAGTGAGAAACGAATTCTTGTTTCGTTTCGCGAATAGACGCTAAAACGTAAAAACACCTCAACATCTAAATGGTTTTGAGGTGTTAGCTTGTTTATGCAAATTAGATTCTCATTAAAAAGCGCCATTTAAAGAAACTTAGGCCGGCGAAAAGCAAAAAGGACAGAATAAATAAGACCCCCCAACTTTGCCCTCTCCCGAAAGTAAACATGGTTAAAAGCTGGAAGCTGAGCACGGCTGCGCAGATATAGACGGCCAATAACCTAGCTGACTGCCGCTGTTTACGATTCTCTAAAAAAGCGCGATATAGAGAAATATGCAATAAAATAGACAGCACAAAAAAGATAGCCGCGGGTAGAATCAAAAGGTCTCCCCATAGGGAATTTACCTGCAGCTGTAGCCATTTGGATAAAATTGACAATAAAATTCCTGCAATTAAAAACAGCTTTCTCCACTCCATGGGTTTATTTCCTCCCTTTCTGCTTTTCTCTTCCTATTATAAAGCATTTGAACAATTTTCAATAGTCACCAATAGAAGAGGAGCCTCAAAAATGAGACTCCTCTTTTATAGGGTTTTATCTTTTTATACTTCTACTTGTTTATTTTCACCCGCACCATACATTTGTCGAAAGAATTCTTTATTGACAATAATTTCTCTAGATCTTTTAGATGGTGCTACAATTGTTTGGGCGATGTAATCCATTAAATCATGCGGATTAATCGATTTTGTAGGTATATCTGGTTTATAAATCGTAATTTCAGCCCGATAATCTTCTAACTCGACGGTAATCAAAGCACCGTGACCGATAGTAGAAAAATGAGCAGATGTACGAATATACAGAAGTACTCGGCCGTCAGCCTTCTCTTTTTTCAATACCTCATAATCTTTATTATCGAGGTTATCTTCTAAATTGGCTACCATTTTTTCAGTAGTCTGTAACGTTCGAACAGTTTCTGTCAATTCGAGAACTTGCGAGCCTGTAAACATTTTGTAGATGAATTCATTAAGTCTCGACCATTTTGAATGCCCAACTTTTTCTCGTGATCTTGTCGCCAATTCTTTCAACTGCTTCTCAACAAATTTTACATCTACCATAATGATGTCTCCTTTTTTATTTTTCAGTGAGGCAGAAATATTTCTTGTTTACTTGTGAAATTTCACAATCATTCGCTCACCAAAACTTAATAAATCTATTATATCACCTATAAATTAAAAGTAAAGCTCCTTTTTATTATGTGAAATTACTACATGGAAAAGACTGTAATATAACATTTAATCCATCAACCGAAAGCATTTAAAAGGAAATTAGTTTAACTAAGTTAATAGTTTAAAAATTATAATTTCATTAGTTTTCACAAGTTTAATTGTGAATTTCACAAGTTAACCCATTCATCTCATACACTTAAGAGCTTTTTTCTGATGGCTTCGTGAAGCCACAGCCATGAGGGAATGAGCGTTTAAAAGAAAAGATAGTACTCAAAAAAGAATTTCATAGTAAAATAGCATGTTAACCGTTTAACAGCTCTTAACCTCACAAAAAGAAGGTTTCATCGATTAAATAAAGGGTTTAAAATTGTGCTTTAACCTGTCGTTTGCTAAGCTTGGATTGTTCAAAAACCTTAAGGAGGGATAAGTATGCGTTTAAAGACCCATAAAGTCATTGCATTGGTCCATGATGAGTTTGACGATTTAGAACTCTGGTACCCTGTCATCCGTTTGCGTGAAGAAGGTGCTCAAGTCGATATCGTTGGCCCTGAAGCGAATCAGACGTATGTGGGAAAAGATGGGGTACCTGTTGAGTCGGATTATGCCTATTCTGACATCAACCCCAAAGACTATGATGCGGTAATTGTTCCCGGTGGCTGGGCGCCGGATAAAATTCGACGCTCTGATGATGTGAAGAAAATGATGAAACATATGCATGAAAACGACAAAGCCATTGGACAAATCTGCCATGCCGGCTGGGTGTTAATTTCTGCGGGTATACTTGATGGAAAAACAGTTACAAGCACGCCAGGCATTAAAGATGACATGACAAATGCTGGAGCAACTTGGGTCGATGAACCGGTTGTAACGGATGGTCAGCTGGTTTCAAGCCGTAGACCACCTGACTTGCCAAAATATCTGCCAGAACTGATTAAGGTAATGGAAAAATATCATCGGTAAAATGGTCACCCCCACTTTGATGGTGGGGGTGTTTTACTGTCTAAAAATAAAACATTACTTATTAAATGACGAATGACAAGTGATCCCACCTTTGATAACTTAACAATCTCTCTATTTCAAGTGAACGATATTTCAGGTTTGAAAAGTTCTTTTTTAAAGAATCTTTTTTCAATATGGTACAATAGATAAAAAGCAAAGGAGCTCATCCATATGCATCCGCTTATTTTTCGATTTATTGTAATTTTTGGAATTGTTGTTCTTTTAAATAGCCTCCGATTAATCTTTGCACGAATAGAAATCAACAACAATTTGGAGAGACCGACTAAATTCCAGCGTTTTTTCTTGGGCGTACAAGTATTTATCACGTTGCTGATGGGTTTCATGGCTTTTTTAGGGTTTGTGATGAAGGATGCTGAAATGGCCATTGTTTCTTCTGTCCTAACAGTTATCTTTCTAGCGATTCTTTTTGGTATGCGTCGGAAATTCAAAAATTATTATGAGGAATATGAAGAATATTTCTGGTTGAAAGATCAATATGCGGTGGATCGCATTTATTATGAAAACATTACAGACTGGATTCCTTTAAAAAAACAAATTGGCGTGTTTGATGCGACGCAACTAGAGAACCGCTATATTGTGGTCAATCTCGTCTTCCATGACCCGGAAATATTGTTGAAGAAGCTAGCTGAAATGACTTTTTCTGGTAAATTTAAACAAACCGCCCAAAATTATGCGGGGGATCCGAATCGTGAACAAGCTTTTATCGAACATTTAGAAAAAAATGGGTATGGTTATATTGTAGAAGAATATTTGAGAGATTCTGCTCAAGTAAATTCTGATTTAGAGGATTTTACACTGAAGTAAAAGAGGCTGATCATTATGTCAAAGCTACCGATTGGTTATTTGAGTCATGTTCTTTTTCTGGCTTGTTGTACCTATTTCGCAGTGGCGCCGCTCCACTGGCCGCGATTTTTGCGTCCTCTCGATACTTATTTTGAGACGATTAACGAGATTCCCTTTCTGGCTCTTTTTTGGCTGATAGGCTCAACCAGCTTAGCTTTCAGTGAAGGAAATATTACTCATCCAATAGGAAAGTTGGCTTTTGGGTTAGCTTTGCTGACGGCTAGTGGATTACTGGCAAGCATCTATTGGGGATTGCAAGCAGCTCCGACAGTCAATCAAGCCCTGGATGCAGAGTTAGAGAAAGGCTGGCGCACATCCCTAACAGGTGAAATGAAAAAACAGCTGCAGAAAAAGTTTTCTGCTAAGGCTTTACTGGGGCCATTTTTTAGGCGGCGTTTTGATGTTCAGCGCATCGCCAATATTCGCTATGGGGATGCTGGAGAGAGGAATCTACTTGATATTTACCGCCCACGGACTCCTTCCTCTAACTGCCCTGTCCTTATTCACTTGCACGGTGGTTACTTTGTGCGAGGCAGAAAAAATAGGCAATCGCTTCCACTGTTATATGGACTGGCGAGCAAAGGCTGGATATGCATCAGTGCCAATTACCGTTTAGGGGTGGAGGGACAATTTCCAAATCATTTAATCGATGTAAAAAAAGTAATTGCTTGGGTGCGCGAACACGGCGAGGAGTATGGAGCTGATCCAGCCGCTCTTTTTTTAGCTGGAAATTCTGCAGGCGCCCATATTGCTGCAATGGCTGCCCTCACACCCAATAACCCACGCTTCCAACCGGGTTTTGAAGACATTGACACTACCCTTACTGCTGTTATCTGTCAAGGCGGTTACTATGGTTCCATTGCCAAGAAAATAGCGATCCCCTCGTCCCCCATGGCCTATAGCAGTGCACAAGCCCCGCCCTTTTTTGTCGTGCATGGCAATCGGGACAGTGTCGTGCCGGTAAAACAAGCTCGCCATTTTGTGAATCACTTGCGCCATACAGCTGCTCGTCCCGTTGTTTATGTAGAACTTCCGCAGGCGAAGCATACGATTGATTTCTTTCATTCTTTGAGATCTGAAGCCCTGTTTCATGGTATCCAGGCTTTCGCGACCTGGGTGCTCAAAAATCAAGAAAGTCTTTCCAAGGACTGTTGATAGGTGTTATAACTTTCTTCCCCATTCAATCCCTTCCTTAACAAAACAAATCTTTCTGTTAGGTTTGGCCGGGAAGTATGTGCAAACAAAAAAATGAACCTGAAAATAAGCCTTTACCAATTCTTAAAAATCTCATAATTGGTTATTTGCTCACTTTCAGGTGCATCATTTCATTTTAGTTAAGCGTCAGTTATTACATCCCTTAGAGTATATCCAAACGGTCTTCTTCTCTAGTTTGTATCTTTTTTTCTTTTAAATATTTTTTTCAAGCGATATTTCAAGCCTTTTTTATTGGTAACCACAATGGTGTTTTGATCTTCGAGCGCATGCTTTTCCTCTTTTGCGTTATAGGGCACATCTGTATTTTGTTTAATCATATTGTCGTTCATTTGCGAATGGTTAAACATCTATTTCCCCCTCCAATTCGTCGGCTGATTCTTTTACTTATCTATTTAATGATAAGTGTTATCTTATGAAAAAGCAAACCATACATTACTTAGTCGTGTAAAAAACAGCTCTGCTCCCAGGCTAAACGAATTTCTTTTTTAGTCACTGCCAATAAACGCATCCGTTTTAAATATTCGATCCGTATAATCCAACACATCATCCCTTATATCCACCACTTCCAGCTCAGACAAGTCACTGATTTCAAAAAGACTCTCCGCTTCTCTCACGGGCACGGTAGCCATTATTTTTCTCGGATATTCACTACCTTTAATCAACCAAGAAATATAGAGGTCTCCCTCTATGAAATCATAATGGATGCGAGCCATTTCGCCAAAAGCCTCCGACAAATCGCCGACGGTTATTTTTGCCGCTTCGTCCGTCATCTCTTCATTCGCAAAATCCTCACTGAACGTATAGAGGGCTTCTTGTTTCTTTTCCAAATCCGCTTTTGAATCGGTGCCTAAAAAAGTAGTATCAAAGCATCTTTCCATTCATTTTAATTCAGTAACTTCATTTTCTTCATACTGTAAAGACAAGTATTCTTTTGGAGCATATTCTCCCTGACCATCGTCAAAATAATCGTGTTGATTATAAGTCCATGTAAACCAGCCGCTTTGCCGGATATTTCGCGTGGGTAGTTTATCTCCCATTACTTGCGAAACCTTTTCTTTTGAAATGGGCTCAAACTGCTCGTCTATTTTATTGGTTTGAGATTGGTGATTTTGTATCGTCTCGATAAATAACTCATCTAATATATGCGGCTCATAAAAAACAGCATTGAACTGTTCAGTCACATATTCATCAATGAACGAATAGCTTTTTTGATGAATGTTTACAGTGAATTCATCATAAAAATAGCGGGATACGGTATTGGCTGCGGACATTTCTACTTCTTCCACGATCTCATCGGATTTGCCAAATAAGGTTTGAATGTCTGCTTGTGTGATTTCCGTTTTGTCCGCATTCTGCACTTTATCAAAAGTCGTCGAATGAAAGTGCTTATCTAGCACTTCTAAGCGGTCATACACATCATCCATCGTTTCAATTTCCGCTCTTTGATACGTGCGAATATCTTTTTTGAACTCTCGCCCTGCTTCCTTCACAGGACTTGAGTAACTAAACCAAAAGAACAAAAGAGCCACTAAAAGAGTTAAAAAACCCACTACACCTAAAATCAATTTTAAAATGCTTTTAAGATAATAAATAGTGAACCACCTCTTTCAAACAAGTTTTTCCAATTTGTTTAGACAGACTGGCGACCTTTTAAATCGTATGCCATTTAGAAAATTTATTTTTCCAACTCATCAAAATAGCCTGCACATAGGTTAATGCTTATTGCATCTTCATCTAAATAATTTAAAGACCATAGGCAAATCTGTTCTAAGATTGGAATGACAGATTCCCCTTTTGCTGTTAATGAATATTCAACTCGTACAGGAATCTCAGCAAATTGTTGGCGGTGAATCATCTGATCTTCTGCTAACTCTTTCAA
>JBHWQC010000157.1:0-5991 GCA_043425375.1 Atopostipes sp.
GCACTTGGAGGAATTAAATGGACAAAAAATTGAGTAAATGGCACTTAGGTAAACAAATGCTATCCATCTTTTTATTCGCTATGATGATGGTAGTCGCAACTATTTCATCAGTACAAACAGTAGATGCTGCTCCAAATATTATACGTCATGAAGGAGAGAGACGAGAGAATGTTGCTGAAAATGTTGCCAAAACACACTTTGGTGATAGTAATAAAATCATTCTCGTGAATCGGGAGAAATTCCCAGATGCTATCAGTGCAACAAATATTTCACAAGGTAGATATCCCGTATTGTATACGCATAAAGGGCATGTCTCTGAAAGCACGCTTAATCTTATCCAATCAATGGCTTTAGATGAGATTTACTTATTAGGTGGCGAATTATCCATCAATACAGCAGTCGTCAATCAGTTGAAAAATGCAACGGGTGTTAAAGTCACACGTATAGATGGAAAAAACCGTTATGTTGCGAACGTAAATGCTATAAGTACCCATTTCAATCAAAAGAATCATGTAGTTATTGCGAGTGGCCAAGTATATGCGGATGCTTTATACGGCGTATCTTATGCCAATACGATTGATGCACCAATTGTTTTAACAAGAAAAAACTACCTAGATCTTGAAACAATTGAATTGTTAAGAGATTTAAATGCTAGCCATGCCACAATAATTGGCGGACCAGCAACAGTAACATCCGCTGTTGAAGATCAGCTGAGTCAATTAAGAATGACTCATGATAGAATTGCCGGACAGAATCGATATGCGGGTAGTGCAGAAGTGGCGTTAGCTTCTTATACCAACTTAGAAAATTTAGTTGTTGCAAGTGGAGAAGTTTTCCCTGATGCATTAGTCTCTGCACCATTGGCACAAAAACTTAACGCACCGATCCTGCTTGTCCGATCGAATCAAATAAATTCAATTGTAAAAAGTTACATAAAAAATAGTTTGCCAATGATTAATAATATTTATATTCAAGGCGGTCCTCAAACGATTGCACCTTCCTTATTGGATGAAATATTGCCGCAAGAGCCTGACAAACCAACGGACGACAGACTAGATGTGGCTTTTAACCTGTCACTGTTCAATCAAGAAGTTTTAGCTTTAGTCAATGAAGAACGTGCTCGTGTGGGTGTTCAACCTTTGGATTATGAACAGGATTTACAACATGGAGTAGATACGCGCACACTAGATTCAATCAGTATCCAAACGTTAAATAATGACCATTCTCGACCGGATGGCTCCCCATGGTATACCGCTTTTAACTATTTAAATGGAACTTCCGTTTTTGCTTCCGGGGAGAATCTTGCCTATAACTGGTTAACCTATGAAAAGTACGAAGAGTTAAGTCAAACATCTGGCGCTTTGGAAGCCGAACTGGCACAGATATTTTATGACCAATATGCAAACAGCCCGGGACACTATGAAAATATGATTCGTGACAGCTTCAACGGGATGGCCGTCTCCACCATGTTCGCAAACCATGACAATAGTCAACATTATATGCGAGCTTACAATACAATGGTTTTTTCATATAGCTATTAGTTTAAAAAAGAAGGGGATGCCCTTCTTTTTTTGTTCAAGCAGCATCCGTTCTATAAAGTTTAGAAGTAAGCACTTGCCTCGTTAATCAAAAAACGAAACAGCTTTTTAACTATATCCTGCCTTAACATCCAAAAATGTGACAAGCTAATCTCAATAAACGCCACAAAATGAATCCCTTATCTGACCAGCCTCTAACTATTTTGAAATTTATTATAATTCTCTTCTCGAATGTGTTAAAATCTACTTTAGTTGTTAGAGAAAATGTAAAACTTTATAGAGACGAAAGGATTTCATCATGAAATATTTTTTAATGATTCTTGTAGCGAGTGTCTTTATTGGAACGGAAATATTAGCCATTCCTACGCCTTTTGCTCAACTCACCATTTACCGCGTGTGTGCCTTAAGTGTTCCTCTGTTTATCGGATATTTTATGGTACAAAAAAATCCGCGCGTAGCCCTTAAAAAAAATAGCTATGCCACTTTTGCTGTAGCCGTTTTTATTTTTTGGTGGTTATGGAGTGGCGTATCCTTTTTATGGATAGATAATTTAAGGCTGTGGCTACAAGCCGTCTTTTTATTAACCTTAGGTATTTCAAGCATCTTGGGATTGTATTTCTGGGTTGAAAACCTGCATCACTGGAAAAGGCTTCTGCAAATCGCTTGGTTTATGATGACTTTATTAGTCGGACTCGGCTATTATGAAATTACAACCAACCATTATATTTTTGCGGATTTAGGAAAATTGGATCGGTACAACACCTTTGTTTCAGAACCGATGACCAGAATGCCCATCACCCATTTTGAGAACCAAAATGATTTTGCGACCATGTTGCTTGCTTACATAGCCATTGGTCTGATTCTGTATTACCTCACACCTCATGCAGTCAAAAAAATGGGCTATCTACTCAGTGTATTTTTAGGCTCTTATCTAATTTATCGCAGTGGCTCACGGATGATTTTACTCTGTCTCATTTTATATGCTGCCTGTTTTATGGCGTTGAAATTCAAATGGGATATGGAGAAAAAATATTACGGTTTGCTTTTGGCCCTGTTCTTGATACTCGGCCTCTTAGCCCTTGCTTATGTGCCCGCTGTTCAACACATGGTGGATACTTTAATTTATACAGGCCGCTTGGATATTGTGACGGGTGATACCGGACGGGTGAATTTGCTTCGCAATGGGTTGATCTTCCTAGCCGCGACTTTTGGATTAGGGGTAGGCGCCGGCAATATAGAGCCGTGGATGGCGAATTACCGCTTTTTGCCCACGCAAAATATTATCAATATGCATCATTGGTGGGCGGAAATATTAGTCGCTTATGGGGTGATCGTCTTTGTTTTATATACGCTCGCTTATGTTTTACTCATCTATCGTCTATTCCAAATTCGAAAACAGCAATCAAAGAGAGGGAAACAAGTAAGCAACCAATTGATTGCATTCTTAATCGTTTATAGTTTGGCGAGTATAACAAGTGCAAGCAACATGCTGATTGAATGGCACTGGGTCTTTTTTGGATTAATCATCGCGTATATTAAAATTTACGAAACAAACGTATCGTTTGTTTCAAATAAAACGTTGAATATGAGGGGAAATTATGAGTTTAACTACAATCTTAAGTGAACTATGGCGCTTTATGAAAGAGAACTGGCTGAAAATCTTGGCTGGAGCTATCATTATTAGTGTGCTGGCTGTCTTAAGCAGTTTCTTTGTACCCAATTTGATGGGGCAATCTCCGGAAGAAGTGGTAGAAGATGAAGAGCGGATAGAACAGTTGTCTATGGAGAATGTCCAAGAGAGTCGTGACTATCTTGCCACTATTTATGGACAAGCACCGGCAGAATTTGAAATGTTTGTCCAGCTACAGGACGGAAGTACATTTGGTAATTCATTTATATTTGATGAATATTTTACGTCGCCGGCAGTGGTTGATGAAATCGAACGTGAAACGGGTTTGGACTACAGCCAGACGCTTGCCCACGAACAAAAGCTTCAATTATATAAAACGTCGCAGTACCGGGGAAGTATCGCCGGGATTCGAAACACTTCAAGTAATGTCATTACAATTCGCGTCCAAGCAACTGAAAGCAGCGAAGAGAATCTCTTACTGGCAGAAGCTTTTGCTGAACAAATCCTTGAGAACGAAATTCCATTTATACAAGATTTGAGTGTGACGCTTATGAGAGCCCCTGCAATCGGTGAACAATTGGTCGAAGAGGACTTGCAAATGGTTTCTGCTCCGGAAGCGCTGGGGATCATTTCACCCGTTGAATCGGAAAGCCGCTCGGTCCTATTGTATGCCATTGCCGGCTTTATTATCGGCCTGCTTATAACGGCGGTTGTGCTGTTTATTCTTCAACTGTTTAAAAAGAAAATCAATTATGCCTTCCAGTACAGCTGGGATTTTAATGATCATCACTTTATCATGACAAAAGACGCAGATAGGGAACAATTAAATAACCTCTTACTGATTCCTGAAGCGGACAAGCAGCTTGTGGTTGCCCAAACCAGTCCTTTTACAAAAGAGTTATGGAAAGACAAACCGCAAATTGAACACACAGCGGCGCTTTCTAGACGAGCTTTAGAGAAAGAAAAAGTAGAGGAGATCGTCTTACTTGTTGAAAGCAAGGAAACAGACAAAAAGTGGTACAATGATCAGTACCGCTTAGCTGAAATGTCTGAGAGCCAATTGACTATCCTACAAGTCATAGATAGATAGAACGGTTAGGAGTCTTACCTTTGAAGAACTTAAAAAATATTGTTAGTGTGGCGATGACAAATATCGTCAATTTCGGAACAGGTTTTTTAATTAATTTTATGCTGCCCATCGTTTTATCTGTGGTGGATTATGGAAATTATAGCCAGTATATTCTATATATGAGTTTTTCGTATTTGTTTAATGCGGGCTTCAATGATGGGATTTACATTAAGTATGGCGGAAAAGAAGACCATGAATTAAATCAAAAGCAAGTCCATGAAGAACATAGTTTCGTGTTCTTTTTCCAGTTAATTGTTTTTGCTTTAATGTTTGCCTATTCAATCTGGCAGCAAAGCATTATCTTTGCATTATTTTCAACAGCCACTTTTTTTAACGCCTTAAATGTGTACCATCAAAACTTTTTACAAGCCACTGGAAAGTTTTTACTATTTTCCCGTGGAAATATTTTAAAAAGTCTGTTTAATATTCTTTTACTTTTGATTGCGATTTTTATTTTTCAATTTGATAATTATGTGATCTATATTGTGATTCACATCCTGACCTTTGTGTTTCTTTTTGCTTTTTATGAGTTTAATTTTTTAAGAAAACATGGGCTTCAACTGGTTTTTAATCCTGAAGGAAAATTTGACCTCTTTCGAGTGGGCGTCTTTATCTTAATCGCAAATATGTCCTTAACCTTTGTCGGAAATGCTGGTAGATGGGTCGTCAATTGGCGCTACTCCATCGAAGCTTTTGCCCAGTATTCCTTTCAAAATTCTGTTTTAAATGTGATTTTACTGATTGTCAATGCAGTCGGTATGGTTTTTTATAACGTTATTTCCAAACGCAGAGATGAAAGGCTGTTAAATGTTATAAAAAATGCTTCAATTTATTTAGGCGTGGGAGCTGGTTTAGCTTTCTTTGTCTTTAAAGTCATTATTGAAGTATTTTTACCAGAGTATACAAATGCAATTAGTCTGTTATCGATCACGTTTATTGCGATTCCTTATATTATGATTTCAAAAATACTCATTGCCAATTTATATAAAGCGACCGTTTCTGAATATTCATATTTTAGAGATAGTGTATTATATGCAGCAGGTGCTTTAGCTTTCGTTTATTCTTCCGATCTTATTTTTAATAGTTTGCAGGCGGTTGCCTTTGCGACGACAATTAGTTACATCTTGTGGTTTTTATACACCTCTCGCGTTCAGTTTAGATATTTAAAAAGCTCTACAAAAGAATCCTTACTGTTAGTGAGTCATTTCATTGTCTTCTTTTTCACTGCAAATTACTTGACGACTGTCATTGGCTTCGTTGCATATAGTGTCTATTTGTTACTAATCATTGTATGGAGTAGACAAGAACTTGAGCAAATGCTTCAACTTTTAAAAGCATAATGAAATAATGTTTTACATTTGCATGTAAATTCGCTAAAATATACTTGTGCTTTTGAGCACAAGTATATTTTATTATAGAGAGGAATGGAGATTTGAGAAAAAAGAACAAGCAGAAGTTTAACGCGCTTATCTTTCGAGCATTCGTACCTTTAAGTGCACTTTTTTTATTTTTACCGAATGTTGAACAGGTAGCGGCAGAAGAGTTAACAGATGCTTATGAAACATCGGCTTATACAGAGACTGTTTCAAAAGAGTTGGAAGATGTAGAGCTTACGGAAGAAGAGACAGCAGATTCGAAAGAAGAAGTTACAAGTTACATAGAAGAAGAGCAAGAATTACTTGATAACGAACTTC
>JBHWQC010000158.1:0-4131 GCA_043425375.1 Atopostipes sp.
CCTGTGGAACACCTAAACGATCGAATCCAGATTATTGGAGTATGGGTGAAATACCTTGGGTTAAAATTTCTGATATTAAAGGTAAGTATATTAACGAATCAGAAGAATTTATAACCACAAAAGGGCTTGAAGAATCTTCAGCAAAATTATTCGCACCAAATACTATTTTATATACAATATTTGCAACTATTGGTGAAGTAGCAATATTAGAAGTTGAAGCTACAACAAATCAAGCTATTGCTGGCATAAATATTACAGATGATAGTGTAAGAATGGACTTTATTTATTACTATCTACTTTCGTTGAAAGAGAAAATGATAAATCAAAGTAGAGGAGTAGCTCAGAATAATATAAATTTGACTATGTTACGAGAACTAATTGTACCTATCCCAAGTATAGAAAAACAAGATAAAATAATATCAGTTTTAAAAAATGTTGAGAAAGTATTAAATCTAAGGAATAAACAACTTCAAGAATTAGATAATTTAATTCGCGGCATATTTTTTGAAACAATTGAGAATACTGAATATAATAACATTACATTTGGTGATGCATTCGAGCTTATTGATGGTGATAGAGGTAAAAATTATCCCAAAAAATCTGATTTTACAGATGATGGATATTGTATGTTTTTAAATACGAAAAATGTCACAAAAAGAGGATTTGTTTTTGAAAATACCGAATACATTTCTAAAAAGAAAGATGAAGTTTTGAGAAGTGGAAAAATAAACTATGGAGATTTCATTTTAACCACTAGAGGAACAGTTGGGAATATTGCTTATTATCACAAAAAGGTACCTCATGAAAAAATGAGAATTAATTCCGGTATGTTGATTTTACGACCTAAAATTGAAGTTAATGAATGGTATTTTCAAATATTAATTAGAGAACTTCCATTGTTAGAATTAGCTATTTCGGGAAGTGCACAACCTCAGTTGCCTAAAGGAAGACTATCTAAGCTAGAGTTCCCAATTATTCAAAAAAGTGAACAATTAAAATTCTCTGAAAAAATAAAAAAGGTTGAAATAATTAAGGGAAAAATGCAGACATCTTTAGACGAAATGAACACACTATTCGATGCACTAATGCAAAAGGCATTTACTGGAGAGTTAGTTTAAGTCTATAAAGCAAAGGAGGATTGACGTTGGGGAACTTTAATTTTTTATTAAAACAAGAAGAATATACAGATTTTGCGCAAGCCAGTGTCGAAGCTGAAAAATCCTTGACTTTAAGTACGGTATCTTCTGCTATTATGACCAGAAGAGCATTAGAATTAGCAGTCAAATGGATGTACAAAACGGATCCAACGATTGAGATTCCTTACCGTGATAATCTGTCTTCACTTGTCTATAACGATGATTTTCAGGAAGTCGTTAGTCAAGAAATAGTTGAACTTTTATCTTATGTGATTAAGCTGGGCAACTTGGCGGCACATGAATCACGTAAAATTGATAAGGGTAAAGCGGTTATTTCTCTTCGTAATCTGTTTGAGTTTATTCAATGGATCGATTACTGCTATGGGGATAACTACGTTGAGCGTCACTTTGATGATACATTGATTGATACACATGTAGCCGTCGATAAAGAAAAACCAGCTGTGACGGTTGAGTTAGTGGATGAGTATATTGAAAAAGTAGATCCACCACTTATCGAACAACGTGCTTCTATGAGTAAAGCCCAACAGGATGAATTTGTTCGAAAAAAACAAAGAGCTGATAAAAGACGTCTCAAACCTTTTAAAGTGGATCAAGCAACAGAAGATGAAACACGCAAAGAGCTGATTGATATTGATCTTGCTTTAGCAGGGTGGGATATTAATGGGAACTATTTGATTGAAGAAGTCGAGCTAGAAGGTATGCCGAATGCTACTGGAAAAGGGTTTGCCGATTATGTACTTTATGGTCAAAACGGATTACCACTTGCGGTTGTTGAAGCAAAACGCACAAAACTTAATCCTAAAGCAGGTGAACAACAAGCTAAACTGTATGCTGATTTGCTAGAAAGAGATACTAAACAAAGACCATTAATCTTTCTCAGTAACGGTTTTCAGATGTGGTTTATAGATGATGAAAGACGCCGAGAGGTTTCAGGATTTTACAATCAAGCAGACTTGCAGCGGTTAATCGATCGTCGAACGCTTCGAAAACCATTAACTTCGATTCCGATTCAAGATAGAATTACGAACCGACCTTACCAAAAAGAAGCGATCACGCGTACGATGGAATCTTTTTCTACGAATCGTCGTGAAGCTTTATTGGTTATGGCAACTGGTACAGGTAAGACAAGAACCGCAATTTCCATTGTAGATATCATGACGAAAGCCAATATGGCTAAGAATGTCTTGTTTTTAGCCGATCGTACAGCTTTAATTAACCAAGCGATGAAATCTTTTAATGAATTACTACCAGAAGTTACCCAGACGAATTTAACAGATAGTCGTCGTAATAAAGATGAAGAATATCAAACAAGTCGGATGATATTCTCAACTTACCCAACGATGATGAATGCGATTGATGAGGTACGGGTTGAAGGTGACGAACGACTCTTTTCAGTTGGCCATTTCGATGTCATTATTATCGATGAAGCCCATCGATCCATTTATAAAAAATACCAAGCAATCTTTGATTATTTCGATGCTCGGATTGTGGGATTAACTGCCACACCGCGTGAAGAGATCGATAAAAACACGTACAGTTTATTCAACTTAGAGAATGGTGTTCCAACATACGCGTATGATTTGGAAGAAGCCATCAATGAAGGTTATTTAGTTGATTATCGAACGATTGAAGCGAAATTAAAAATTCCGACAGAAGGTATTAAATACGATGATTTAAGTCCTGAAGAAAAATCAGAATTTGAAGATGTATTTGGGGAAGAGACAGCTATCACAGATATCGATGGTAATGCTGTGAATTCTTGGCTATTCAATAAAGATACAATTGATAAAGTTATTCACCATTTCATGACTGCCGGAATAAAAGATTCCACAGGTGATGATATTGGAAAAACTATTATATTTGCTAAAAATAACCGACATGCTGAGATGATTAAGGAACGTTTTGATGTTTTATATCCTGAAAAAGGGCCGGACTATGCCCAAGTTATTACCTACGCTATTAACTATGCCCAAAGCCGGATTGATTCTTTTTCTGTTAAAAATAAATTACCGCACATAGCTATTTCAGTTAATATGCTAGATACGGGGATTGATGTTCCAGAAGTCGTTAACCTAGTGTTTTTTAAGAAAGTGCGCTCTAAAGTCATGTTTTGGCAAATGATCGGACGTGGCACACGATTAAGTGAAAACCTATTCGGTCCAGGCCTTGATAAAAAAGAGTTTCTAATCTTTGATTACGGGCAAAATTTTGAGTTTTTTAGAACAGAAGAAAAGCCAGGAGAAGAACGCTTAGCTAAATCACTTACTGAACGATTATTTAATATCCAAATTCAAATTGCTTTAGAGTTGCAAGATTTACACTATCAAGAAGAGCCTTTTATCGCATTCAGAAAGAATATGGTAGATCGATTACACAATCAAGTGACTCGTCTAAAAGAAACTGATTTTAGAGTGAGACAAAAGCTTCAGCATGTTTTGAAATTTAAAGATAGACATAACTGGGATCGATTAACTGTGCTTGGTTTAGAAGAATTAGATCAACATGTGGGCCCCCTACTTGAAGCGAGTGGTGAGCATGAATTAACACAGCGATTTGACTTGTATATGTTCGTGATTGAATTGAGCAAAGTCGTTGGCCAGTTAAATCAAAACATGGTTCAAAACATTTCAAACATTGCAAGGCAGCTATCTAGCTTAGGTACTTTACAACAAGTTGTTGACCGAAAAGAAACACTGCGAAAAATACAAACTGCAGAATTCTGGAAAGATGCAACAGTTATTGATTTAGAAGAAGTACGTTTTGAACTGCGTGATTTAATGCAATTATTGGTACCTGAAGAAACAAAGATTTTTTATACAGATTTTGATGATGAATTTTTAGAAGTGAATGAAAATACAAGGAATATCTATACCCCTGTAGATTTAACTAACTATAGAGAGAAAGTAGAAAATTATATTACTCTTGTATCTGATAATCCTGTGATTGATAAAATTTATAAAAATCAAAAGATTAC
>JBHWQC010000159.1:0-4452 GCA_043425375.1 Atopostipes sp.
CCTGTATCATCACCGACAGCCAAGTGCCTCAAGAAACGATTGAGAAGTATTCAAATTGGGTAGAAATTATTAATAAATAAAAAAATGGAGGATATATAAAGATGAAAGTATATTTATCTGCAGATCAAGATGGCTATGCTCTAAAAGAAGTCATTAAAACTTATTTACAGGAAAATGACTTCTCTGTAGAAGATTTAGCCGAAACCGCTGCTGAAGACTTTGTTGAATCAGCAAATCATTTAGTCGAGAAAATGAATGATGACGAAGAAGGTGTCGGTATTTTAATCGATGCTTATGGCGCTGGAAGCTTTATGGCAGCAAACAAACACAAAGGAATTGTGGTCGCTGAAATTTCAGAGGAATGGTCAGCAACGATGACTCGTCGTCATAACAATGCGCGCATTATTTCAATCGGAAGTGAATTAGTGGGTGAAGGTCTAGCAAAAAGTATCGTTAGAGCATTTGTTGACTCAGAATATGACGGTGGACGTCATCAAATCCGTGTCGATATGCTGGACGCAATGTGCTAAGGAGGACTAGAAAAAAATGAAAATCGCAATTGGGAATGATCATATTGTTACAGATATGAAAATCGCTGTCGCCGATCACTTTAGAGAATTAGGTCATGAAGTGATTGATGTTGGAACACACGGTTTTGTCCGTACGCACTACCCGATTTACGGAAAGCAAGTCGGTGAATTAGTCGCTTCAGGCGAAGCCGATTTTGGAGTCGTCATTTGTGGAACAGGTGTTGGAATCGCTAACGCCGCCAACAAAGTGCCTGGTGTGCGTGCAGCTTTAGTGCGTGACATGGCAACAGCAAAATATGCGCGTCGCGAATTGGATGCCAATGTGATAGGCTTTGGTGGAAAAATTACCGGCGAGCATTTAATCCGTGAAACGGTCGATGCGTTTATTCATGAAGAATACCAGCCGACTGAAGAGAATAAAAAATTGATTGAAAAAATTAATCAAATTAACGAAAAAGCTTCAACAACAAAAGAAGAAACCGATAAAAAGTTCGATGAGTACTTGAACAAATGGGACGAAGGTTTCTATAATGAAGGGGAGTAGTAAAAATATGTTGAAACTGACTAAAAACAAAAAAGCTTATATGGATAATTTATCGGCAGATGATGGTTTTATAAAAGCCCTAGCTATTGACCAACGTGGTGCCATGGGTCGTATGTTTGACGATTTAAACGTTGAAGTTACACATGAAGAAATCGAAGAACTCAAGCGATTAGTTTCAGAAGAGTTAACTCCTTATGCATCGTCTATTTTACTAGACCCAGTGTATGGTATGCCAGCTACTAAAGCTCGTCACAAGGACGCAGGTTTACTACTCGCTTACGAACAAACAGGTTATGCCCCTGGTGATGAAATTGGTCGCCAGGCTCGTTTAATCGATGACTTATCGGTTTACCGTATTCGCGAAGAAGGTGCAGATGGCGTTAAGATTCTTCTTTACTATGATGTGGATCAAAGTGATGAAATTAACGATCAGAAAAAAGCATTTGTTGAGCGTGTAGGTAGCGAATGTGTGGGAGAAGATATTCCTTATTACCTAGAAATCTTAACTTACGATGCAGAAGTTGCAAATACAAAATCAGCGGAATTCGCTAAACTTAAACCACATAAAGTGAACCAAGCAATGGTTGAATTCTCTAAGCCTCAATACAATGTAGATGTATTGAAAATTGAAACACCAGTCAACATGAACTTTGTCGAAGGCTATACAGATGGCGAAGTTGTTCACACGAAAGAAGAAGCCGCGAAATACTTTAAAGAACAAGACGAAGCGACACACTTACCTTATATCTTCCTAAGTGCAGGTGTAAGTGCTGAGTTATTCATGCGAACACTTGAATTTGCACAAGAATCGGGTTCTAAATTTAACGGTGTATTATGTGGACGCGCAACTTGGAAAGGTGTGGTAGAACCTTTCGCTAAAGAAGGTGCCGACGCAGCCAGAAAATGGTTACGTACAGAAGGCAAAGAAAATATCACCTCCTTAAATGAAGTAATTGAGCGTACAGCTACTTCTTGGCATGATATTGTGGAAGTTATCTAATATATATGCATTTTGTGAAATAAGGCGTTAATGGATCCGTGAGAATTCATTAACGCCTTATTGTTTCTAATCGGAAATTACACTCTTTTTTTCTTCTAAGCGACAGATACTATACTCTGCGACTTTGAAAAATTAAATACCCTTAAAAAATTACACTCTTCTAAAATCGTGTTACAGTATGGGGTTGACCCTTCAAGTTTGAATACCATTAAGAATTATACTCTTCTAAAACAGCTAGGCTCGCAAGTAGCAAATTGTAGTTGTTTGAATACCATTAAGAATTACACTCTGAGTTAAAATAAAGCTTTTGCTTAACCGCCTCATAGAGGTAATCATTTAGATGATTTTGTAGCTAGCGCAAGCTAGCTACTTTTTTTATTTCTAATAATTTTAACTGACTAATGTACTCGCTTACATTATAACATACAATATTGTATTGAAAACTTATTTTATAATTATTCCTGTGATTTTTTGTATTCAGTTTTAAAAAGCACCACCAAAATCACTCGAATTTTGATGGTACTTCATTTTACTTATATATTAAGTTTTTCATTAAATTATCTAAACAAGTGGTGCTTTTTTATTTGTAGGAACAACTACCGCATCTGCTGCTTCTTGGTCGTCGTCTGTTTGATTTGGACCGTCTGCTCTTCTTTCAGCAATTGTTTTTTGAATATCTTCCATTGCTGTGCGATCTAGTGGGTAAATTCGGATTAAGACAAAAGCAATAGCCAATAGAATAAGTGGCAACACAATTGCAATCACCATTCCTGCATTAAATAAGTTGCTGTTTAATGGTTCCGAGGCATCCGGGTAGGCATTTGTATAACCAGCCGCTGCGATAATTAAACCAATGATAATCGGCGATAAAGCAGAAGCAATTGAGTCGGTTAGTGAGAAGACCGTTCCAATTAAGCCAGAAACAAAGCGTCCGGATCGAGCAGTCTCGTAATCGGTAATGTCCGCTGCCATCGTTAAAACAATCGACGTTGGGTAACTGGAGAAAATACGCATCCCAATATAAGCTAACGTAAAGAGAATCGATTGAACCCCTGTGAAAATCCCTTCTGAGAAAATAGCCAATGGACTTTCAGCAGTAAATAAAATGATCCCCATTACTGCAATGGAAGCCGCACTAGCAACGACAGAAGCGGTGTAAGAAGTCTTTAAGTCTGCTTTCGTTGCGATACGAGTCAATACAACGACAAGTAATAAGTTAAAGATAATTTGAATCAGTGAAATTTGCCCCGATAAGGCATAGTTCCCTAAAATAATTCCGAATAGAATCACTAGGAAAGCCTGGTCACCGATTAACGAAGCCATGAATTTCATAATTCCCCCAGCAATTGCTAAAGACTGTAAAGGTTTGTTCCCTTTGATTACAGATAAATAATCACTGATTGATTTCGTTTCAACTGTGTTTTCACCGAGTCCGAAATATTTGGTGTTGTCTTTACGGGCAATACCAATCATGGCTAAAACTGTAAGAACCAGTGAAATCCCACACACGAGGAAGAGTAACTCACGGTAGAACGGCAAGCTGAATTCATTCCCATGTCTTGGCGCTAGGACGTTTGAAATCACATATTGACCTAAAGCGAAAACTCCCATCGAGCTGAAAATGGTGTCATAAACAGAAAATAACGGTCGTTGCTTTGGATTATTTGTTAACGCCGGCTGTGCTGCTTTGGTGACGGTTTGCTGGAAGGAGTAGGCAATTTTATGGAAAATAAGGGCGATTGCTAACATAACAATTTTCATGACACCCTCAAATTGGTGTGTATTGAATAAAATAAGAAACGATAAAATGAGAGCTAAATTTGAAAAGAGCATAATCGGACGGAAACGACCCCATTTTGTGTCGACTTTATCCATAATAATCCCAATCGCTGGATCAATCAATCCATCAAATAAACGAGTGCCACCTAAAACGTTACCAATAATAACGGTTGTAAGCCCGACAGGTCCTGTTGCATAGTAAGCTAAAAAGCCAAAGGCCAATAAATATAAGTTCGATGCGGAGTTATTTAGTGAAAAAAGCGCGATTTCCCATTGCTTCGCTTGGTGGTACTGATTTCCTTCAATAGTTTTTTGTGTTGCCATTTTTGTTTCCTCCTCAATTCATTTCAAAATTAAATTTAAACGTTCTCACTTTAATCGGTTAAGTCATCTTATCTTTCTTTTGATTGATTGACTTATCTGGGTGATTTGTGATTTGTTTAATTAAGAAAGATTATACAAGACTTTCTTTATTTAGTAAAGCGTTTTCTTTAATTTCTTTTGATTATTATCAAATTATTTTCTAAGATGTTGTTATATCAGCGTTTAATACTTATTTATTTTTGTTTATTCTTTTATGTATTCCCTTTCGTTAGTGA
>JBHWQC010000160.1:0-3777 GCA_043425375.1 Atopostipes sp.
CCAATTTTACCGCTTGGAATTGGCGACCAGAGGTGAACACCAAAGGATGCATCTACTTTTGGATTTTCTAGCACCCCTTCTTCTACCATAAATTTGGCTCCAGCTTCCTCTTCGTTTGGTTGGAAGACAAGTTTTACATTCCCCGTTAATTCTTTTTGATGTTTTTTCAAAATCTTAGCTGCTACCATCAGCATGGCCATGTGACCATCATGGCCGCATGCATGCATCACCCCTGGATTTTCTGAAGCAAATTCTAATCCTGTTTCTTCAGTGACTGGTAAAGCATCCATGTCCGCTCTCAATAGAATGGTTTTTCCTTCTCTAGGCCCTTCGATGAGTCCAACAACGCCTGTATTAAACATTCTTTGAGTTGGGATCCCTAAATCATTTAGATACTTTTCTACTTTTATTGCAGTTTCAAATTCTTGTGTGCCTAATTCGGGTTTTCGATGAAAATCACGTCGCAGTTGAACAACTTCATCATAGTGGGCTTGAATCTCTTCATTGATTAAATGTATGTCTGTTTTTAGTTCCATCATGGATTCCCCTTTTATTCTTCGATGAGTTAAATAAGTTCTAAAACATTCTCTAAATCTTTAATTAAGTCTTCAACGTCCTCAATACCAATGGATAATCTAACTTGTCCATCAAAAATACTGGAATCTTCTCGTTCTTTTTGAGACATATCAAAGTGGCTCATTGATGGCGAGTGTTGGATTAATGAATCTACATTTCCTAGGCTTGTGGCTAAACTAAAAATTTCGACATTATTCATCACTGTACGAACAGCATCCATACCGCCTTTAATGTCTGCACTCATCATTCCACCAAAACCATTTGACATCTGCTTTTTCGCAATATCATGGGTATCATGACTTTCAAGACCTGGGTAGTACACTTTGTCAATTTTTGGATGGTTTTCTAAAAATTCGGCAACTTTCATCGCATTTTCACTAATTCTTTCCATACGTATACCTAGAGTTTTCATTCCTTGCATTAATTGCCAAGCTGCAAAAGGATCTAATACTTGTCCCATTGTTTGTAAGAATGGCATACGGCAGTGATGAATTCTCTCTTTATCACTGACGATAACTCCGGCTGTTACATTTCCGTGTCCACTTAAGAATTTCGTCGCTGAATGAACGACGATGTCAGCGCCCAACGTTAATGGTTTTTGCAGATAAGGCGATGCAAAAGTCGAATCAACAATTAATGTTATATTCTCATGCTGCTTCGTCACGTCAGCGACCGCTTCAATATCTGTTATTTTAATTGTGGGATTAGCAGGGGTTTCAATATATACCACTGTAGTATTTTCTTGAATCGCTTCTTCAATATTTTTAGGATCCGTTGTATCTACACGAGTAACTTCTACACCAAAGTTTGTTAACACTTGTTCGAATAATGTGTACGAACATCCATAGATGACATCCCCAATGACTGCATGATCTCCTGCCTTCAAGCTGCTCATTACGGCAATTGAAATCGCGCCCATACCTGAAGCTACTGCAAGACCTGCTTCTCCTTCTTCTAAAATCGCCATACGTTTTTCAAGTTCGTCACAGTTAGGTGAACCGAAACGTGTGTAGACAAAGCCCTCTTCTACATTTTGGTTTAGGTAGACAGCGCTATCAAAATCTTCTAAAATATAAGTAGATGTTTGGTAAATTGGACTAACATGTGCCATTGCCGTCGGTTTATATGATCCTGGTAGTTTTGCATGTTGATTTGCTGCGTGTAATAAATCTGTATTCATTCCCATTGATAAAACTCCTTCTATAATAATTTCATTTTCATCATTTTATTAAATAGGTTCGGATAATTTGCTATTCATAAGATTGTGTTTCATTTAACTAACCTTATGATATAATGTTGGTAGCGCTTTATCAACATACAATTTATCAGTAATTTAATTTGTTTTGTACTACAAAATGTAGGAGGATGCTATGCTTACCCTTGCAAACTTTTTAGATTTAGATGTCATGACAGAAGCAGAAGTTTTAACCGAAAGAATCCAGACTGAAGAGTATATCGTTGACTATATATCGGTGCAAGAACCCCCGGTGGAAGGGTTTATTCGAGAAAACGAGGTCGTTATATCGACAGCTGTTGGTTTAAAAAAAGATTTTACTTTGCTCAATTTTATTAAGGATGTACACGAATCTAAAGCCACTGCTTTACTTCTTTCTTTTAATCCAGAAACGGATCAATCCATTTGCCAAGAAATTATTGACTATGTCAATCTTCATCAGTTTCCTTTGATCCTCATCCCATGGGAAGTTCGATTTTCAGATGTGATTAAAGCGGTTATGGATATTTTTCAAGAACAGGCAATGGAACAAGAAAACCAATATATCGAATTACAAAAAGATTTATTGCATACTTATTTTAATGGGGATTCATTAGAAGAAGCAGCTGAAATTATCGCCAAAAAAATCAATCGTTCCATTATCATTCGTGACAAAGACAGAAATACGAAAGGTGCGTTTAGGCATAAAAATGAAGAGGAAGTTGAAGAGGATTTTAATGAAGTACGCCTTGAAGTTTCCGATTATTTATATGGTTACTTAAGTATTTCGAAAAATTCAAGCGATCGAGACGATTCGACGAATATAAGTTTCTTTCATTTTTATATTAATGTTCCATTATCCCTCTGGTTTGAGAAAGAGGAAGTTGTGAACACAACCAGTTTAAATATTCGAAATGATTTTGTTTGGCAGTTAGCCAATGAGAAGAAGCCTAAAAAATTGCTTTCCCAAGGCATTCAACTTGGTTTTAATATGGATTTTCTCTATTTTTGCGTCTTGCTTCAAATTCATGAGAAAAAACCAGGAGGATCCTACACAGACAACTTTTTATCGATAGAAAGTCGCATGATTTCATTAATTAAACAGTATAACTTGCAGACAATGATTAGTCTAAAAGATAAAACTTTTGTTCTTTTTTTGGAATATCAACCTGATTTAGAGGTATCTACTCTTTTAGATAAGATTGAAGAAGATATTTTACATGTTTATCCTGACTACTCCTTTACTTGGGGGATTGGTGAAAAGCCAGAAGAAAAATATATGTTTTTCGACCAATACAATAAAGCCAAAATTTCCTTAGAGCAAGCCCTCTATTTGAAGCGGCCGCGATTAAATTTCAAACAAAGCCGTCTATCAGGAATGGTCAATCAAATGATCTCTCGGGAAGAAATGATGGAACAAGCTCTAGCATTGTTTGAACCGATTGAATTAGAATCACGTTTCAATGAAGAAGGTATGGATTTATTGACAACAATCACTGTCTACATTAAAACCAATTACAATACAAGTAAAACAGCAAGACAGCTAAATATTCATCGTCAATCTTTACTTTACCGGTTGGAAAAATTTGAAGAGTTGACTGACTTGTCTTTAGATGACAGTGATAACTTGTTTTTACTTCAGTATTATTTACGATTACTCGGAAAATTTCAATAGGAATACTTGCTTCTCAAAGACAAAAATCCTACGATTCGTTTAACATGTCGAATCGTAGGATTTTTTATTTCGCAAAGTCTAGATTATTTGTTTTTAAGAATTCAATTTCCTCCGGCGTCGACTCTCTACCCAGTACTTTGTTTCGGTAAGGATAGCGGCCGAACGCGTCAATAATTTCTTTATGGTCATACATGATTTTCGTATGTAGCTCGTCATCTAATGCAAGATACAATTTTTCTGTGATTTCTTGAATGGCTTTTGATTCCGAGTGCATCCACGGCAGTAAAGTAAAGCTTTTCTTATTTAGCGGCTG
>JBHWQC010000161.1:0-3495 GCA_043425375.1 Atopostipes sp.
TCTATTCTTCTATTATATGTAAAATAACATCTCGTTGTCATTTTAAGTCATATTTATACGTTATAGTGTTTTGTTAATCAAGTTCAAATAAAACAGCGTAGATTTACCAAGTTGCTCATTTAAAATGATTTGATAATTTGAAAATCATTTATCTTGACGAACAAAAAGATATCTGTTAATTTATAATATAATTAATTAAACAAATAAAAACAATGAAAAGAAAAGTACAGATGAAAAACAGCACAGCGAGTCCTGATTGGTGGAAAGGGATCTGTTAGAAATCTGGAAGTGCATCTTGAAGTTGTGTGGCTGAACGAACCTATTCCTCAGGTCATGCCGGGTCTGCCCGTTATAGCTAGATGATACATTTTATGTATCATCCTGAGATTACAAAGATTTTTCCCAATGATTTTCTTTGTATTTTAAGGTGGAATCGCAATTCATTATTTGCCCTTAAACGAAAGTAACTTTCTAATGAGTTATTTTCGTTTAAGGGCTTTTTTAATGAATCAAAACAAATGATAAAAAAGAAGGGTGAGAAAAATGAAAAATAATTGGAAAAAATTATTATCGTTCACTAGTTTACTTGCAGTCGTTTTAATGATTTTGATTGCTTGCGGAGAAAATGACGAAGGGTCTGAAGAAGCAGAAAATGAAAACGGTGGATCGCAAACGGTCAAAGTCGCAACAGTGGGGACAGGACCTCCTTACAGTATGGTAGATGAGGAAGGAAACTGGACCGGCTCGGAAGCAGATATTTGGGCAGAAATTGAAGAAAGGACCGGTTGGGATATTGAGGTACAAAGAATTGGTTCATCTGCAACTTTTGGTCAGTTGGATACAGGCCGAAGTGATGTTGCTGCAAACAACTATGCTTTGACAGAAGAAAGAGCGGAAAAATATATTCATACGATTCCGATCTATGCGGATGCAAATACAATCGCGGTCCAAAGTGACAATGATGAGATACAAACACTGGACGACTTAGCCGGAAAAACAGTCGGTGTACAGGCTGGGCAAGCGGCAGATATCCCCTTAACTGAGATGTCAGATGATATTGGCTTTGAGTTAACCCGCTATGAATCAACATCAGATACCTTCCAACAATTAGAAATTGCTCGTGTGGACGCAGTTGGTGGGCCAAGATCTTTATTAAATGAATACATTGAAACTAGAGGCGCAGACTTTAGAATCTTAGAAGAAAACTTAACGGCTACACCAGTTGTCTACTTCTTACCAGACACAGAAGAACATACAAAACTTCGCGATGAACTGAACGTTGTCATCAAAGAGATGTTAGCGGATGGAACAATCGCAGAAATTACGGAAAAATGGTTATTTACAGATATGACAAAAAACCTTGAAGATGTGGATCAATAAACAGGTAGAAGGGATGATTGATGTTGGGCTTTGATTTTAATTACATGCTAGAAGTTATGCCAGAACTTTTTTATGCTGCAAGATATACCTTATATTTGACGCTCGTTGCCACTTTTTTTGGCTTAATTATTGGTTTAATTCTTGCGGTCATCACTTATTACCGTGTACGTATTCTTGAACCAATAGTGAGAGTTTATCTCTTTATCTTTCGAAGTGCTCCGCTGGTCGCTTTACTTTACTTTTTCTATTACGGGATGGCTGTTAATAGTGACTTCGTTCGCGATATGAATCCACTCAACGCAGTCGCTATCGTCATAAGTTTAAGTGCTGGAGGCTTTATGGCTGAAAGTATTCGAGGCGCATTGCTTTCTGTAGAAGACGGGCAAAAAGATGCGGCCTATTCCTTAGGTTTAACAAATAATCAGCTAATGAAGCGAGTCATCGTTCCTCAAGCAGTTCGAATTGCCTTGCCGAGTTTATTTAATAATGTGATCAGTATTACTAAAATGACCTCACTAGCCTTTATGCTGGGTGTCGTTGATGTGATGGGGGCAGCGCGTGTTGAAGGTTCTCGTACTTTTAGATATTTCGAAATTTATGGCGGTGTGATCATTGTTTATTTAGTGATTATTGGTTTCTTGATGATTGTCCAAAGATATATTTCTAAAAAATCCTCTGAAGCTTATTAACTTTGAAAGGGGGAGTTGATAACATGACAAAAAATATCGTTGAAATTCAACATTTATCTAAATCATTTGGGGACAACCAAGTGTTAAAAGATATCAATTTAGACATTAAAGAAAATGAAGTAGTTGCGATCATTGGGCCATCTGGTACTGGGAAATCTACTTTTCTCCGCACGCTGAATTATTTGGACGAACCGACAAGCGGAAAAATTACCGTCGGCGATGTCACCATTGATGCAGAGAATTATTCAAAAAAAGAGGTACAACAATTACGCTTGCAATCCTCAATGGTTTTTCAAAATTACAACTTATTTAAAAATATGACAGCAATCGAAAATGTGATGGAATCTTTAGTCACAGTCCGAAACATTGAAAAGGATAAAGCAAGACAGATTGCACTGGAACAATTAAAAAGGGTCGGCTTAGAGAATCGACAAGATGCCTACCCTTCTCAATTATCCGGTGGCCAGCAACAACGAGTCGGCATTGCGCGCGCTTTAGCGGTTAATCCAAAAGTCCTTTTATTTGATGAGCCCACATCCGCTTTGGATCCGATGTTAGTGGCGGAAGTGCTGCAAACGATCAAACAGCTCGTTGAAACAGGGAATGTGACGCTGTTATTAGTGACGCATGAAATTTCTTTCGCAAAAGACGTGGCCTCCCGTGTCATTTTTATGAATGAAGGCCAAGTTGCTGCGGACGGCACCCCACAAGAGATCTTAGAAAATCCTACAGACGAAACTTTACAGCAATTTTTAAATATAAATCAATACACTTAGAAAACATGTGCTTTTATTCAAAAATGCTCGGAATTTGTAAGGTGCTCCTCAAAAGTTGGACCAATAATCTAACTTTTTTTGGGGCACTACATTTGCCCGAGCATTTTTGTTCTGTCTTGATTTTTCGTTCTTTATTTTATACGTTTTTGATTCAAACTTCTCACCCCCTATCCAATCTGCTTTTTCATCTTTTTTGTACGCAAATACTGCTTCTTATGTCTTCTTTACATTAATCTAACCATATATATAATCCTATTAATCCTCATAAAGATCGTTAAGTCCAAGTTCATTACTTAAACTTAACGGTCTTTCCTTTTTAAGTTATAAATAATAGACGCTAGTGAGTTAAACTTCACTAACGTCTTTTTGGGTTTGATTTAATTATTTTACGTGATTTATTCCTCTGTCACAATTTCATATTGTGGAGCTACGCCTTCTTGTGGATCAAGTAGTCTTGAGAAGTTTTCTCGAGATTGAGCCGGAATGTCCACCATAATAGGGGTTAAAGTGTCTGTCGGGAAGGTTCCATATTCAGCAGATGATAATGTCAATGTCTCATTATCTAAAATATCGCCGCCATCAGACGTTTGAAAGTTCACTGTAATCTCTTCATCAGAGATTTCTTTACCGGTACGATTAACTAACAAGAA
>JBHWQC010000162.1:0-9149 GCA_043425375.1 Atopostipes sp.
ACTTGTGGGAAGTAGATTTTGAAGCCAGTTAAAATTCAGCCTTTAGTTTTTCCAATAGTCATTCGCCGCCGCTACCGTCTGAAAATGAATCGCAACCACTTGCGATGCAAAAGTTAAACTGTCTGGATTATTTGCATACACTGGACGTAAATTTTTTCTCACTTCTGCATCCGGCTGCGTCATTCCCACAGCTTTGCGCGCCAATACTACCGCTAAATCGTACCCTTCTTCAGGTGTGTCAGTGATTAGTGTCGGTAACCAAGTTTCATTTGTCATTGTGTTTCCTCCTCGTAAAAAGATATTTTTCCATTTATACATTAGCAGAAAGCAGAATCTTTTAAATTGATCGAGGTCAAGTTTGATTTAAGACACTTTGGTGAAGTTTGCTCAGCAAACTTCTTCATCTTTCTCTTTCGCCATTTGAAAAAGCCTTTTGTCCGTAGACAAAAGGCTTTCTCTTTGCTTTTATTTGAGTGAAAAATTATTTTCACGTCATTTTTTCGCTTTATTTACGTGAATATTTGTTTTGACTGCTAAATACTCTCAGCATTTACGCAAAAATTTATTTTCACTTAAATAGGATTAATTATTTAAGTGAATTTTTATTTTCACTTAAATCACTCTAATTTTTCGTCGCTTCCTCGACTAAACTCGCTGAGAATTCGTCGCGATCAACGGAGACCGTTTTCTTCTCGCCGTATTTACGCACCGATAATTGGTTATCTTCAATTTCGTTATCACCAATGACGATTTGATAAGGAATTTTCATCGTTTGGGCTTCACGAATCTTGTAACCCATTTTTTCGTTGCGCAAGTCTGATTCTACGCGCAGGCCTTTGGTTTTCATTTCACGAACGAGATCCATTACGACATCTCCGTGTGCTTCCTCATTGACCGGAATCACAACGGCTTGTGTGGGCGCCAGCCAGGTTGGGAAGGCACCTTTGTAGCGTTCCAGCAAGTAAGCAACGAAGCGCTCCATTGTTGAAACAATGCCGCGGTGAATGACGACTGGTCGGTGATCGTCTTTTCCATCTTCGCCAACGTATGTCAGGTCAAAACGCTCCGGCAGTAAGAAGTCAAGCTGAATTGTCGATAGCGTTTCTTCGTTTCCTAATGCAGTTTTGACTTGAACGTCTAATTTCGGTCCATAGAAAGCCGCTTCTCCGATGGCTTCTACATAATCAAGCTCTAAATCGTCCATCGCTTGTTTCAACATGGCTTCCGCATTTTCCCACATCGCATCGTCGTCGAAGTATTTTTCTTTATCTTCTGGATCACGGTAGCTTAGACGGAAATGATACTCTTCAATCGCAAAGTCAGCATACACTTCTTGCAGCAAGCGCACTACCCGGTTGAACTCTTCTTTAATTTGATCGGGACGGACGAAGATATGAGCATCATTTAGTGTCATTTCACGAACTCGTTGCAATCCGGAAAGTGCCCCTGATTTTTCGTAGCGGTGCATCATGCCCAGCTCCGCAATCCGTAACGGCAATTCCCGGTAGCTGTGGGTGTCATTTTTATAAATTAACATATGATGCGGGCAGTTCATTGGGCGCAGCACCAATTCTTCGCCGTCGCCCATATCCATCGGCGGGAACATGTCCTCATGGTAGTGATCCCAGTGGCCGGATGTTTTATACAACTCGGTGTCCGCCATAATCGGTGTGTAGACGTGGTCGTAGCCTAGGCTGATTTCTTTGTCGACAATGTAGCGCTCGATAGTGCGGCGAACCGTCGCCCCTTTTGGCAACCAAAACGGCAGCCCGGAACCGGCTTGTTGATCGATCATGAAAATGTCGAGTTCTTTACCCAGTTTCCGATGGTCACGTTCCTTGGCTTCTTCCCGCATCTTTAAGTATTTTTTCAAATCTTTTTTATTGAAGAAAGCTGTTCCGTAGACTCGCTGCATCATTTTATTGTCGGCATCGCCGCGCCAGTAAGCCCCCGCCAGTGACAAGAGCTTAAAGACTTGCACTTTTCCGGTTGACTCCACATGTACCCCACGACACAAGTCGGTGAAATCACCTTGCGTGTAAACCGTGATTTGCTCATCTGCCGGTAAGTCGTTGATCAGCTCGATTTTATACGGATCTGCTTGAAAAATATCTAGCGCCTCTTCTCGTGAAACTTCGCGGCGTTCGAAAGGATAGTTTGCTTTGACGATTTCCATCATTTCTTTCTCAATCGCCGGCAAGTCCTCTTCCGTTAGCTGTTCATCCATATCTGTATCGTAGTAAAAACCATTTTCAATCGTCGGCCCCACACCAAAGTTCACCTCCGGATGCAGACGTTTGATGGCCTGAGCCATAATATGCGCCGCCGAGTGACGCAAGACCTCAAGCCCCTCGTCCATATCGTTGGTGATAATTTCAATCGCACCGTCTTCAGTGAGTGGACGCGTATAATCGACAAGCTTGCCATTGTATTTAGCAGCGATTCCCGCCTTTTGCAGACCTTTACCAATCGAGCCCGCCACATCTTTCGCCGTTGCTCCCTGGTCAAAGCCCCGTTCAGTCCCATCGGGTAGTGTAACAAGTATTTCTGCCATGATTTTATTTCTCCTTTTCTTTTTCTTCGAAAATAAGTGCTAGTGAGTGAATTCAATCTTCTTGCGTTTATATAAATAATTTACACGAACGTGAGACGCTTCTTGTGTTCACATAAATAAATTATAGCGTAGTTAAACGCTCCAACTTCGCTATAAACAAATTACAGCCGGGTTAGACGCTCCAATTTCGTTATAAATAATTTACAACGGGATTGGACCCTATAAAGACAAAAAATCCCATTAGATGCATTTATTTTACATAAATGACCTAATGGGACGTTCCATTCAACGTGGTTCCACCCAACTTTAAAAATGATCAACAAAAATTGACCAATTTCAACTCGTTTACTTGATAACGCCAAGTGGGCGGTTAATTTATGATTCATTAACTCTCGAAAGGGGTCAGTGAAGAATTGTTTTGGAAAACTCTCATCGACTGTTTTCTTTTCTGTAAAACAAAGACCTTCAAAGGTGTCTTTCTCAATGATTTTTCGATTCAACTAGTTATAAGATACCACTTTTCATGAAGCCTTGCAAATCCTTTTTCATTAAAAGATAAATTTTTTCTGAATGAAATAGTCCACAAAAAACAAGGTGGCATCCACCGCCATTTTAATCAAGGTTTCATTCCAGCCGATTAAACTATAAATCCCTGACACCAACAGCCCCGATCCGAACATATCAATAACGGCTAAGGTCATATATTTGGCGAAAGGCAGCTTCCGCTCGTCATTGTCTTTAAACACTACGCGCGCGTTGATGTTGTAGTTGACGAGAATTGCGAAAATGCGGGCGATAATCGTCGAAATCATAATGTAGCCGGTGACTTGCCCTCTTAGAAAATAAGTCAATACCCAAAACAACCCTAAATCAACAACCGTACCAGTGAGTGAGGAGGCGGTGAATTTGATAAACTCGACCAGTCTATTCTTCATTGCGGCGGTTGCGACCAGAAACCTCGACCGCTTCAGCTAAAAACTTCACGCGTTCAAGGATTCGTGCCGCTTTCAGCGGACTGGCTTCTCCTTTTTGATTCATGGTCAAGTGCTCTTTTAACTCTTTCAAATCAAAGTTTGAGCTAAAGAGTGTGGGCAAGGCATTTTGCATCCGGTACTGCAAAATAACGCCTAAAATATCGTCCCGAATCCAGTCCGTTTGATATTCAGCACCGATGTCGTCCAGCATCAAAATGGGGGTTGTTTTATAGGCTTCTAATTTTTCACTGGTTGTAGAATCGCCAACTGAGCTGCGCATTTCCGTCGCGAATGTCGGGTAATGGACAATCGTTGACGAATAACCAAAGGTAGAGAGTTGATGAGCTATGGCGCCGAGTAGATACGTTTTGCCTACTCCAAACGCTCCATATAAGTAAAGCCCTTTATGGAAAGCATCGGGATCGGCGATATAACTTTCGACAAATTGAATCGCCCGTTCTAAAGCTTCGCGCCGGCCATGGGTGCCTTCATATGCGGTAAAAGTTGCTTCTTTAATATCTTTGGGCATATAAACCGAACGGATGCGCCGCTTCAAGTCTTCTTGCGCCCGTTTATGCATATGGTCGGCAGTCGCGACATAGGTTACTTCGATTCGTTTATTGTTGATAATTAATTGGGGCGTATAGCCGGGCATCAGCTGCCCTTCGCCTTTTTTAGCTTTTTCTTTTTCAACAACAAATTCATACAAAGAAGCGGCACTGCGCTCGACCGCTTCTGAGGTCAAGACGTCTTGATGGTTTTGAATAAATTCAAGCACTTCTTTATCTTGTAAGGCTTGATTGATCAAACTTTCAAATTTACTCCGCATTTCATGGGAGCTGGTCATTTTTTCTAAGTAATCAGAGATACTTTCCATTAATTATCCTCCTTCTCTTGCCGTAATTTGCGCAGACGATCCAGTCGCTCTTGAATCGATTCGGCTTGTTGATCAGAAATGACTTGATCATCTGAGGCGGTATTTTTATTCGTGTCTTTGGCCCAATTTGGCAGTTTTTCTTTTTGCACCGGGCGGCGGTTGTAATTGGAATAATTGCTATAATTGCGTCGATTTTGCCCTTGGCTTTTGGGCGCTTGGGTGCTCGTATCAATGCTTTTAATTCGCTCCATCGCATCTTCAGCAGTATGAACCCCATTTTGGGACCATTCATTGGCAATTTTTAATGTATAATTTTTATCTAGCGTTGGATTGTTGTTGTACATTAAAATGTAGTACATTAACAAATTGATGACTTCTTTTCTTAAAGGCGATTGTTCAACCAGATCTTTCAAAACATAGCGTTCAGGCTGACCAACAAAGCCATTTTTTTGCTTTTTGATGGCCTCCAAATATTTAACCGGTGCGGCGTTTTTTGCATGTTTGATGATGGCAATTTCTTCGGCAGTAAAGCCTTTTTCTCGCAGCGGTTCATCGACGGCTTGCTCAACCGCTTGAGTAGATTGGGTTTTCAGCTGGTAGGCTTTTTGCTGATTGGCATAGCGAATCTCCATATTGCGCGCCATTTTTTTTGGATTTACTTTGCCGCTGTGCACATCCGCACTCTCCAGTATTAACTGCTGCATAGTCAGCTCATCTATGCCGTAAATAACATGGTAAGTGTACATCAGTTCTTTAACTTCTTTCGTAAAACTGTCTTGGTCAACGAAATGCTTATTAAGTCCTTGTTTGAAAAAATCATAATCAAAGGATTTGATTTGGTCAATAGTTTTTGTAAGGCGCGAGCGCTTTTTTTGCGTGTCAAACGGCATAAAATCAGTTTGACTTAATTGGCTGGTATTCTCAAAATCAAAGTGGTAAACATCGATAAAAGAGCGCGTCGTTTCTTCATAGCCTTCTTTACTAGCAGGCTCAGATAAGAGTCCGCGCATTTCTTCCTCAAACAAGCGTTGGCCAATTTTTTCTGCAAGCAAGGTGCGCAAAAGACTGTCTTTAAAAAACTCTTCTGCGGTCATAGGGGCGACGATTTCATAAATATACTTGCCCTTTTCTGCTTTAGCGCGGTAAATACCTAAAAGGCCTATGCCTTCCAGTTTAATGCGCGCATGAAAAAAATCGGGAATGCCGATATCGAGTTTACGTAAAAGCTCTGACACCGTTGTTTGTTTTTTGGTGTTTTGAAAATCCAAAGATGCAAATAAATTCATATAAAAAGTATAAGCCGGCGCCCCGATTAAGGGCTGGTACAATTTAGTCAAGACATGCACATCTTTCATCGTCAAAGCATCAAGCGACTCGACTTGTATCTCATCTTTGGGATCAATATGCTGCCAGGGGTAATTCGTCAAGGTGTACATGCCTCCTTTCTTTTTTGTCTACTCTTTCAGGTCTTTATTTTGACGGGAAAGGTCTTGGTCTTCTTTTTTGTGGCCTAAATTTTTCATCTCTTCCATAAATACATCGATGTCTTGGAATTGGCGGTAGACGCTGGCAAAGCGAATGTAAGCGACGTCGTCAATTTGGGCCAGCTCGTCCATCACGTATTCGCCGATTGCCTCGGATTCGATTTCGCGCACACCGGTGTCGCGAATCTGCGCTTCAATACGGCTGACGAGATCTTCTTGTTCTTGGGCGGAAAAGGGGCGCTTTTCAAAAGCCCGGTGCACACCGCGCAAAATTTTAGAGCGGTCGAATTCTTCGCGGTCGCCGTTTTTCTTAACAACCAAAAGCGGTGTGGCTTCTACACGCTCGTAGGTGGTGAAGCGGTAATTGCATTGTTCACACTCGCGACGACGGCGGATGGATTTGGCATCATCGGCCGGCCGACTGTCGATCACCCGGCTGCCATTGTAGGCACATCGTGGGCATCTCATTCTAATCAGTCCTTTTCTGTCTCTTCTTGTCCCCAATTATAGCACAAGGGGCTGGGGTTTTTGAATAGATTTTCAATTTCCAAACGGATGAGGCGGCCGGCACTATTTTGTTTGTTCAGCAAGTGCTATTCTTTCTCGGCAAGCGTAAAGTTCAGCCACTCTTGGATTTGTTTGATGGTCTGTTCAATCGGTCCTTGGTTGTTGATGAGTACATCCGCCCGTTTGGCTTTGTCTTCCAAAGGCATCTGTGAATAAATCCGGTTGAGGGCATCGGTTTCTGAAAGCTGCGGGTTGCGTTTCAGCAGGCGCTCTTTTTGCGTGTCCTTATCCACATACACCACCATTACTTCATCCACTGTGTCCTCGTAGCCCGCTTCATAAAAAAGCGGGATATCAAGTACGATGAGGGGATGTCCCTCTTTTATCAGTCGGTCCTTTTCTGCCAGTATCCGCTCTCCAATTTCCCCGTGCACGATTTGGTTTAAAGCGACTCGGCGTGAAGGCGATTCAAACACAATATCTCCGAGTTTATCGCGGTCAATTTCTCCATTCTCTAAAAGCACGTCCCCACCAAAGATGCGGCGAATCTCCTCCACCGCCGGCTCGCCTGCTTTCATTACCTCGCGAGAAATTTCATCGGCATCAATCACTGGAATCTCTTGTTGTCTAAAAAAATCAGAGACGGTGGACTTGCCCGAGGCAATTCCACCTGTCAATCCTACTATTTTTGTCATTGTTTTCACTCTTTCAACGCTTGGCAGACGGGGCAGTAATGCGTCCCGCGCCCAGCCACTTTTATCTTTTGTATTTCTGTTCCACAAGTTAAACAAGGCACACCCTCTTTGCCGTAAACTTGCAGCCGGTCTTGAAACGTCCCCACTTCACCAAAGGCATTGGCATAGGTTCGAATCGTTGTTCCTCCGCTTTTGACAGCGTCACTTAAGATCGAAAGAATCGCTTCATGGAGGCGGATTTCTTCGTCCTCGGTTAAGCGGTTGGCGGGTGTAATGGGATGCAGTTTGGCTTTATGCAACACTTCATCTGCATAAATATTTCCAATCCCTACCACCATTTCTTGATCCAGCAAGACGCCTTTAATGGCTTTGGTGCGGCGCGTTAAAAATTTACGCATTTCTTCTAACTCAAATTCTTCGGCAATGGGTTCAGGCCCTAATTTCACCAAAGACTTGTGTTTAAACTCCTCGCCTTTTGGCACCAAATACATTCGTCCGAATTTGCGCACATCATTGTATAACAATTTTTTGCCGCTACGGAGATAAAAAACCACATGCGTATGTTTTCCGCGTACTGGCAGTTGGCCGTTTGCTTGCGGTTCAACGAGCTGATATTTTCCTTCCATCCGCAGATGTGAAATCATCACATCCTCGGTGAAATAAAACAGTAAAAATTTTCCGCGACGGTCGATTTTTTCAATCGTTTGTCCTATTAATCGTTTAGAAAACTGGTTGAAGGCGGGCGTGCCGATAATCCGCGGCCATCTGACCTCGACTTTCTCAACCGTTTCGCCGACCACCAACTCTTCTAGTCCTCGTCTGACACTCTCAACTTCTGGTAATTCTGGCACTCTGTGTTCGCTCCATTCTACACTTTACAACTGTCTCTTATAACTCATACCACGTATCGCCAGAGCCGCTCTCCACACGTAAAGGAATCGATAGCTCAATGGCCTGTTCCATGGTCTCTTCTACTAATTTCTCAAGCGCCGGCAATTCCGACTCCGGTGCTTCAAACACCAACTCATCATGCACCTGCAAAAGCATCTTAGCTTCCAGCTCTTCTTTCTCCAAGCGCTTGGCCACTTCGACCATCGCCACTTTAATAATATCTGCCGCACTGCCTTGGATTGGCGTATTCATCGCCGTTCGTTCCGCAAATGAACGCAAGTTGAAGTTACGGGAATTAATATCCGGCAAGTAGCGTCGACGATGGAAAATGGTTTCGACAAAGCCCGTTTCTTTCGCTTCGCGAATGATGTTGTCAATAAAATCCTTAACGCCTGGGAAACGTTCAAAGTACGTATCGATATAGTCTTTCGCTGCTTTACGGCTGATGCCTAAACTTTCTGACAGGCCGTAGTCAGAAATCCCATAGACCACTCCAAAGTTGACCGCTTTAGCGTCTCGGCGCATATTAGGGGTGACTTCTTCAGGACTGTCCAAGCCAAAGACCCGCACCGCCGTGGTTGTGTGGACATCTTCATTGCGTTTAAAGGTTTCAATTAAATGTTCGTCTTTTGAAATATGCGCTAAAATTCGCAGTTCAATTTGTGAATAGTCAGCCGCAAAGAGTTTCCAATTTTCTGCGCGCGGGACAAAAGCTTTTCTGACTTTGCGTCCTTCTTCTGAGCGCACCGAAATATTTTGCAAGTTTGGATTGACTGAACTTAAGCGGCCTGTACGCGTTAAAGTTTGCTGATAGCGTGTGTGGACAAGACTCGTGTCTTCCTCAATCACTTTAAGTAAACCTTCCACATAAGTGGATTGAATTTTGGCGATTTCTCGGTAATCGAGAATGTGCTCGACAATCGGTGCGTAATCGCGCATTTTCTCTAAGACATCCGCCGCCGTTGAGTAGCCTGTTTTTGTTTTACGAATCGGTTCATAGCCCATTTTTTCAAAGAGAATTTCGCTCAGTTGTTTGGGCGAATTGATATTAAATTCTTCACCGGCGAGTTCAAAGATATTTTCTTCAATGCCCTTTAAAACTTCCGCAAATTCAGCGTGCAAGTGTTCCAATTCTTGTCCGTCCACTTTGATGCCGTCAATTTCCAT
>JBHWQC010000163.1:0-2718 GCA_043425375.1 Atopostipes sp.
ACTTGTGGGAAGTAGATTTTGAAGCCAGTTAAAATTCAGCCTTTAGTTTTTCCAATAGTCATTCGCCGCCGCTACCGTCTGAAAATGAATCGCAACCACTTGCGATGCAAAAGTTAAACTGTCTGGATTATTTGCATACACAGGACGTAAATTTTTTCTCACTTCTGCATCCGGCTGCGTCATTCCCACAGCTTTGCGCGCCAATACCACCGCTAAATCGTAGCCCTCTTCAGGGGTGTCAGTGATGAGTGTCGGTAACCAAGTTTCATTTGCCATTGTGTTTCCTCCTCGTAAAAAGATTTTTTTCATTTATACCCTACCAGAAGGAAAATTCAATTCACTTGATGCCAATCAAGTTTGACAAATTTTAATTTATCTGCAGTTGTACTTTAGCATTCTCTATAATCTCAGGATCTGAAAAATCGAGTCCCGCTAAATAAAAAACTTCTTTTCCTTCTCGCAACACGACCGCATCGTTTTCATAGCTTAAGAAATACCCTTCATCCACATTCCACACCTCACTGGCATCGGTAATGGATTCCTCCTCAATAATGTCCCATACTTTGTACAGCTCAATCACCGCATCAGGTTCATACATCTCCTGGAAATCTGCTTCCGTAAATCCGCTCGTTTTCAGCTCTGGATGGTATTCACCTTCTGAAAAAGCCTGACTAATTTCACGACTATATCTTCCTCGAAAACGATTGTGGGCTTGCCCTATATAACGTTCGACTAAATTTTCAGCTACGGATTCATTTAGTGCATTGGAATATTCTGTTTGAAGGATTTCATCTTCATAATGCGAGGTATATTCATAAGATTCTGGAATCAGCAAGCTCGTATATCTTGTCAAATTGCCCCATTCCTCCGATTCTTTTTCTATAAAATTATCAGCTATTAATACTGGAAATTCATCCAGATCAAAGACCTCTTCCCCAGAACTGAAGTATTCACCAGCCAACGCCGCTGCAGGAGCAGCCAAAATACTACCAAGAATTATTGTCAAGATAAAACTCCCTGCTTTAAATCCGCGTCCTTTTCTTAAAGGTTTGATTACCATGCGATACAGAAATCCTATTGTGAAACCAATGATTACTGGAATATAAGCAATCATGGCTTGAGGATTCCGTAATATAACGACTGAATAAACCAAGTAAAAAATTAATAGCAAAGAGATAACAGCGGCAAGCGAATGCAGGAACTTATAGGGCCAAATTCTAGAATTGAACCATAAGTCTTCCCCTTTTTCCCTGCTTTTTTGATTTATTTTTAAAAACTTTCTCAAGTCAACAATTTGAACAATCGTCAGTACAATCCCAACAGGAATTAATAAACTTAGAATCTGATTTAAGCCACCTCTCATCCCTTGGACACCGCTAAGCACCCTTCCAATTGCTAACCAACCGAGAAAAATAAAGAGCGGGAGTAAACTGTATCGAGTCTTTAAATACCGCTTCGCAATGCTCTCTAATACTGTAAACTCTTCCTCTTCGTCGGTATGCAAAGGGATTGCATCGGACGCTTTGGCTTTATAGTAAATATGAAGATCATACGATTTTGTCGCATACTGCCAGCCGACCATTTTACTAACGGTCTGAAATTCTTCTAAATCTTCTTTCGTTTTTCTTGTGAACGCCGTTTCTACTTCATAAGGTGAAATGGAAAAATCCAATGCTTGCGGTTCGATTTTTTCATATACGAATAAGGAGCCCATAAACACTTTAGCAATTAGCCAACCTTCTTTGGCCATGTTTTCAAAGTGAGATTCTATACTCGGGTAATTGTCGATGTTTAAATAATTAATCTCTATTTTGAAATTCATCGTTTTGGTCTCCCCTCTTTGCGTCATTCAGCAGCAGTTCCAATCTTTCTATTTCACTGTTTAATGCTTCTTTTCCTTGTTCAGTTAATAAATAGGTTTTCTTATTTTCTTTTTTTGAGACCATTTCAATCAATTTGTCTTCTTCAAATCGTGATAACAGGGAATATAACGTACCGGGACCTATCGTGACGCGTCCATTCGTCAGCCATTCAACATATTGCATAATTTCATACCCATGTCTTTCTTCTCGAAGACTTAAAAGAATATAATACATCGGCTGGGTTAAAGGTTTTGCCATAATTTCCCTCTTTTCTCTCTATATATCGACCCTAGTTATATCGCCTATCGATATAGTCAATATAAGTATATATCGCCTCTCGATATAAATCAAGGCATTTATCTTAATTTTCAATGTTATCAAGCTCAAAATCATTAATGCTCTTTGGTGAAGTTTGCTCGGCAAACTTCTTCAGCTTTCCCTTTTGTCATTTGAAAAAGCCTTTTGTCCGTAGACAAAAGGCTTCCTCTTTGCTTTTATTTGAGTGAAAAATTATTTTCACGTCATTTTTTCGCTTTATTTACGTGAATATTTGTTTTGACTGCTAAATACTCTCAGCATTTACGCAAAAATTTATTTCCTAAATTTCAAGTTTAAGTTAGCCACTTAAAAATATTTATTTATGTGAATTTCACAAAGTTATATTGAACGCTATCTTACAGCTTTTTTCTTGGTATAGGGATGGCCCAAAATCAAGCGAAAGATTAAGCCGCAAGATCTAAATCTAGTTTCCTTAATTCTTGAACAAAGGTCTGATGCGGCGTTTTATAGTCAAGAATTCTTCTTGGATAGTCGTTCATCCATTGTTGAATCCGTTGGATTTGATTCTCTTTCACTT
>JBHWQC010000164.1:0-8586 GCA_043425375.1 Atopostipes sp.
CACCGGCACTCCATGAGCGGTTTTTACGATATTGTCATAGAGTGAAAAATACGGTTCAGGGATGATAACTTTTTCACCGGGATTGAGTAACGCATTGGCTGCGACAGAAAGGGCTTCGGTGACACCCACTGTCACTAAAATCTGCTTGTCCGCATCATAGTCTAAATCATAATGCCGCTTAAGATAACCGGCAATTTCTTGCCTTAACTCGGGCAGTCCTGCTGACGGGGCATAGTGAGAATGATTGCTTTCAATCGCTTGAATGGCCGCTTCCTTGACTAAATCGGACATATCAAAATCAGGCTCACCCATGGTAAATTTTAAAATATCAGGCACTGCACTAATCTGTGCATCAAAGGAACGAATATAGTTGCCAGCTGTGTTTGCGAATTGTTGATTCACGTGAAGTTTCAAATCCATCTCTCCTCTGCTTGTTTGTATGTTTACCAGTATAGCCGAAATTTGCTGTGCTCTCCAAGATAATTCAGCTGTTTATTTATACGTATAAGGCAGACCTAGCTACTAACCGAACAACTACTTGTTAATTTAGCGTATTTTCATCTTAGATAAAAGCCTTTTGAATAGCCACACTTTGGGAACAGCAATATTACGATTTACAATATCGTAAACTTGTAATTTACGATATTGTAAATATACACCGATTGAATTGTTTTAATTTTATGAGGATTTTTTTGTTTTATCGGTATAATAATCAAAAGCTCAAAAGGAGAACTTTTTATGAAAACAGCCAAGCAATGGATTGATCAATTGAACTTAGAACCTCACCCGGAAGGCGGATACTACAAACAAACGGATTACTCGGATGAAAAGTATTCAAAAAATGGAAAAGAATTACCGCTCTATACGAATATTCACTTTTTATTAACCCCTGAAAGCCCGTCTCATTTTCACCAGTTAACGTCAGATGAAATGTGGTTTTACCACACCGGGAGTCCGCTCTCCGTTCATTCATTACATGAGGAGGGCAGCTACACGAAAGCTGTGTTGGGTCTCGGGGCAGATGAAGTCTTGCATCACAACGTGCAAGCCGGTACAATTTTTGGCTCAACGGTCGAAGAAGGCTATGCGCTCGTTAGCTGTACTGTTATTCCTGGTTTTGACTTTGCGGATTTTAAATTGTTTACGAAGGAAGATTTACTCAAAAAATATCCACAACACGAAAAGATTATCCAGCACTTGGCTTACGATGAATTGCCCGGATGAATAAAATACCTCTGTAACCTATTCATGCTAGAATAAAAGAAGAAACTATTAGAGGATGATAGTATGAACCAAGAACTTGTTGAGATTTGCTTGCATGTCAGAGATATTGAAGCGACTTTAGACTTCTATACGAATCTATTTGATGTTGAAGTGGCTAGCCGTAGAGAGTTTCCGGAAGATAAGTTAGACTTAGTTTATCTGACGAACAAACAAGATAAAAAGACAACCTTTATGACGACCATTATCAACTCAGCTGTTATCCCAATTCCCATCATTATTACCTTCTTCATGGGGGCTTGGCTGATTTGATGCTTTCTTTGACCATGTCTCTTAATAAATAACCGAGAAATGAAAAGTCAGTGATCTTCTGAAAGATTCTCTCTTTCAGTTCCCCTCACTGCTTTTTTTGTTTAAAAACTTTGATTTTCGTTATTTAGGAACAACAGCCAGGCAGAGTACTTTCTTATTTCTTTGTGACGGAATCTGATGGTTACCAAATTAAAGCAAAATGCTAAGTGAAACCTAAAGTTGACTAAGTTTTATTTTCAAATAGTCAAATAATAAGCACACCGTTGTATGTCAATTCACAAGAACTAACTGAACTAGAATACCTTTATCATAACGTTCCTGCCTTTAATTAATAATTGTATCTAATTTCTTGTTGTTTTTTCCACAAACTATGGTACGATAGCCTAGGAATAAAAACGAAATGATTATAAAGACAGAGGAGAACTAAATGATGAGGATAAAATTGAATAGAGCTTTACAAATTGTAGGGCTTGCTTTAGTGGCATTTATCTTTTTAGTTGCTTGTGGTTCAGAGGATACGACATCCAATACGACTGGAGATGCGGTAAGTGGGACGTATGAAGGTAGTGCGGATGGGTATGCAGGAACAGTCGATGTTGAAGTAACTTTAGAGAATGGTGAAATTCAGGACATAGAAACTGTCCATCAAGAAACAGAAACGCTAGGTGGCGTAGCCATTGATTCATTAACGGAAGACATGGTTGAGAATCAAACCCTAAACATTGATGCCGTTTCTGGTGCTACCGTTTCGTCGGAGGCCTTTCTCGCCGCTGTGACTGCTGCGATTGAAGCGGCCGGTCTTTCTGCCGCTGATTTTGATCAAGAAGTGGCGACTGAAACGACCGAAGCTGAAGATCAAGAAACCGATGTTGTCATTATTGGAGCTGGGGGTGCTGGTCTAACAGCAGCGATTGAAGCAGCAGAAGCCGGTGCAGACGTTATTGTCTTAGAACAAATGCCAGTAATCGGTGGAAATACAAACAAAGCTACTGGTGGAATGAATGCTTCGGAAACGAGTGTTCAAGAAGAGTTAGGAATTGATGACTCAAATGAAGTCTTTTATGAAGATACCTTTGAGGGGGGACATGAACTAAATGACCCTGAGTTATTGAACCGTATGGTGGAAGATTCAGCCGAAGCTTTAGATTGGGTGAATAGTCACGGGACAGAATTAAATGACGTCAGCTACTCTGGTGGAGCCACCAATCCAAGAATCCATAAGCCTTTAGATGGATCGGCAGTTGGGCCGCTTATTATTGAAAAACTAGCAGCTGCTCTTGATGAATTAAATGTTCCCATTATGCTTCAAAGCGAAGTCGTCAAGATTAATGAAGAAGAGGGCCGAGTAACAGGTGTTGAGGTTGAAACAGCTGATAGCCAAGCGTTTACCGTTCAGGCGGATGCTGTGATTATTGCTACAGGCGGTTTTGGTGCGAACTTTGATCTGATTGGTGAGTACGATGAAGTCAAAGCGCAATTTAATACGACGAACCACGAAGGGGCAACAGGTTCGGGCATTCTGATGGCACAAGAGCTTGATGCAGACACCGTGGATATGGAATATATCCAAACCCACCCTACTACAAATCCAGAAACAGGTGATTTATATACAGAAGGTGTGCGCGGAGACGGTGGTATCTTAGTTAATAAAGAAGGCACGCGTTTCATTGATGAGTTAAAAACTCGAGACGTCGTATCAGAAGCGATTTTAGAACAAACCGATAGTACCGCTTATCTAACGGTTAGCCAAAACATTGCGGATATGAATAAATCACTTCAAGGGTATATTGATAATGGTCGCGCAGTAGAAGGTGAAACCATTCAGGACTTAGCCAATGAATTAGCTATTGATCCAGCTGTATTAGAAGAAACCATTACTGCTTATAATGAAGCCGTTGAAACGGGAACGGATGCAGATCAAGGTCGTGAAAGTTTGAGTAATGCTTTAGAGACCGGTCCATTCTTCGCGATTCCGGTTACACCAGGCATTCATCATACAATGGGCGGTTTAAGAATTAATGAGGCCTCCGAAGTCCTCAAAGCAGACGAAGAAAGAATTCCAGGACTTTACGCAGCCGGTGAAGTGACAGGCGGCGTTCATGGTGGAAATCGTATCGGCGGAAATGCTGTATTGGATATTGTTGTATTTGGTCGTATTGCAGGACAAAATGCAGCTGAATATATCACCACTTTAGAGGAATAAAAATTGATGAAACCACTCGCGCATTTTAAATGTGCGAGTGGTTTTAGGTTTTATACAACGAACAATCTCGTAAACAGGTCATTTACGCGATGATTCATTGCTTGCTACCCAAGTGCCATAAAATGCCTTTCTAGCCTATTTATGCTAGAATAGAACCAGAAACTACTGGAGGATGATAGTATGAACCAAGAACTTGTTGAGATTTGCTTGCGTGTCAGAGATATTGATGCGACTTTAGACTTCTATACGAATCTATTTGATTTTGAAGTGGCTAGCCGTAGAGAGTTTCCAGAAGATAAGTTTGATTTAATTTATCTGAACTCTCCCGGTTCTTCGGTCCAGATTGAGTTGACCTACAATTACGATGCCGAGCCGTATACAATTGGCGACGGCTTTAGCCACTTGGGTGTGACGGTCGATGATTTAGAAGAAATGCATAAAATCTGTAAAGACTCTGCTTACGAAACCGGTGAGTTAAAAGGTCTTGCGGGCGGGGCACCTTCTTATTTCTTTGTCACAGATCCGGATGGTTACCGTATTGAAGTCAAGCGCAAAAAATAAAGAGGTAAGCAATTAAAAGTAAGTCTGCTGGTTCTTTGCCAGCAGACTTACTTTTTTATTGCTTTTTTTCCTCTGAATGCTAATGCTAATATGCGCGACTTTCCCACTTTTTCGAGTATACTTATTGAACAGAAAGAGTCAGTATATCTAAAAAATAAAAGAACTAGCGAATCAACGGTTCTTGATAAAGGAGACCGGTATGCTTAAAACTCATCCTATGTGGAATAACTTTCCTCACATTCAAAGCCTTTTACTGGAATGTATTGAACGGATTATAGAAAAAACAACCATTGAAAATAAAGAAATTGAAAAAACAGTTACTGATTTAATAGAAAGCCAAGGCAAACTCCTGCGGCCGGCGTACTTTTTACTCTTTTCACGATTAGGCAACGCCCCTTTGGCTGCGCATAAAACAATCATCGCGGCCGCGGCCTCTACCGAGGTGCTTCATCTGGCGACGCTCATTCACGACGACATCATCGACGAATCCAACATGCGGCGCGGCCTTGAAACAGTCCAATCCCAACACGGAAAAGAGGTCGCTGTGTATACAGGCGATTTATTGCTGTCGGTGTATTTTGATTTATTAGCAGATGCGACGGATTCCATCGACATCATTAAATTAAATACGTTATCGATGAAACAGGTCTTAATGGGCGAAATCAATCAAATGACAAATGCCTATAATACAGCGATTACCTATGAAGACTATTTGAAAAGTATTAAAGGAAAGACTGCTCAACTGTTTGAACTAAGTTGTTACGAAGGCGCTTATTTTGGCCAATGTGACCCGGAGGTGATAGAAAAAAGCCGCTCGATTGGTCAAAATATCGGCATTGCTTTTCAAATGGTAGATGATATTTTGGATTACACTCAAACACCCTGCCATTTGTCAAAACCGGTGCTGAATGATGTAAGACAAGGCATTTATACCCTGCCGATTATTTTAGGCCTAGAGACAAATGCCGAAGCCTTTCTTCCTCTTTTAAAAAAGGGGGCGCATTTATCGGACAGTGATCTAGCTGCTTTAGTTTCTTTACTCCATGACAATGCTTGCATCGAACGCGCTCAAGTAATTGCCAAGCGATACATTAATAAAGCCTTAGCCTCTATCAAGATGCTGCCCAACCATCCGGAAAAAGAACATTTGTATGCCTTGACTGAATCACTGCTCACAAGAGAATTTTAAGGAGGAGACCCTTATGACACTTAAACAATATTTATTGCTTTCTCAAATCGAATACTCGTCTTCCAGTTTTTTTCCAGCTTTGATGGGTATTTTATATGCTTGGTACAACTATGATACCTTCCGTCCGTTTTTTTCTCTCTTAGGCTTACTTACGGTTGTCCTCTTTCACCTGGCGATTAGTATTCGTGACAACTACTTGGATTATTACACAGCTCATAAAAAAGAGGCTGATTATACCCAAGAAATGGTAGTAGGTAAAGAACATGTCCCCCTTAAAACTGTCCGTTCAGCTTATTATATTACTGGCGCAGTCGCTGTCATTATTTTTCTATTCTTAGTGCTTTTGACCTCGCGCATCTTGTTCTTTATTGGTTTGGCGGGGATGTTAATTGGCGTTCTTTATACCTTTGGCCCTCGACCCATCTCGAGTACGCCCTTTGGTGACTTCTTCATCGGCTTAGTTTATGGCTTAGGTATCTTTACTGCTATGGTGTATGTGAATGTATTTGATGTGATCCGTTTTAATTGGCTGACCATTCTTCAGCTCATCGTGGCCTCTATCCCGACAGCGATTACGGTTATGGCCGTTTCACTCGCCAATAATATTTGTGATTTAGAAGAAGATGTGGAAGATAATCGGTTTACTCTTCCTTATCATATCGGTGTCGATAAGTCACTCGTAGTTTTCAAATCCTTTTATTATGCTGGTTATCTTGCGATCATCTTATCGATTGTTTTTGGAACCTTCCCAAGGCTTACGGCGTTGTCCTTGCTGACTTTCCCCTATGTCTTAAAAAACATTCAGATTTTCATGAACAAACAAGAAAAAAAGACTACCTTTTTGAAAACGATTATTAACTCATTTGTCATTCCAGTCCCACTAATTATCACCTTCTTCCTGGGCGCTTGGTTGAATATTTGATTGGCCCTCAGGCAATGAAATTGAATAATTAAACATTCAAAAACCCGCTCGCAAAACGCTGCGAACGGGTCTTTTATGTTCAGTTATTTAAATTCAACGGCTACCCCAAAGTGGTCACTGACAATCGGTTCATTCAGACCATCAAAGACGACTCGACAGGATTGGATATCGCCTGGATAATCCGTAAAGATATAATCAATTCGTTTTTCCTCGGTATGGCCTTCCCAGCCGTCAATATCACTCAGCACGGTTGCTGAGCCAACCTTTTCTTCCGCCTTCACATAAGCATCTTGTAAGTGAGGTGCTGTTTTTTTTATATAGTCGTAACCCTCTTCTTTTGAAGTGGCTTCATTATTAAAGTCGCCCATTAAAAGATGTACCTGCTTACTGTCTGCCTCAATGTGACGAAGTGTTTCATCCCATTCCTGCTTAAATAAATACTCTCCAGATGGATCTAGCCACCAGGAGTAGTGGCAGGAAAAGACAACCCATTCCTGTTCTTCAAGCATTACCTTGCCTTTTAGAACTCTTCGGGTGTAATGATTGGCATAATCAGAGATTTCAGACACTAAAAAACTTTCGGGAGTGAAAGGCGTTTTAGATAAAAGCGCGACGCCTTCGTCATACTGATCATAGCCAATGTGATTCGCTGTCCAACTCCAATAGTATCTCTGTCCGCTTTCTTTCAGCAATTGAACGAGGAGATAGGCAAAATTATCTTCCTTTATAGGAACAGAGTAACTTTCACCAGCCGCTTTGATAAATCTGTCATCCGTTACCTCTTTTGCTTCCATCGTCTGATTAATTTCTTGAAGCGCCACAAGATGAAAGTCTTCTTTGGCAATAAAGTCAGCAATTTGTCTTAATTTCAGTTTGGAATCTTCTTCCATCCATGAATACGTATTTAACGTTAAAACCTTCAATTCAATTCTCCCATCTCACACATCTCTACTTACTGGATTCGGCCAATCTCTGCTGTTTCAGTAACGTCATTCGCTTCTGTTAATTCAAACGTTTGACTGTCAGTGAGATTTGTAAAGACCACTATAATCGTGGTATCTTTTCCAGCTTCTTTAACCGTTGCAAGGTCCATTTCAGCTATTTTTTCACCCGCTATCACGGTTTGGCCTTCTTCCACAAAAATTTCAAAACCTTCCCCGTTTAATTCTACTGTGTCGATTCCCATATGCACGAGGACTTCAATCCCATCTGTCGTTTCAAGACCGATTGCATGTTTTGTAGGGAAAATACTTGAAATCGTACCATCTACTGGCGAAACCACTGCATTGGTTGAAGGATTTACTGCAAAGCCATCCCCCATTATTTTTTGTGAAAAGACTTCGTCGTTCACTTCTGTAATGGCGACCACTTCTCCTGCCGCTGCCGTAAAAATAGCTGTTTCTAATTCTTCGGTATCTACAGCCACTTCTTCTGTTTCTTTCATTTCAGGCGTTTCTTCTAGTCTTGGTCCTGGGATAGGCGCACTAGAGTTCAGTACATCCATAATATCTGATTTTAGAACATCCGCTTTTGGACCATACACCGCTTGGACTCCTTTATTTTTCTTCACAAGCCCCATGGCTCCCGCTTTTTTCCAAGCGCTCTCGTCTCCGACAGTTTCGATGTCATCGACGGACACACGTAAACGTGTCATACAAGCATCGACATCTGTAATATTATCACGTCCACCTAATAAGTGAATAATGTCATAAACTTGTTGGGTGGCGTCTACAGGTTCACCGTTTTCAGCTTCTGCTTCTCCAACTTCATAATTTCCATTACGACCCGGTGTCGCATAATTGAACTTTTTAATTAAGAAATTCGCAATAAAATAAGTCACGACTCCAAATAGAATCGTTACCCAGACAAAGTTGAATAAATCCATCCCTAAACCAGCGCGAATCGCTAAGGGTGTACGTGTCAGCAGTTCAATGTTCCCAAACGAGTGAACACGTAAGTTTACGATATCAGCCATGGCAAAGGCGGCCCCTTGAATGACAGCATAAACGATATATAAAGGGATAGCTGCGAACATAAACATAAACTCTAAGGGCTCGGTCACACCAGTTAAAAAGACAGCTAAGGCAGCTGAAACGTACATTGATTTGTAGGCACCGCGTTTATCTTTATCTACGTTTTTAAACATCGCATAAGAGAGACCCATTAAGATACCAGAGG
>JBHWQC010000165.1:0-4224 GCA_043425375.1 Atopostipes sp.
GTTTTCTTTATTTTGAAAGAATACTGTCTGAATTTTTGAAAATGCCATTTTGTACATTTGAATCGTCACTTTTTGTAATATTCCTGGTTTTTCGACGGCAGACCCTAACCCAGTAATATTAGCTACGAAAGGAATATTGTATTTCTTTGCTGCCATAGCTCCATGTATATTCGGTTTAATTGTGTAGCCAAAAACTATGTCAGGAACATATTTTTTCATAAGGGCTTCATAATATTTAAGTAGTTTTCGTTCTTCTAAAGGATTGATTCCATGACGGTTTATTTCTACTTCGACATGTTCAGAACCCATTGCAACTAATTTATTGATTTTTTCTCCGCCTGGAGATGAAATGATGACTCTGTGTCCTTCTTCTAGAAGGCGTTCTACTAGTTCTTTTCTGAAATTGTAAATAACTATCTCATGATTAACTAAAATCAATACCGTTTTCTTTTTCATAGTTCTCCTTCCGTACGAGTAATCGACTCTTTTAAGTTATTCTTTTGGTAACGACCAAATTTATAATCACTCATCGTTTCCTCGTAGTATAAATTACCAAATACTTTTTTAATTACATTCATTCTGAATAGTCTCTTGATAAACGGATTTCCTAATTTAGTAAACCATAACTTATTTCCATGATACTCTGCAATCATTCTTACCATTTCACTCGTTTGAACAAGTTCTTTATTTTGAGGGTGAAAGGTACCACTCTCTTCATTTAAAATCATTAGTATTACAAATTCGCATAAGTTATCAATATGTAACATACTACGTTTATTTGGGTAATTTGGAAAAACAGGAGATTTTTGTGCAAATTTAGATAATAAGGGGTAGTTTCCTTTTGACCCTTTTCCATAAACCATAGGTGGTCTTAAGATAACCACTTTAAAACTTTCTGATTCTAATTCTCGTAAGCCCTTTTCAGCTTGTAATTTACTGTCACCGTAAAAGTTATCAGGATTTGGTTTGGTATTAGCGGTGATTTTTGTTTTACCATTCGGCTGATTGCCAAATACAATCATGCTACTCATAAAAATGAATTGGGAAACACTATCTTCTTTAGCCTTTTTTGCAATGGCTACCGTTAAATCTCGATTGACTTCATAATATAAATCTTCTAGTTCCGGGTCTGAAGAATTATGTACGATCCCTGCTACATGAAAAATAGAATCATAAGATGAAAAATCATATGATTTCCATTCCTCTCCTCGTGTAGTTAACTCGTCAATTTCAAAACCAACTTGATTCTTCTCACAGTACTCAATAAAGGAACGTCCAATATAACTATTCTTCCCTGTAATTAATACTCTCTTAGTCACTGAGTTCCCGCTCCTTTTTTTCTAAAGTACCTGTTCCACCTTCAACAACTCCATCGCTTTTTAAAATGCTTAGGAAAGTACCGAAGAAACACTTGACATCAAACCAAAAGGTCATATTTTGAACATACTCACCATCTAATTCTGCTTTTACATCAATGGGTAATTCATCGCGTCCATTGATTTGTGCCCAACCCGTTAACCCTGGTAAGACATCATTCGCTCCATATTTATCTCGTTCATCGGCTAAATCCTCTTGGTTCCATAAAGCAGGTCTTGGACCAATCACAGCCATTTCACCTTTTAGGATATTAATAAGTTGCGGTAATTCATCTAAACTTGTTTTGCGTAAGAACTTTCCTGATCGAGTAATAAAAGCATCTGGATCGTCGAGTAAATGCGTAGGCATATCGCTTGGTGTTTCTGAAAGCATCGTACGGAACTTATAGATTTGAAAAAAAGTACAATTCTCGCCAATTCGTTTTTGTTTGAAAAAGACAGGTCCTTTTGAATCGAATTTTATCCATAGTGCCAATACTAGAAACAAAGGAGATAATAATACAAGTGCTATAAGTGATAATATAAAATCTATGATTCGTTTTATATAAATATACATTATGCAAACTCTCCTTGTGTTTCTAATTCTTCAATCACTACACTGTTTTCTTCATACGAATTATTCGCAAACTTAACTAATGCCTTTTTTAAAGTTTTATCATCAAGTTTCTCTAAAGAATCTATGAAAGCTTTAACTTGATGGAGTGGTAAGTTATGCACTTTTCCAACGAATATTTTCTCGAAGATTTGTTCGTGAGTATTTTCGTCATCCGCAAGCAGTTCTTCATACAACTTCTCTCCTGGACGAATACCACTTTCCACAATTTCGATTTCATCTTCGGTATGTCCACTCAACCAAATCATTTGTCTTGCTAACTCGACAATTTTAACCGGTTCACCCATATCGAGGACAAATATTTCGCCACCTTTGGCTAAAGCACCTGCCTGCATCACTAATCGACTGGCTTCTGGTATCGTCATAAAGTATCGCGTCATACGGAAGTCGGTAACCGTAATTGGCCCACCCTTTTCAATTTGTTCTTGAAAGACAGGGACCACTGAACCGCTAGAGTTTAAGACATTTCCAAAACGAACGGCTACAAAGTTTGTACAGCCTTCTTCGTTTAGCCCCGTTACAATCATTTCCGCAATCCGTTTGGTTGCGCCCATCACATTTGGAGGGTTGACTGCTTTATCGGTTGAGACCATCACAAAAGCTTTGGCTTTCCCTGCTTTTGCTGCTTCTGCTAGGTTTTTTGTACCGAAAATATTGTTTTAACCGCTTCTCTTGGATTGGCTTCCATTAAAGGCACATGTTTATGCGCAGCCGCATGGTAGACGATATCTGGTTGATAAGTTTCCATGACTTCAAAAATCCGCTCGCGGTCTTGAATATCGGCGATTACGGGCTGCACTTCAAACGTGCGGTCAGGGAATTGTCTGATTTCTTTTTCAATCTTATAGATGGAAAACTCACCGTGGCCTAACAGGATAATTTTTGCCGGTGAGAATCTAGCTACTTGCCGGACGATTTCGGAACCGATTGAGCCACCCGCTCCGGAAACAAGGACGGTTTTACCCACCACTTGTTTACCGATGACTTGGGTATCTAACTCCACTTCATCGCGCCCGAGAATGTCGGACACTTCAATCTCTTTAAATTCATCCAAGGAATAGTCCCCAGATAAGACTTCTTCTATGTAAGGCATTTGGTTTGTTTTGACATTTGTTTTGCGGGCTTCTTTGACAATGTCTTTCATTTCATCATTGGATAAGGAAGGAATGGCAATGGTAATCTGTTCGACCCCATAGCGTTCGACGGCATCTTCTAAATCTTCGATTTTCCCAATCACGGGATAGCCATAAATCGTGGTGCCTTGTTTGTCTTTGTCATCATCCAAAAAGCCGACCAGCTGAATATCCGAGCGCAGACGAATCGAGCGCACAAAAATGGCCCCGGCGGATCCCGCTCCAATAATTAAGGTGCGGATCGGCTGGGTGTTGGTCTCATGGTTGTGGTTGTGTTCGCGTTTCAGCCGGTGTTCGGTAATCAAGCGCCAAGCCACGCGACTGAGGGGAATCATAATCACGGCCATTAAGTAAGACAGAGCCACCAGGCGGAAACTCTTGCCGTCGCCTAAAATTTCATACAATACCGTCGCAATAATATAAGTGACGGTAACGAGTAACGCATGGGTCAACGTTTCACGGATACTGGTGAAACGGTTGATTTTATCAAAAATTTTAATTGTTGTTCCCAGTACAATATACGTCAGCATCACAAAAGCAAGATGAATCACAAAAGACCGTAAGGTAATAGCGACGAGTTCATTAAAAAAGATGTACGATACGGTATGGGCGAATAAAAAGATGAATAAGTCAAAGGTGATTAAGGTAAAGCGTTTCGCTTGGCGATTCATAAAGATTCACTCCTCTAAAAGAGTCCAAAGAACTTTGTTTGTTTGATTGGTTGGGGTTCGGGTACACTGACCGGCTCCCCATTGATTAAGTCTCTTGTGGTTTGGTCGAACTGGCGGACTTTTTCTTCTCCAAAGTCTTTCTCCAATTTTTCCATGGCTTCTTTCATATGAAAGAGGCGATTAGTCGAATTATGTGCATCAGAAGCGATAAAATGGGTAAGATTGTGTTTGATTAATTGGTGACTCAACTTTTCCATCTCTTTGCCGAATTTTCCAATGTAACTGGCGGCGGTCACTTGTGACAAGATCCCTTTTGCCGCAAAGTTATAGAGAATATTCGGGTCTTTTAAAATCGCATGGTTTCTTTCGGGATGCACAATAATGGGTGTAATCCGCTGTGTCTGCAAGTCGTAAAACAGCCGCTCGGCATA
>JBHWQC010000166.1:0-4726 GCA_043425375.1 Atopostipes sp.
TCCTCCAATAATCCCAATAGACGCTGCTTCGTTAGGCGTCATGCCAAGCGCTAAAGCACCAAAGAAGGCAGCAAAAATTCCGAATTGAGCTGCTCCACCTAAAAGCAAGGTTTTTGGATTAGCGATTAAGGGACCAAAGTCAGTGGAAGCCCCTAAACATAAGAAAATAAGCGGCGGGAAGATTCCTAAGCCTACTCCTTGGTAAAGATAATAGAGGAGACCCCCGTTTTCAGTAGCGGTACCTGGATCCATCAGACCCGTCAATGGTAAATTCGCTAACAACATGCCAAAACCGATTGGTATTAATAAGTAAGGTTCATACTCTTTAGCTACAGCTAAATAAATGAGAATTATCGCAATCCCAATCACAATAATTTCTTGAATCGACAGGTTCATTAAACCTGAAGTTGTAATAAGTTCCATAATTGCTTCTATCATTTAATCTGCGACCTCCTATATTGTCAGAAGTACTTGATCAGATTCCACACGGTCGCTTGAGTTAACAAATACTTCGCCAACCACACCGTCCGTTGGAGCAACGATTTCATTTTCCATCTTCATTGCTTCTAACACGACCAAAGTATCTCCTTGAGTAACATTTTGCCCTGGGGAAACATTGACACTTAAGATTGTTCCAGCCATAGGCGCTTTAATCTCTGACCCATCACCAGTTGCAGCAGGTTGTGCAGAAGGTTCCGTTGAAGTATGTGTTTGCGCTTGTACATTTGGAGCGCTCTGGCCGTTAGACATGTCAGCATCCGCCGCCAATTCCTTTACTGAAACGCGATAGACTTCGTTGTTGATTTCAATTTCATATTTTTTCATTTTCTTCTTCCTCCATTTATTTCACTCGTTTTGATTCAACGATTTCAAATTTTTTATTTGGTTCATCTTCTGAAGCTAACACTAAAGCCATTAATTCAGCTACTTGTTGATGCTTTTGATTGGGGGCTAGCGTATTTGCAGCTTGTGCTTTAGTCCCAGAAGTTTGGGTATTCGTAGACGGTGCTCCAACAGTTTCTAATTCAGCATCTGAATGATTAATTAGTTTTGAAACCAGTTCAACTAATCCCCAAATTGCTGCTAATATAATGAAAACAACAAGCATTGACACAACTGTTAAGATTAACCCATCCATAATGGTAATGGACTCCATTTTATTCCTCCTCGAGTATTTATCAATAAAAATTATTTCGCATAACGGGCTTGAATCTTGATCGGCTCATCTACATCTGGTTTAGGATTATATTTATTTTCTAGATATTGACGGCCAACTTGTTGGAAGAGGGCATAACTGATAACATCTTCATCCGTTTTGGCTAAATCCCCCAATTCTTCTTTGAGCTGTTCAAATTCGGGCTCTAAGCGATCAGCTGGACGGAAATCAATCACTTCCTCATCGCCGATTATCGACTGACGAAAAGCTTCATCAATAGGGGCTGGTGATTTTCCGTACTTCCCTTTTAGGTAATCTTTGATTTCATTGGGAACCATTTTGTAGCGTTCGCCAGCTAGAACATTAAAGACAGCTTGCGTTCCAACCATTTGACTCATTGGTGTAACGAGTGGTGGATAACCTAAATCTTTTCGAACATTCGGTACTTCATTTAACACGTCGTCATATTTATCAATGGCGCCTGCTTCGCGAAGCTGGGAATTTAAATTGGATAACATTCCACCGGGTACTTGATAAATCAAAGCTTTCGGATCTGCAAACAACATCTTTGGATCTAGGGTACCATCCTCTAAATACTTATTTCGAACGCCTTTAAAGTAATCCGCAATTTCTTCTAATACCTCGACATCTAAGTGCGTGTTAATGCCCATTTCTTCAAAAGCTAAAGCCGTTGATTCGGTAGCTGGCTGGCTTGTTCCTTCGGCTAATGGGGAAATGGCGGTGTCAATAATATCTACCCCCGCTAATGCAGCTTCAAGATAGGTCATTTGAGAGACGCCACTTGTCGCATGGGTGTGCAAGTTTAGTGGAACATCGATGACTTCTTTAATCGCAGGAATTAATTTACGAGCAACGGTAGGTGTGAGTATACCGGCCATATCTTTAATACAAATCGAATCCGCGCCCATCTCTGCATATTCTTTCGCTAGATTTTTATAATACTCAACGGTATGGACATCACTGGTGGTATAGGCAATGGCTAATTGGGCATGCGCGCCATACTTCTTCACTGCTTGTAATGAAGCCTCTAAGTTGCGCGGATCATTTAACGCATCAAAAATCCGGAAAATGTCAATTCCATTCTTTGCCGCATTTTCGACAAACTTATCGACTACGTCATCCGCATAGTGGCGATAACCGATTAAGTTCTGCCCACGGAGTAGCATCATTAACTTTGTATTCGGTGTACGCTTACGAATCTCACGCAATCTTTCCCAAGGGTCTTCATTTAAAAAACGAATGGCGGAGTCATAAGTCGCGCCCCCCCACATTTCCAGTGCATAATAACCGGCTTGATCTAGTTTATCGACAATCGGCAGCATATCTTCTGTCGACATTCGGGTGGCCATCAGACTCTGATGCGCATCCCGTAAGACGGTTTCGTTAAAACGAATTTCTTTCATTGTTGAATGCCTCTCTTTCTAAATCTATCTTCATTTATTGTAATGTAATTGCTTTCAAAAAGAAACGGCAAAAGTTGCATATATTGTCTTATAAGTGTTTTTTTGAATCTTTTATCCTAAAGGTTTATAGGTTTTTTTAAAAGACAATAAAAAGACAATTCACATCTTGTTATAAAAATTAAAATAATCTATCATTATACTTGTAAACGGTTACGCTTGTGCTTTCACCAAGTAAAAGTTTAATCAGAAATAATTAATTTTAGGAGGAAGAAAAGATGTATTTAGCAATTATTGGATTTATCCTTATCATTGCTTTGATGTATGTATTAATTCAAGAGAAAATGGCACCGCCTCTTGCCTTTATCGTACTGCCTGTTATTGCAGCGGTTTTAGTTGGAGCAAATATTACAGATCTCAGTGCCTGGGTTCAAGTAGGGCTGGAATCGATACTGAACACAGCGGTCATGTTCCTGTTCTCAATATCCTACTTTACTCTGATGTCGGAACAAGGGTTGTTTGACCCGTTAGTGGATTGGATTATTGGTAAGGTTGGAAAAAACATGTCAGCAATTTTCCTAGCCATTTTAGCAGTTTCCGTAGTGGCGCATTTAGATGGAAGTGGAGCCTCTACCTATTTAATTGCCATTCCTGCTTTTAAACCGATTATGGATCGACTGAATGTTCGACCAACCGCTTTCATTGGTACAGTAATCGCCATGATGTCTGCAATGAATATTCTCCCTTGGGGTGGACCGACCATTCGTGCCGCTTCTGTTGCACAAGTCGATGTGTTTGATTTGTATCAATTCATTTTACCAGCTGTCGCAGTTATGTTTATCGTTGCAATTGTGATTGCTTTATTCCATGCTAGACGTGAAAAATCGCGTGGCGCAGGATTAAAAGGTGAAGACTTATCCGTTTCTGAAATGGCAGGAGATGCTACTCAAGAGCGTGTGACAAGTAAAGGCCTCTACATGTATAACCTGATTTTAACTGTTGTTATGCTGGGATTATTATTTGCAGATATTGGCTTGCCGATTCACTTTATCTTTATGGGTGCTTACGCTTTAGCTGTACTCGGTAACTTCCGTTCTGTCAAAGAACAAGGAGCTAAAATTGAAGAGTACGGGAACAATGCAATTGTCATGGTTATGACCTTATTTGCAGTTGGAGTATTTGTTGGTATTATTCAAGAATCTGGAATGGTTGAAGCAATGGCTGTTTCAATTATTGATGTGTTGCCAGATTTTATCTCACCACACTTACACTGGTTCTTGGCACTATTCTCTGTTCCATTGATGATGGTTCTTGGTACAGACGCTTTCTACTTTGCGCTATTGCCAATTGTTATTGGTGTTGTCGAGCCATTTGGCATCACGCCAGACGTTGTTGCAGCGACATTCTTGCTCACAGGAACATATGGTACGTATATCAGCCCGACTGTTGCCGCCAACTATGTAGGTATGGGGTTAGCAGGTACGACTGTTGGAGAGCACATCAAGGCAAACTTACCGATTATGTGGATTTCAAGTATTGTCGTCTTGATTTTAGCTACGCTACTTGGCGTTGTACAATTCTAATTTAGATTTAAAGACTTTAAACACGGATGATCTCTTTTGATTGTTCGTGTTTTTTGTGTTTATTGCGAGATGAAGGACAGAGGCTACCTCGTTTTTGTGAAATGAGGCAGAAGAATGGGTGGTAACTGCCTCATTATTTAATTGTGAGGCAGGCAAAAGAAGTGCATCTGCCTTACTTTTAAAAACAAGACAGAAGTCAGTATAAACCCTGCTTTATTTACAAAATATAAGGCAGGAAAAAGGCTTAAAGCTGCCTCGTTTTGGAGAACTGAGGCAGCTATATGAGCATTAAACAAGGTAAAGGGTACAAAACCCCATTCTACACAAAAAAACGACTACTCCCGTACGGGGAATAGTCGTTTTTTTAGCTGTTTAACGATTCTGAGAGTTTATAATCGTTTCAGAAATTTTTTGTTGCAGCTCTCCAACACTGTGGCGTCGACTTCTGCCGCATTCTTTAGCGGGCCGGTCGCAGATAAAACATTTGCGTACCGGCAGCCCTAATTGCGTGCGGCTTGTTCCTTCAACATTTCCATTTTTGTTTAAGAAGAGAACATCGAGATCAA
>JBHWQC010000167.1:0-20316 GCA_043425375.1 Atopostipes sp.
ATCATTCCGAAAAATAAACTAGCGAAATGGCTTTATACATGGACTTTACTTTTTTGCGCAAAGCGCATAATAAACAGCTCCACTTGCAGCTCTTGATTAATCTGACCGGTTTTCATTTTGTAATCGGCATCGATTAAGTAACTTAAGGCTTCAGAAAGTAATTGCTGGTCGTAGCGGCGAATACTTTGTAAGGCCAACTTTACCCGGTACGGATGTACCTTCAACACTTTCGCCATATCACCTTGCTGATAGCCTTGTTTTTGCAGAATTTTCACCTGCAGCAGCAAACGAAACTGTGACAGCATCAACGCATTAATTTTTATCGGTTCTTCTTTTTGAATCAGTAAATCTTGATACGTTTCAATCGCTTTTTCCACTTGTTGGTTTAACACCAGAGTATTCAGCTCAAAGACATTCTGCTCCAATGTTTTTGGCACAAGTTGCTGAATGGATGTTTTTGTAATGGTTTTGTCTTCTGTATGGTAAAGAAACAACTTATCCAACTCATGCATCATACTGGTCAAGTGCCCATCCGTTTGTTCTGTAAACAATTGAAATGCCCCATCCGCAAACTGATAGCCTTTAGAAGCGACTAGACTATGGATATAATGGTTGGCTTCATTTGGTTTTGGAGCAGACACATCAATGACTTGCGCCTCTTTTTCAAGCAGCTTGGTAATCTTTTTCCGGCGGTCCAGTTTTTCATAAGGCGCAAACAAGACCAGCACCGAAAAGTCGGCTGGACTTTGGATATATGCTTCCAACTCGTCCAAGGGATGCTCAGGTGCTCCTTTTACTTTTTGACCTGTTAAGAAAAAGGGATTTTGCACAAAAACCAGCCTTCGCTCGCCAAAGAACGGAAAAGAAGCGGCTTCAAATAAAGCATCGCTGATGGACTGTTCTTCCATGTCAAAAGTGGAAAAATTTAAATCCAAGGATTCTTCGTCCAAAGCATGTTCGATTAAGTTTTCTCGGATCTGTTCAAGGAAATAACGTTCTTCTCCTAACACCAAGTAAATGGGCTTAAAATTCCCTTGTTGAATATTTTGTAGTTCATTTTGGATTTTTTTCATGGTATCTCCCAATTCGTATGTACTGTTTTAAAAGCCGAACGCCAAGTGTTAACTCCCGGCAATTTAATATACCATTTCATCAACGCCCCTTGTTCGCTTGTGGTATAGATGGCTACTTGTTTTTCTCTCAAGCGCTCAATAACCTCTTTATTCGGATGACCAAAGGTATTTTGTTTCCCGGCCGATATCCAAGCCTCACTTGGCTGCACATGTTCAAGGAACGCTGTTGTCGAAGAGGTTTGACTGCCGTGGTGGGCTACTTTTAAATAATCGGCATGTAAATTTGGATAACGTTGAATCAATTGCTGTTCGGCTTCTTTTTCGATGTCTCCTGTAAACAACCAAGTATCTTCTCCTAGTTTAACATATAAAACCAGCGACTGGTTATTTTTACTGTCTGAATTTTCCATCGGTAAAATGGCGACCGATTCATGAGTTGGATACTCCATTTTCTGTGACTCGTTTAAAAGAACCAGGTTAGCTTGCGGCAAGGTGTGTAGTTGTTCGAGGACCGATTCTTGGCTCAGTGTCTCCAAGCTGCCAGCCACTTCTTTTATGGTTAGCTGCTCACCGATGCTTCTCATTTCACCAAAATGGTCTACATCGGCATGAGTGAGGTATAAACGGTCAATTTCAGAAATTCCAAGTGCTTTTAATGCCGGCACAACTTGATCCGCTCCAATTGAAAACGGTTCTTCTCGGATTTGCCAGTCTTCCCGCTCTCCCCACTGCACTTGCCCGCCGGTATCAATCAGCGTGACTTTCTTGCTTTGCGGATCTCTAATCACAATGGACTCGCCTTGGCCGACATCTAACATGGCAACATATCCTAAAGGGACAATTTGATAATAAAATAAACAAAAGACAAGTCCGATTAATGACAAGACAGAGATTCGCCGTCTGTTTTCTATGCTTTTGACAACCGTGAAAATGCAGAGGATAAGCATTAAGAGGATCATCGCGGGCAAACGACCGGTGACTAGTGAGAAATCAAAAGCTTCATTGACTATCGTCAACAATTGTTCGATGGTTTCAATCAATAATGTCATCAGCAATTGAAAAAAATCAAACACTGGCGTTGTCCAAAAAAAGATGGCAACGAAAAACAATAAAAGCAAGGCTGGAAAAAAGAGAGAAGTAAAAAAGGGAATAAAAAGCAGATTCGCCCACACTGTCACCCAAGAAATTTCAAAGAAGTGGACCGTTAAAATAGGCAAACTTCCCAAAAAGCTTAAAGCTGAAAACAAGAAGGCTGAGAAAATAGGCGGCAAGTCACTTATCCACTTTTGTTTGCCCATCAAAATAAAAAGCCCACTTAATAAATAACTCAATTGAAAAGCAATCTGGTAAATAATATACGGGTTTAAAAACAAGGCCAACAGCATCGTTAACGCCCAGGCATCTACCGTATCCATAGGCTGTTTGCGCAAACGACTCACCGTTAAAAAGACATTTTGACACACCGCTCGAAAGACACTGATGCCAAAACCCGCCAAAAAGCCATATAAAGGCAATAAAAAGACCAAAGCTAGATTTGTCCGCTCATGGGTGACGCCAATACGCAGGAACCCTTTGCGCAGGAGTTGGGCCAAATAAGAAATATGAAAGCCCGAAATGCTGAACAAATGAACCACACCAAGGGCTCGATACTGCTGCAGGGCTTCATCAGAAAAGTCGCGATCGTCCGCAAAAAACAGTATGCGGATGTAGCTACCGACCGTTTCATTAAAGACTCGATCGATGCCTGCAAAAATAGCTTGTCGTACAGCTTCGATAAAATGGAAGTGTGGCTTTACAAGGCTTGGAGAGTCTACCGTTTGAATAGATGCTGCCCTTAATTGCCAATGAACCTTTTTTCGTTTCAAGTACTTTCGGTAATTAAATTGGTAAAAATTAGAAGGCTTCGCGGGTTCAACCAGTTCGCCTTCGATGTATAAATGGGCAGTCGGCGGTGAATGAAGCCATTTTTCTTTTTCTTCTTCTGTTTGAAACGTATACGAAAGGATAGTCGCCTCTTCCATTTCACCAAAAAGTACTGCACCTTCCATCCGCATTTGATCGCCATCAATTTGGATGGTGGTTTGTTTGGGATAAAACACAAACTGCTTTTCTTTTGCATCAAGGTGCGTCTGATTAGTGGAGACATGTAAAAATAAAGTCAATGTAAAGAGGAAGCCTATGCTTAGTGACAGAAAAAAGAGCCCCCGCTGTTTTAAAAAGAGGATGCGAATGAGCCAAAGGCCGCACAGCAAAAGACCTAGGGAATTCATGCCCTCTGAAAAAGTGAAAGAGATTATCGCACAGAGAAGCGCTGGAAAAATCCAGAGTCTGTCGGTCATCCGCATTCCTCATTTCATTTAGTGTGAAAAGCTTTCGTGAATTTGCGCAAAGAAGTCATCCGGCATTTCGACTTGAATCAGTGAAATGCCTGCATGTTCAAGCAACTCTTTGGCATACTCGCTGGTTCTGTAATCATGTAAATAATAAAGGTTTTTAATGCCGGCTTGTATAATCGTTTTTGTACATTGCAGACAAGGAAAGTAAGACACGTAAATATCCGCCCCTTTTGTGGGCACACCAAATTTTGCACATTGCAAAATAGCATTAACTTCTGCGTGGATTGTCCGAATGCAGTGTCCATCTACCATATAACAGCCCACATCGGTACAATGCACATCGCCGCTTACAGAGCCATTGTAACCGCCAGAAATCACCCTTCGATCGCGAACAATCGTCGCGCCAACTGCCAAGCGAGTACAAGTACTGCGTGTAGACAAGAGTAAACTTTGTGACATAAAATATTGATCCCAAGGAATCCGATTTTCCATAATGAAACCCTCCAGTGTGTAAAAGATAAGTTCGGTTAACGATTACCTCAATTATACTAGAGGAAACGGGTTCCCGCAATTTCTCACTGGCATTTTTTAAGGAGAAACGGTGATGTCATCTTTTAAGTTTTCATACGTTGCATCACCAATGCCGGATACCTTTTTGATGTCTTCAATAGTTTGAAAGAGCCCATGTTCTTCGCGGTAGCTGAGGATGCTGTCTGCTTTTGAGCTGCCAATCCCATTTAACGTCATTAAGGCTTCTTTTTGGGCATGATTGATATCAATCAGCGCTTCACTCGTTTCTGGTTCTTCTGCACTTACGCTGGCCTCATTTAACACAGTGGACTGCAGTTCCTCTTCTCCCACCTTTGGAATGTAAATCACCATTTGATCCTCAACGACTTTTGCGAGATTGACCGCGTTTTGCTCTGCCTCGTCACTAAACCCCCCTGCTTTCTTAACAGCGTCAATGACCCGATGATGATCAGCCATCGTGTAGACACCAGGCGCATGTACCGCTCCTTTTACATCGACTATAATTTCTTGTGACTCTTCGACTGCTAATTTTTCTTCTGGTATTTCTTCTTCAGAAACTGTAGTCTCCTCAGTCGCTTCAGCCAGCAGTTCAGCATGCAGATCAATCCCCGGCGCCTCTTCTTTTGGTTCCGACTGAAACAGTTGCCAAACGAGAATACCAGACAACAACAAAAGCAAACCGACAAGAAGCAGAAAAATTGTTTGCATATGTTCTTCTAGTAGAGATTTCCATTTTTCCATTTTTTCACCTACTTTATATTTACCCCTCTATTATATATATTCCCCTTTTTTTTCGATTTCCGCGAAATTATTTTTAAAAAATACAAAAAAAGCAGTACTCCCAATTCGGAAATAGCTGCTTATCCTTGATAATATAAGGTTTTAATTGATTATATCCATTGATTTTTATTTACGTTACTATGGGAGCGTTTAACAGCGGGTATAATATATTCAAATCTTTATTAAACTTTTTAGCTCCACTGTACTCAATTATAGCGTTAATTTTTATTCTGTAATCGATACATTTCCGCATATACGCTATCATTTAGCAGTAATGATTCGTGATTCCCTCTTTCTAAAATTTCTCCATCCGCCAGCACTAAAATCTGATCAGCATGTTGAATCGTCGACAAACGGTGTGCAATAATAAAAGTCGTCCGTCCCTCTTTCAAGACCTCCATCGCTTGTTGAATCAGCTCTTCCGTCTCCGTATCGATTGACGAAGTGGCTTCATCCAAAATCAAAATACGCGGGTTAAAAGCTAATGCCCTAGCAAAGGAAATGAGTTGGCGTTGGCCCGAACTGAGTGTACCCCCTTTTTCCACAATCGGTTCATCTAACCCTTTTGGCAGTTGCTTTAAGAGACGCTCGCCTCCGACTTCAATCAGCGCTGCTTGTGCTCTTTCTCGGCTAATCTTTGGCTCCTCTAACGTAATATTGGACAACAAGGTCCCTGAAAAAATAAAAGGATCTTGCAAGACGATTCCCATCTCGGACCGCACGCTTTGTCTTGAAAACTGTGTTGTCTCTTGCCCATCGATTAAAATCCGTCCGTCACTTGGATCATAAAAGCGAAAGAGCAGATTCATCATTGAGCTTTTTCCTGACCCCGTGTGTCCGACCAAAGCGACCGTCTCTCCGGGTTTCGCCGTAAAATGGATATCTTTTAAAACCCTTTGATTTTTTTTATAACCAAAATCGACATGTTCAAAAGAGACTTCCCCAGCGGAAACCTTAAGTGACTTTTCGAATTCCACTTCTGCCGGCGTATCTTGCAACTCAAATACACGCTCACCAGCTGCAATGGCTTGCTGGACGAAAGACATTTGCTGGATGATGCCTTGAATCGGATTGAAAATCCTGGTGGTGTAGTCGACAAAAACATACAAAACTCCCACGGAAATACCAAGAATCCCTTCTAAATACCGCGTCGCAAAAAAGACCGTTAAGAGCAGCAAGGCAATATGGCGAAGCAAAGCGCCTAACGTAAATTGTGCGGCCGAATCGAGCAATACATATTTCCTTTCCGTTTCAAACCACTCGTCGTTAATAACTTGAAACTCTTCGCGAATGGTATCTTCTTGTTGAAACGTTTGAATAATCGACATGCCTTGTACCGACTCATTCATTTTGGCATTGATTTCACTATTCAGCTCACGTTCCTTGCGACTGAGGGCACTTGCCCGTGTGCTGTAAAGTTTATACCAAACAAGCATCAAAGGAATTAAGACTAAAAAAGCCAGCCCTAACCCGGTATGCAGCCGAGCAATCGCTAAGTAGGTCCCGACTAAATAAACCGTATTTAAGAGAATATTGCTGATGGTTGTGACATAAAATTGTTGACGCAACACCTCAGTATCGTTGGTAATGCATGAAACGACTTTCCCTGCTGGCAGATTGTCAAAGTAGTGAATCGGTAATTTTTGCAGATGACAATATGCTTCATCCCGAATGCGTTTAATAATCCCATTCGCTGCCTTTGTCAGTACTAAATAACTAAAAAAACGTAAACTGCTGGTTGCTAGCATAAATAAAGAAAACAGAAACAACAGACGAAGCAAAACATCTGTAAATAATACCCCATCCGCTGCGGCTGGGGTAATCACATGATCAATGACACGTTGCGCAATTAAGGGCGCCGTTAAATCAGTCGCCACCGCTACGACTAAAAATAGAAAACCAAGCGCAAATTGTATTTTTTCATATCTCATATAAGACAATAATCGTCCAACAGTTCTCATTGTGCGCCACCTTCTTTCAAGGCCTGGCGAACCGATTGTTCATAATACCAGCCCTGTTGTGCAATCAACTCAGCATGCGTACCTCTTTCGGTAATCTCACCATCTTCTAAAACAATGATTTCATCCGCCTCTTTAATTGCAGACAAACGATGTGTTGAAATAATGGTCGTTTTATCGGTCCGATTCTTTTGGATATTTTGAATAATATGTTGTTCGGTCTTTGCATCAACAGCCGATAAAGAATCATCTAGAATTAAAATTTCGGGATCTTTTATCAGCGCTCGCGCCAAGGAAATTCGCTGCTTTTGTCCACCTGAAATAGAAACACCTTTTTCCCCAACCAAAGTATCCAATCCTTTTGGCATATGCTTTAGATCTTCTTCAAAAGAAGCGATACGCACACTTTCTAAAATTTCTTCTTCCGTCGCTTCCGGCTTCCCAAATAAAATATTGTCGCGCACACTTCTAGAAAACAAAATATGCTCTTGCGGCACATAACCGATTAATCCTTGCAATTCTTTTCTTTGATAGTCAAGAATGGTGTGGTCGCCATATAAAAATGCCCCTTCTCCCAATGGATACTGTCTTAGCAATTGGCGAAGCAAAGTGGTCTTTCCTGCCCCAGTTTTACCGACAATACCGACCAGCTTCCCTGGCGGTACCTGGAAATGAATGTCTTTAAGATTTTTGTGTTCACTGGTTGGATATTGGAATTGCAAGTTATCCATCAAAATATCGCCCGACTCGTCCACTGTCCGTTTGCCATCTTCTTCCATTTCATCGGTTGTCCTCAGCAAGGTCTCCACCCGCTGCATCGATGCACTTCCTTGCCGCAATACATTCGTCAACTCACCAATGGAGATGATGGGCCAGACAAGCATCGACAAATACAACTGAAAGGCGACGATGTCCCCAACCGTCAGCTGTCCATTCGCCACTAAAAAGGCCCCATAACCGAATGAAATCACTGTGCTGAGGGAGGTGAACAGCTTGACTGCCGGCATAAACAAAGCATTCGCTTCTGCCACTTTATTGTTTTTCTCCAACAAATCTTCCGTCTGGTTTCGAAATTTTTCAATGTAGGCTTGTTCTTTCACATAAGCCCGAATTACTCGAACGCCATCAACCACTTCAAGGACATCGTTATTTAAAGACGAGAAGGCTTCTTGTGAAATGGTATAGCGCTTCTCAACCAAATTACCCACTTTACCAAAAGCATAAGTTAAAATCACCAAAGGCAACATACTAAAGAGCGTGAGACGCCAAGAGATCGTCACACTCATCACAGTGACAATGATCAGAAGAAAAATGGACGAGTCCATAAGAATCATCATGCCAAAACCCGCTGTCTCAGCAATGGAACGGACATCTTGTGTGGATCGGGCTAAAAGGTCGCCAACACGGAATTTCTCATAAAAAATAGCCCGACGCTCTAAAAAGGAATCCATTAATTCTTTGCGCATACGCCGTTGAAGCTGAGCCGCCCCTGTAAAAATATAATAAGACCAGGTAAATTCCAGTAAATAAGAGCCGATGACGCTCAATACAAAAATAAACAGCCATTGGCTTAAAATTCCGTATGACAACGCACCATTTAACATCAAATCAATCACTAGACCAATGATATAAGGCAATAAAACGCGTAATAAATTACTGAATACCATGGTGATAAAAGAAACCACATATTGCTTTTTATACTGCTTGAAAAAATTCTTTAATTTAAAGATTACCTGAAACATAGCCGTCACTTCTTTCTGATTGATAAAAAAACGCTTTAAATAAAAGAATCAAAAAACGCAACCCACCGTTTAGGACAGGTTGCGTCTTATCTGCTTTCGCTTACAGTAAGCACTCAAATGTCTTATGCGAGAAGGTTTTTGCTCTATTTAGACCACTCATCTCAATTGCGACCGGCTGCATAAAAACCCTCCTTTGAAACTACTGATTCTATTTTACTTCTTCTTAATTCCTTATACAAGAAAAAACAGCTCCTCATTTAAGGAAGGGCGATCTTTAGATCATCCGCATGTAATAATCGAGTAAAAGGTGGTGATGAGGTGTGTGTTGCCTCCTCTTTTTGCGGCAGCTCTCCTAAAAACTCAACTGCTTCACTAAAGGTGCGGATCGGTATGACTTCCATATCCGTCTCAATTAGCTCAGCTGCCTCAACTGCTTCTTCATGATTTGTCTGTAAATCGGGAAACATTTCGAGCGCTTCTGTGGGGATATCATCGTCCGGCGCTAAAAAGTAGTCAACACCTTCGTCATCCGCCGCTACGATTTTTTTATCAATCCCGCCAATTCGCCCAACGACTCCATCGGGCGCAATAGTTCCCGTTCCGGCAATTTTATAATCCCCCAGTAAATTGCCGTCGACCAAGGCATTGTAAATCTGCAAAGAAAACATTAAGCCAGCGGATGGCCCGCCAATACCACCAGCATGGATTTCAACTTCAGGCTCCGTGTACAGGGTAGTATCGTCCACCAAGCCAATCCCAATACCAGGCATACCTGATTCAAGAAGAATCAAATCCCCAACTGCTTCGTGCAACTCACCTTCTCGTTCATAAAGAATATCGACTGTGTCCCCTGCTTTTCGTTGGGAAATATAATCAATAAAATCATGTGAGCTTTGAAAGTAGTTGCCATCTACAGCTTTCACCGTGTCGCCGACTTGCAATTCCTCGGCGAAATCAGACGCTTCTAAGACCTGCAACACATATACCCCATTAAATTCCAACTCATATGGGTAGCCTGCCGCTTCAAAGGCGACTTGAATGGCCGTATTGCCAGAACTTTCCATATAGTATTGCTGAATGGTATCGTAAGCTTCAAAATTCTGGATGTCTCCAAACAAGGCCTGTTCACTCAGTAAATCATGAAAAGGGCGAATACTTAATAAAGCTGTCATCGGCGACACTTGCTGGACCCCGACAGTTGTTAAATAAAACTCTCCCGCATTCTCACCGTATTCATCCCCAATCTTTACCATATCGTCCAAACCAAAGGCCCGACCCGGGCTTTCCACGTAGTAAGGAATGGGTTGAAAAGCAAAAAGATAGACGGCGATTATAATGAGTAAGGCTTTTAGCCATGTAGGTAATTTCTTCATACAATCCTCTCAATTTCTCGTTTCATTACTGGTATTTTTTTCTCATCCGTTCAGCAATTTTGTCCGGAACCATTCCTTCAATGTCCCCGTGAAATTGGGCGATCTCTTTTAACAAAGAAGAGCTTAAAAAGCGATACTTCTCACTTGCCATCAAAAAAACCGTCTCAATGTCTGACGCTTGCGTTTTATTCATGGCGGCAATCGCCATTTCATATTCCATATCTTCAACTGTTCGGATGCCACGCAGCATCGCATTTGCGCCTTCTCTTTTGGCCAAATCAACAGTCAAACCATCCGCATGTAAAATCACACGGACGTTTTCCAGGGGACTATCCTCGATAACTTCCTGAATCATTTCCAACTTTTCCTCTGGTGTAAATAAGGATTTTTTTGAGGTGTTCGTGCCAATCGCAACAATTACCTCTTCAAACATTTTTGAGGCTCTGGTTAAAATATCAAAATGCCCCATCGTAAATGGATCAAAACTCCCTGCATAAATGGCTATTGACATATTAGTTGACTCCTTTTTGATAAATCGTGAGTTTTACTTTTCCATATTCACGCTCTTGCCATACTTCAACTTCGTCAATGGACTGAGGAAGTTCGACTTCTTTGGCCGTTTCACAAACAATCAACGCCACCTCAGCCAGTAATTCTTTTTGAACTAACTGTTCGATATCTTGTTTAATCGTTTGTTTGGCATAAGGCGGATCTAAAAAAATTAATTTAAAGGTTTCATGCCGCGCAGCCAGTTGACTCAATGCGGCATCTGCAGATGTCTGCATCACTTCGAATTTTTTCGCTTCTTTTGTCATCTCAATATTTTTTTGAATCACTTCAATGGCTGTTTTGCTTCTGTCGACTAAAACCGCCTGATCCATTCCACGGGATACAGCTTCTATACCTAAAGCACCACTGCCCGCATATAAATCAAGGACGTTACCCCCTCGAAAATAAGGCCCGATAATATTGAACAAGGTTTCTTTTAATTTATCACCGGTAGGCCGGGTATGATCTCCTGGTAAGCTTTCTAGCGGTCGACCGCCATATTCACCTGCAATAATTCGCATTCACTCGTCTCCTCCCTCGTTTAAAGAAGGAAAATCTGAAGAAGGAGGAAAAGGCTCCAACTTGTCTTTCTTCTTTTTCTCTTCAATTTCTTTTGTCATCTCGTCTAAGACAGAATCATAGGTAATCGGTAACTCCTTCAATGGCGAGATTTCTACCGACTGCACTTCATTTTCCTGCTGCAATCGCTCGATTGTTTTATCCAAAGTCTCTGTGTTGACGTAAACTAAAGCATAATTCATTTTATTGGATACATAATGAAGGAGGCCATAATTCATCAGACGCTTCACGTTGCGTTTAGATTTTAGCCAAACGACTACACCAGTGCGCCCTTCAAATTTTGACTCTGTATTGATATTTTTTAAGTCACTCATTTTAATCGCTCTTTCTTTGATAGTCATCTTGTCTATTATAGCAAAGAATATTAAAAATCTCTCAAAATAGTAGCTATTTTGAGAGATTTCTCCAGACCCGAAATGGTTATTTCTTTTTGTTTTTATTCGCTTTTGCACGTTGGTTGGAATCTAAAATCATTTTACGCATACGTATCGATTCTGGTGTTACTTCACAATACTCGTCGTCGGCAATAAAGTTCATCGATTCTTCGAGTGTTAGTTTTCTAGGTTCTTTAATCACATTCGTTTGGTCTTTATTGGCTGAACGCACGTTGGTTTTTTGTTTTTGTTTGGTTAAGTTAATCGCTAAATCCTCTTCACGGTTGTTTTCACCAACAATCATACCCTCATAAACTTCCGTTCCCGGCTCCACAAAGATCGTGCCGCGATCTTCTAAGTTCATAATACTGTATGTGGTGGCTTTCCCGTTATCGGTAGAAACCAACGATCCATTTCGACGGCCTGTAATTTCTTCTTTGATTGCAGGAAGGTATTCACTAAATGAATGGTTCATAATGCCATACCCATGTGTGATCGTTAAAAATTCATTGGTAAAACCTATGAGTCCACGAGACGGTGCTTGGAAGAATAAACGAACGGTCCCTGTGCCCGGGTTTTCCATTTCTTGCATAACCGCTTTACGGGCACTTAAGCGTTCTATCACCGCACCCATGTACTCTTCTGGTGTATCGATTTGGATATCTTCAAAAGGTTCACATAAGACCCCATCAATTTCACGGGTAATAACTTTCGGTTTTGAGACTTGCAACTCAAAACCTTCACGACGCATATTTTCAATTAAGATGGACAAATGCAACTCGCCACGTCCAGAAACCATCCAGGCATCCGGTGAATCAGTCGGTTCAACTTTTAAAGACACGTCCGTTTGCAGCTGGGTTTGCAGTCTTTCTTCAATTTTACTTGAAGTGACCCATTTCCCTTCCCGTCCAGCAAAGGGTGAGTTATTGACCGCAAATGTCATTTGAAGAGTCGGCTCATCAATGTGTAAAACTGGCAGGGGATCTAAATGATCCGTTGGTGTCACCGTTTCGCCTACATTGATGTCTTCAAAACCAGATACTGCTACAATATCTCCCGCTTTTGCCGATTCTATTTCACGGCGTTCAAGACCAAAGAAGCCAAATAATTTTGTGACACGGAAACTCTTGGCTGTCCCGTCCAATTTGTTTAAACTGACGTTGTCTCCAACATTGATTTCGCCTCTAAACACACGCCCGATTCCGACTCGTCCCACATAATCGTTGTAATCCAAAAGAGACACTTGAAATTGAAGCGGCTCATCACTATTATCGATAGGTGCTGGAATTTCTTTTAAAATGGTTTCAAAAATTGGGTCAAAGGTCGGTTCTTGATCAGCTGGATCAGACGAATAACTGCTTGTTCCGTTAATTGCTGAAGCATAAACGACTGGAAATTCTAATTGATCGTCGTCTGCATCCAATTCAATAAAGAGGTCTAATACTTGGTCGATCACTTTTTCTGGTTGAGCAGAAGGTTTATCAATTTTATTAACAACCACAACCGGTTGAATTTGTTGATCAAGTGCTTTTTGTAATACAAAGCGCGTTTGTGGCATAGGCCCTTCCGCTGAGTCAACAACCAAAATAACCCCGTCTACCATTTTCATAATACGCTCTACTTCGCCACCAAAGTCCGCGTGTCCGGGTGTATCTAAGATATTGATAATATGATCTTTGTATCGTACACCGGTGTTTTTAGATAGAATCGTGATGCCTCGTTCTTTTTCAAGTGCGTCAGAATCCATTGCACGATCTTCTAGTTGACTGTGTGAATCTAATGTAGTGGATTGTGAAAGTAGTTGGTCAACCAATGTGGTTTTTCCATGGTCAACGTGGGCAATAATTGCAATGTTTCTTAAATCATTTCTCGTATTCATATTTAATAAAATCTCCTCAATCCGATTACTTTATGTAATCAGTAAAAAATACTTAGGTAGTTTAACAGCTTTCATAGTGAAACACAATATTTATTTTTTATTTTTTAGCAGCTGGCGGATTTCTTCATTTGCGGCCGGCGTCCCCATAATCGTCGGGTTTGTTTGCAATAAATTAATTGGTTCCCCTTGAAATGTCGTCAAAATACCCCCATTTTCTTCAATCATCATCAGTCCTGGTGCAATATCCCAAGGTTTTAATCCAAAGGACACATAGGCAACAGTGCTTCCTTTCACAATTTCTGTGGCTTCAATGCCTGCTGAGCCGATAGTACGAACGCCCATAGACCGTTTCGTAATTTCTGCATTAATAACGACTTGTTCTTCAGAAAGGTACATACTGTTTGAAGCAAATAAACCGTCTTTTAGCGGGATATTTTTTATTTTTGGAAGTAATTGGTCGTTACAATAAACACCTTTTCCTTTAATTGCCCAATACAAGTGTTCTTTTTTTACATCGTAAATATAGGCTTGTTGACCTATTCCTTTTTCGTAGACGGCCAGCATAATAGCAAAATTTTCCTTTTGTAAGACAAAGTTCAAGGTCCCATCAATTGGATCTAAAAACCAGACAGTATCAGCGTCCCAGTCTATCGAGTCGATGTCATCGCCAAACCCTTCTTCACTAACAATTTTATCTTCTGGAAAATGCTTTTTAATTTGTTTCACGAAGCGTTCTTCAATTTGCCGATCCATATTTGTGACCAAATCTGTTCGACTCGTTTTTGTTTCAATATCCAATTCTTGCTCCAGGGCTTCTTCAATATCTATGGCTGCTTTCTCTAACCATTCTTTTATTAAAGTGTCCCTTTTTTCAATGACTGACATCTTTGTAGCTCCCATCTTTAGTGAATAAATCATTTGTTGTCTATTCAAAGATAGCATAATTCCAAAGGTTTGTAAAAAACGACAAAATAAAAAACTGAAGATCTGTTTAGACCTTCAGTCTTTTACTTTTTAACGAGTAACGTTGATTACATGTGAATTGGCAAGCCAAGTGCACCTTCTGCTGCATCCATCACAGATTCAGCTAATGTTGGGTGTGCATGAATGGTAAGCGCGATGTCTTCGGCATTCATACCACTTTCAACCGCAAGACTTAATTCAGCAATCAAGTCAGAAGCGTTAATCCCTGCAACTTGTGCACCAACGATGACATGGTCTTCTTTCGTTGTGATTAAGCGGACAAAACCTTCCGTACGGTCCATAGAGATGGCACGTCCGTTACCGCCTAATGGGAATTTTGTTGCGGATACTTCTAATCCCGCTTCTTTTGCTTCATCCGCTGTGTAACCAACAGAAGCAATTTCAGGATGCGTAAAGGCAACAGCTGGCATTGCACGGTAGTCTACCGCGACTTTTTTACCAGAGATGGCTTCTGCCGCAATTTTACCTTCGTAAGAAGCTTTATGCGCCAATGCAGCACCTGGAACAATATCTCCAATCGCGTAAATACTATCTGCACTGACTGAACGACCTTGTTCGTCTACTTTTACAAGTCCGCGTTCGTCTACTTCAACACCAGCGATATCTAAACCAATCTCATCTGTGTTTGGACGACGACCGACAGTAACCAGTACGTAATCCGATTCAACGGTTTCTTCTTTGCCGTCTACTTCATAAGTAACCGTTACGCCAGAATCCGTCTCTTCAGCACCTTTAGCCATAGCATTTGTGATAATTTCTGCATTGTTATTCTTGAATTCTTTCTCAACAAGTTTAACCATATCTTTGTCAAAGCCAGCTAAGATGGAGTCTAATCCTTCAAGAATCGTTACTTTTGTCCCTAAACCAGCGAATACACCTGCTAATTCAGAACCAATATATCCTCCACCGATAACCGTTAATGTTTCAGGGATTTCGTCAAGTGCTAAAGCACCTGTTGAACCTAAAATGCGGTCACTCCATTCGAAACCTTTTAATTCGATTGGACGAGAACCTGTTGCCACAATCGCATTATTAAACGTATAGGTTTGAGCACTATCTTCTTGCATAACACGCAGGTTATGTGTATCTACGAAGAAGGCTTCCCCTTCAAGAATTTCTACTTTGTTTTTCTTAAGCAGCATTTCTACTCCTGAAGTGAGACGGTTAACCACTTGTTCTTGTTTCCATTCTTGTGTTTTTGCCCAGTCGATTTGAACATTTTCAGTTGAAATACCGAAAACTTCTGAACCTCGAGCTTGTTGGTATTTTTCACCAGCAGTGATAAGTGCTTTTGATGGAATACATCCCACGTTCAAGCATACGCCGCCGATAAATTCTTTTTCAACAATTGCTACTTCTTGTCCCATTTGAGCGGCACGAATCGCTGCTACATATCCTCCAGGACCAGAACCTACAACAACTGTATCTAGTTCAATTGACATATCTCCAACAACCATTAAACGTTCACCTTAACCTTTCATCAGTAATAATTCAGGGTCTGACAATAATTGTTTCAAGTAGTTCATTGCTTGTTGTGCAACTGCACCATCAATAATACGGTGGTCAACAACTAATGATAAGTCTAAGACTTTTGAAACGACAATTTCACCTTCCGCATTAACGACAGGCTTATCAGAGATAATACCTACCCCAACAATAGCTGATTCTGGGTGGTTAATGATTGGTGTGAAGTGTGCACCGCCAACTGAACCAATGTTTGAAATTGAAATGGATCCGTCAGACATGTCTGCACCGCTTAGTTTTTGATCGTGTGCTTTTGTCGATAGTTCAATAATTTCATCTGCGACATCAAACATTGGTTTGCTGTCTGCATCTTGAATCACTGGCACATATAGACCGTTATCTGTATCTGTAGCAATACCTACGTTGTAGTAGTGCTTGTAAACAACTTCGTCTGTTGTATCATCTAAAGATGCGTTGAATACAGGGAATTCTTTCATCATTGCAACAACCGCTTTAACGATGTATGGCAAGAATGTCAGTTTTGTACCTTGTTCAGCAGCAACATCTTTGAACTTCTTACGGTGAGCCCATAATTCATCTACAACCACTTCATCAAATAATGCGAATGAAGGAATCACTGTTGCACTCTTCGTCATTGCTCTTGCAATTGCACGACGAGTCATTGACATTGCCTCACGCGTTTCTTCGTCTGAACGACCAGACTTGTAAGGACCTACTTCGATTCCGCCAACTGTTTGTGTTTCGCCTGATGCTGCTGGTGCAGAGGCTGAAGTTTCTTCTGTTTGAGAGGCAGCTGAAGCTCCGCCAGTTGATACAAAGTTTTCGATGTCTTCTTTTGTTACACGTCCACCCTTACCTGTTGGTTCGACTAAGCTGATGTCTACGTCATTTTCACGTGCGAATTGACGGACCGATGGCATAGCTAAAACCATTTTATTTGGATCAGAAGTCGCTACAACACCTGATGACGTTGCTTCATCCGCTGCATCTTGGGTGATTTCTTGGGCTTCTGCTGGTTCTTCTTCAGCTTCTTCTACTGGTGCATCGGCTTGAGTATCTGGAGCTTCTCCCTCAGAACCATCATCAATCACTAAAATTGGTTGATCAACGTTTACAACATCACCTGCTTCAGCTAAGATTTCTTGAATTGTACCTGAAACTGGCGCTGCAATTTCTTCAACCGACTTATCGTTTTGAATTTCAGCGACTGAGTCACCTTCGGAAACTTCATCTCCTACAGCCACTAGCCAATCTACGATTTCACCTTCAGCCATTCCTTCTCCGACGTCAGGAAATTTAAATGTAAAAGCCATTTTATTCATTCTTCCCTTCTTTTAATGAGTTCGAATTCTAACATTCGTTTTTCAATCGTAAAGTAATCAAGAGATACTATAAGTCAGTATCTCCGATTCCTTTACTTTGTATTTTATTGTAAATAGAGATTAAAAGTCTGTTGTTTCAGTGATTGCTTCTTTAATATCATTTGCATCTGGCAACCAGTCGTTTTCCATTTGAGCAAATGGGTAAATCGTATCTGGTGAAGAGACAAAGGAAATAGGAGCTTTCAATGAAAGAATTGCACGCTGTGAAACTTCAGAAATCACTGTGTTTCCAACACCCGCTTGACGTTGTGCTTCTTGGACAAACACCATACGGCCAGTTTTTTCAACAGAGGCAACGACTGTTTCGTAGTCTACTGGTGAGACCGTACGTAAATCTACAACTTCTACTGATACACCGTCTTCTTCTAATTGTTCTGCTGCTTTCAGTGCTTCACGAACCATGTATCCGTATGATACAACCGTTACGTCAGATCCTTCACGAGCTACGTTTGCTTTCCCTAATTCCAACTCGTACTGTTCTTCTGGAACATCTTCACGGAATGAACGGTACAGTTTCATATGCTCTAAGAATACTACAGGATCGTTATCACGAAGGGCTGCTGTAAGTAGTCCTTTTGCATCGTAAGGGCTTGAAGGGATGACAACTTTTAGTCCTGGCGATTGAGCCATTAAACCTTCTAAACTGTCTGCGTGCATTTCTGGCGTTTTTACGCCTCCACCAAATGGTGAACGAATGACAACAGGCATGTCTAAGTTTCCACCCATACGGAAACGCTGACGTGAAATTTGACCCACGATCGAGTCCATGACTTCAAATACGAAACCAAAGAATTGGATTTCCATCACTGGACGGAAGCCTTGAACGGCTAACCCGAAAGCCATACCACCGATAGCAGACTCAGATAACGGTGTATCACTTACGCGTTCTTCACCAAATTTATCGACTAATCCATCCGTGGCACGGAAAACACCACCGTTGACACCAACGTCTTCTCCAAATACTAAAACCTTCTCATCTTGTTCCATTTCTTGTTCTAAGGCTTGAGTAATTGCAGAAACCATATTAAGTTGTTGCGCCATGATTATTTACTCTCCTTTGCTTCGTATTTTTCAATTTGTTCTGTAATATTTTGACCTGGATTTGCGAACATCCAAGATAGACTGTCAGTAATTGTCATTTTTTCTACTTTATCTGCTTCTTTGGCAGCTTCAGCCACTTGTTCTGTGACTTCTTCAATTAATTCTTCTTCACGTTCTTCAGTCCATAATTCTTTCTCTTGTAAGTAATTACGGAAACGAATCAGCGGGTCACGTTGCTCCCAGTAGTCAAAAGACTCTTCTGAACGGTAACGTGTTGGGTCATCTCCTGAAGTTGAGTGAGGACCAAAACGGTTGGTGATTGTTTCAATAAGTACTGGTCCATTTCCAGCTACCGCCCAATCACGAGCCGCTTTTGTTACAGTATATACGGCTAATGGGTCCATACCGTCTACTTGAACAGATGGAATTCCTGCTGCTACACCTTTTTGAGCTAAGGTTTCAGCGGCTGTTTGCTTGTCTCGTGGAGTTGAGATTGCATAACCGTTGTTTTGAATCACAAAAATAACAGGTGCTTTGTAACGACTTGCGAAGTTGATTCCTTCGTACACATCACCTTGTGAAGATCCACCGTCACCTGTATACGTGATTGTGACTTCATTTTCTTTACCAGCTAATTTTTGACCGACTGCATTCCCCATTGCTTGAATGTACTGTGCACCAATAATAATTTGTGGTGGAATCACATGTACTTCATCTAAATCATAGTCGTTTCCGCCCACGTGTCCACGTGACCATAGGAATGCTTTGTAGATAGGTAAACCATGCATAATAATTTGTGGGATATCACGGTAGCCTGGATAAATCCAGTCTTGTTGTTCTAATGCATAGTGACTTGCTAGTTGTGAAGCTTCTTGACCTGCTGTAGGTGCGTAGAAACCAAGGCGTCCTTGTCTTGATAAAGCCATTGAGCGTTCGTGTAACACTCGTGAAAAGACCATTCTTTCCATTAATTCGACAAGTTCTTCATCTGATAATTCAGGAATCAAGTCTTCGTTTACAACTTTTCCATCTTTATCAAGTATTTGAACCATTGGAAATAGTTCACCGTAGGATTCGACAAGTTTGTCAAAATCTAAAGGGTTGTTTGCCATTTGTAACCATACCTCTCCTTAAAATAATTAAATGCACACAAAAAAACATGCAAAAGCAATATCTTTTGTAGCTTTTCACCTCTAAAACTAACATGGAATCACTAATAAATCAAGCAATGCCCATGTTTTTACACTGTCTTTTTTTAAACGGTTACATTTTGTGAATCTGTTCGCATACTAATTTTTATTTAAACCTTCTCATTCTTTCTTAAAACGTTGAAAATTTAAGGCCCTCTCTCTTTTCAATAAAAAGATTCGTTTAAACTTTAATTAGATGAGAAAGGGATGAATAACTAAAAACATTTGTTCACAATGAACAAAGGAAAGATTCCAATGCATCCTGTCGCAAATAGCTGTCACTTGTGGTAAAATATTTTTCGTACAATGGATAAGGAGTGTTACAAATGATTACTATGGATGATGTGATTCGAGATTACCATCCAACGTTAAGGAAAAAAGCAGAAAAAATTGAATTTCCATTAACGGATGAATTAAAAAAGCTTTCTGAAGATATGATTGATTTTCTGGTAAACAGTCAAGATCCTGAAATAGCTGAAAAATATCAGCTGCGTCCAGGCGTAGGGATAGCTGCCCCTCAGTTAGATGTTTCCAAGCAAATGTTTGCGGTCCATATTCCAGACGGTGGAGAAACAGAGGATGAACCCTTGAGTTTAGTGCTTATCAATCCTCGAATTTTGCGCCACTCGGTAAAGCAGCTCGCCTTAAAAGAGGGTGAAGGCTGTCTTTCCGTTGATGAAGTCTATGAAGGCTTTGTACCACGTCATAAACGCATCACTGTCGAATATGAGGATGTCGATGGCAATAGACAAACTAAGCGTTTTGAAGGGTACCCTGCCATCGTTATTCAACATGAAATCGATCATTTAAATGGGGTCTTGTTCTTTGATCATATTAATGAAGAAGAACCTTTCCATATGGCTGACAATTTAGAATTATATGAAGATACCTTATAAGGAAGATAAAATACCTCTGCTCGCTTAGTGAGTGGAGGTATTTTTTTAGACCTAAATATCCTCTTTTACAAACGGAACGATGTTCTTCTCCAACTTTTTAAACAAGAGCCGCCCCTGTCCTTGTGTCATATCGACACAGTGTGTATTCGCTAACCGATGCAAAT
>JBHWQC010000168.1:0-3015 GCA_043425375.1 Atopostipes sp.
TTCGGGATTCGCCACGATTGGAGCATAGGTGATTTCTTCTTCTGAAAAGAAAGTGAATTCATCAGGAATTTTTAATGCTTGTTTGACAATTTCTGGTATTTCATTTAAATCATTGGTTAGAATCAATTGTTCCATACTTGCAGGGACTTGTTTATTCAACCGGGCTCCTGCACTTTGTAAATCTAAAATCCCTTTTTCCGTTTGAATACCGATTTTCAGATTGTTGTTTTGAGTGAAATTTAGTAGTTTCATTTTTAGTCTCCTTTGCGCTGATTTCTTTTTTAAATTTCACTTACATCTTTGTATCTATTCTACCATTTAATTAATACATTCCCTCATTTCTACTACTGCAATTGTATTTCATTGCTTTAGATTCTAAACAATGGTAATTTAAAGATGTAGATAAAAACCGTGCTCAATTCCTTTAGTCACATAAAATAAAAGCGCTTACTTTTTTCTAAGGAGGATATCTATGAGTAACCATATTGTCTATGTTGACCAATTTACAGACGGGGTGTTAAATCCAAAAGAAGAAATGGCTTATCGAGTAAACGATGGCGGCTATATTGTTGCAAATACGACCCCTGGTTGTTGGGGGCCCATGATTACCCCCGCCCTTAAAGGAGGTCACGAAGTCACAAAACCTGTTTACGTAGAAGGGGCAGAACCAGGGGATGCGATTGCGATTTACATTGAAAATATTCAAGTCACTTCACTAGTAACCGCATCCGGCAGTGACCTTCCAACAGAAGGGAATTTTACGGATGATGCCTTTGTAGATGCGAAATGTCCAAATTGTGGAACGTTGAATCCAGAAACGTATATCGACGGCATTGGAAAAGAATCGATTAAATGTAAAAATTGCGATGAGCCCTTCTTACCTTTTGATTTAGTGAATGGGTATACGATCGGCTTGGATACGAAGAAGAAACTAGGGGTAACGTTAGACAAAGAGGCAACTGAGAAAGTCGCTGAAAATAGTCATGAGTACATGAAAGTTCCGAAAAACTCCATACAAAATCCAATCGTGACTCTCGCACCCCATGATATTCAAGGGGCGATTGTAAGAATGCGACCTTTTTTAGGCCAATTGGGAACCACTCCTTCTCGTGCATTCCCTGACTCCCATAATGCGGGTGATTTTGCGCAAGCGCTAATTGGGGCCAGCCATGAATATGGAATGACGGCAGAAGAAATTGAAGATCGCACAGACGGCCATATGGATATTAACCGCGTGCGTCAAGGAAGTGTGCTTATCTCCCCTGTGAAAGTTGAGGGTGGAGGCGTCTATTTAGGTGATATGCATGCGATGCAAGGAAATGGTGAAATTGCCGGTCACACAACGGATGTTTCCGGAATTGTTACCTTACGCGTAGAAGTGATTAAGGACGCAAATATTGAAGGCCCAATTCTCTTACCCAACGAAGACGACTTGCCTTATCTCGCAAAACCGTTGACTGAAGAAGAACGCAAGCAGGCTAAAGAAATAAGTAAAATGCATGGTGACGTAGAATTAGAAGAAAGTTACCCTGTTTCCTTTATCGGGACTGGACCCAACTTAAATGAAGCGACAGATAATGGCTTAAATCGAGCGGCGGAATTATTCAACGTCCAAGTTGAAGAAATTATGAATCGTTCAACAATTACCGGTTCAATCGATATCGGACGAAATCCTGGAGTCGTGACGGTCACTTTCCTTGCGCCCATTGAATATTTAGAAAAAGCGAAACTTGCGAAATATGTGTTGGAGAAGTATCAATAAGGATTAAAAAGCTCCTGTAGCTTATCTATGTAATTAGTGGCATAGAAATTTACAGGAGTATTTTTTAAGTTTTAAATCAATACGTGTAAACTGGATTCAATGCCTAATAAACCTATCAAGTCTTCTAGTCAAAATCACTTAACTTAAAACTTTTGCTCCATCGCCAACTTCAGCGACATAAAAATTTGCTTCGTAACCAATTTCATTCGTGTAAATTTCTTGTACGTTTTCGATAACTTCAGTTACTTTTTCTTTATTAACCAAAGCTATCGCACAACCACCCATTCCGGTTCCTGTCATTCGCGCCCCTAAAACAGCTTCTTGAGAAAGTGCTGCATCGACTAAGGTATCTAATTCATTGCCTGTAATATCATAGTCCTCTTTTAAACTCATATGTGATTCTGTTAGCAAATCACCAAAGCGCTCCAAGTTCCCTCGCTGTAAGACTTTAACTGTTTCACTAACACGCCCATTTTCGTACACCACATGTCTAGCTCTACGTAAAAGTATTTCATCCGTTATGGCATTTTTATGTTCCTCAAATTGTTCAATTGTTAAATCACCAAGAGTAGAAATATTTATTTCTTGTTGTAAAATCTCCAAGGCTTCTACACATTCTTGTCGACGCTGATTGTACTTTGATCCTGCCAACTCTCGACGTTTATTGGTATTCATAATTAAATGACATTGTCTTTAAAATCGGCTGGGACCAATTCATAATCTAAGGTATTTGTATTTAAATATATGGCCATATCTTTTTGGCCTTTGCCAATCACGAATTGATCCATAATACCAGAATTTACACCGATTATTTCATTTTCAACTCGTTGGCCCATCTTAATAAAATCTAAGCGATTGATATCGAGTTTATATAAATCTTCTAATAGCACTCCTATCAAGAGTTCTAAAGAAGCGGATGAAGATAAACCGGCACCGTTTGGAATATTTCCATAAATCACCAAATCGAAGCCTCTGTCAATATGATGCCCGGCCTCCAAAGTAAATTGAACCATCCCTTTAACATATTCCACCCATTCATCGGCCTCACCATAGACAATATTCTCAAGGTCAAATTCAACAGGTCCAAAATCAGGAAAGTTAATAGAATAACAACGTACAATATTATCCTCTCGTTTTCTGGCAACTCCGTAAGTTCCCTGAGTAATCGCACACGGAAAGACGTAACCGCCGTTGTAATCAATGTGTTCACCAATTAAATTGACTCGTCCCGGAGAAAAATATGAAGCTGAGAT
>JBHWQC010000169.1:0-52461 GCA_043425375.1 Atopostipes sp.
TCATGAATAATTATATCGACTTGCCTACTTTGTTGATCCGTTGAATTTGTAATGGTGCCATTTGTCAAACTGTATTTCTTCGGAAGATATTTCTCTAAGAGCTCCTTAATTTTTTCTTCCCTTGCAGATCCTTTCTCTCCACTATGATCTATTTGTGAAGTTACTTGTTCGAAGTATAATTTCATACTTTCCGATGATGCTTCGAAGAATTGTTTTAACATTATTAACTCCCTTTCTACTCGTATCAAAATGTGACAACCTTTTAAAATCAGCCAGTGAACCTGCATCAGCTTGTGCTGTGGTTTTATGAAAAAACCTCACTTATTTATGGTAAGGCTCATTCCGCATTATCTTAAACGCCCGATAAATCTGCTCGATTAATATCAGCCGCATCAATTGATGGGGGTAGGTCATTTTCCCGAAGGAGATTTTTAGGTTCGTTTTATGGAGCACAGTTTGGCTCAGGCCATGCGATCCGCCGATGATGAAGGCGATTTGGTTGCTGCCATAGGTCATTGCTTCGTTTATTTCCTTTGAGAAGGCTTCTGAGGTGAGGGCTTTTCCTTTTAAATCCAAGGCGATCACATGCGCTCGCTCAGGAATTTTTGCTAAAATTCGTTCGCTTTCGATTTCTTTCATTTTTAAAATATTGGCCTCACTGACTGCATTCGGTTCTGGCTCATCCGCAACTTCGATAATTTTTACCGAAGCATAAGGTTTCATGCGTTTGATATATTCGGCGATGCCCGCTTTCAAATACTTTTCCTTCAGCTTTCCTACACCAATAATTGTAATTTCCATATATCCTCCTAAATTGTAAAGAACTATTTTAGTCAAGTTATCAACAGAGTTATCCACATGTCCACAACTTTTTTACACTATTTTTCGACTGATTCCATTCATATCAAGCTCAAAGCTGAGAGCCAAACGCGTGTTCCAAACGAGTTGTCCCCAGGTTATCCACAGATGTCAGTGGATGTTGTACAAGCTTACTAATCCTATAGGTAGAACATTTTAATGAGATTCTCATCACTAATTTTCATACAATGCACAGACTTTCTCTTAATGTGTGCATAACTATTTTCTACGAATCCTATTGTTATCCACTTTCTACAGAAGTTATCCACAGTTACATAAAGTTTACCACAAGTTATCCTCTTATCAACAGAAAATAAAGAAAAAACACGATATCTTTAGTTATTTGATATCGTGTTAGAGTCTCTATTTAATTTGTTCCGCTTAATTCATTTCGCTCACATTATTTGCGGGCTGCATTTCAATTTGGGCAACTCGCGGTTCGCCCCCTCGGTAAAATTCCACTTCAACGGTTTGTCCGATTTCTGTTGTGTAAAGTTCTTGTCTGAGAGTGACGCTGTTTGGTGTTGGTTCACCGTCAAAGCTTACGATGACGTCTGCTGGCTCTAAGCCGGCTTCCGCAGCTGGGCTGTTATTGGCTACTCGAGAGACGACGACACCTTCTGTCACGTCTTCAGGCAAGTTCAGCTCTTGGGCACGTTGGCTTTGTGAAACGAGCGATAAATCGACCATTGTCAGACCGAGATATGGACGAATGACTTCGCCATTTTGTTCGAGCTGATTAATGACGTTAACTGCTTCATTGCTTGGAATCGCAAAGCCCATTCCTTCAATGGTTGCCGATGAAATTTTCATGGAATTAATCCCAACGACTTGACCAGCAATATTAATCAGCGGTCCACCCGAGTTTCCTGGGTTAATCGCCGCATCTGTTTGAATGGCTGTCATTTCCCAATCCGGGTCCCCATCCGTGTTGGTGTCTACTGGAACTGTTCGATTCACTCCGGAAATAATGCCTGACGTCACCGACGAGGCAAATTCTGTCCCAAGGGGAGAGCCAATCGCAATCGCCGGTTCTCCGACCGTTAAGTTGTCCGAATCGCCAAATTCCAAGGCCGTATCCACATACTCTGCATCAATTGAAAGGACTGCCAAGTCTGTCCAGACATCGGTTCCTTCCACAGTTGCCGGTACTCGTTCGCCATCCGCTAGTAAAATATCCACTGCATCCGACCCTTCGACGACATGGTTGTTGGTGAAAATGTAGGCATAATCGTCGTTGATTTTATAAACCGCTCCGCTTCCGGAACCGGCCTGTAAGTACTCTTCTTCGCTGGCTTGGCCTCCATAGAAACTGGCCCAGGATTGAAAGTCGTTGCGTTGTAAATTAATCACTGAAACAACGGCCGCTTCCGTTTGATCGACGGCTTCCGTAATGCCGCTGGTGACGTTCACTTCAATATTTGAGACTTGGACTTCTTCTTGTACCATTTCTTCTTGGTCTTGTGTCGTCTCCTCTGGGGCTTCTTCCGTTCGCGGCGCGCAGGCAGCCAATACCAAAGGAACCGTAGACAAGACGAAGAATTTTTTAATGTTTTTAAATTGCACTATTATTCTCCTCTGCTTTGAAATCATTCTGTTTATTTATTTTGAATGCTTTTATTGTCGCATTATTTTATGAATGTTTTTTGAAAAAATACTAAATTCCTGTCTCATTTTACCATGTATTTAGATTAAATGCAGTAATCGCCTATTTTCCCTTAGTTTCTTTAATGATTGGTCGTCAAATTTATTTTTGCTCCGTTGAGACCCTTCTTGCCTTACCCAAATAGAATTTCATTCCGTTGAGACCGTTCTTGACGGAATGAAATAAATCTTGGGCTGCTAACTCTTAGAAAATAAAAAGAAGTGGCCCAAAATCCGTTTGATTTTGGACCACTCTCTATCACTTGATTTCACACTCACTATTATAAAGAAAACAGCGGCTGGGCTTCATCTGGGTCTGTCTCGTACAGATAAAACTGATGGTTGACTCCAGCGTCTTTGCGATGCAAGACTTCTTCTACAGTATCGTAGGCAATCTCTTTCATATTGTTCTCGCGACTTAAATGACCTAAATAAATACGGCGTGTGTTGTCGCCAATCATATCGGCCATCGCCAGCGCCCCGTCCTCATTGGATAAATGCCCTTTATCACTTAGAATGCGCTGTTTCAGCGGCCACGGGTATTTCCCCATGCGTAGCATGGAAATGTCATGATTGCTTTCGATTAAATACGCATCGGCATTTCTCAACGCATCCCGCATACGGTCGCTGACATAGCCGGTATCGGTCAAAATGACGAAGCGTTTGTTGTTTTTTTGAAAGCTATAAAATTGCGGATCGATGGCATCATGGGAAATCCCAAAACTCATAATATCGATATTGCCGATTGTTTTTAATTCTTCCACGTCAAAATGGAATTTATGCTCGGGTTTAATCTTTCCTAGTTTAGGTGCCATCGCTTGCCAAGTCTTTTCATTGGCGTAAATGTCCAAATCGTATTTGCGAGACATCACTCCTACGCCATGAATATGGTCAGAGTGCTCATGGCTAACTAAAATCGCGTCCAAGTCTTTGGGCTCCCGACCAATTTGGCGAAGCAGGCCTTCCGTCTTCTTTCCCGTCAGTCCGCAATCTACAAGCAATTTTGTCGTATTCGACTCAATATAAATTGAATTGCCGGAACTGCCACTGGCTAAGATACTAATTTTTAAATCATCCGTCATCAGATTCGTATTCAATTGATTTATTGGTTCATGTAATAAGCTCACTCATAAAATCCTTCCACTAAGAGATACTTTTTCCTCTAAGAAGCTGTATTTGTTTCGTTTTCTGAGGTTTCGCCATTGGACTCTGCTGGTGCCACTGGCTGCCTGATAATTGTACCATTAACCGCATCAACACGAAAGGCCGTTCGTTCAGAAGAATAGTCAATAGGGACCACCCAGGCGGGACTGTACATGCTTAAATCCTCTAAATAAAGCGCTCGACGATAAGTTAAGCGCGGCCTTAATACTTCTGAACCTTGTCTAATTTCATTGTTTAAAAATAAAATTTCAATGGCGCGCTGCCCATTGATGAGATTCAACGGATCCCCTTGACGACTGGCCGGACCCGCATAGGTCTGTTGGTAAGAGTAAATCTCCCCTTCATCATTGACAAACAAAGAAATCTCCGAGGTGCCGTCCGCAATAGGGATACCGTCTATTTCTTGATAAAAGACAAAACGCCGCTCTAATGCATCATAGCGATTGAAGGTATATTCTTCCCCAAACATCACGCGATCAGATGCCACAAAGGCTTGTGCTCGATTGAAATCTCCTTCGACAAAGCCATCATTTGGGTTGCCCTCCAAGTCAATCGGATTGGAGGGAAAACTTTCATAATACATCCCGCTCTCATCAATCGAGCCGCTTAATGCATCGGATGCTTCTAACGTATCTTTTAGTAATTCATGCGTATTGACTTGCAGCGAATAAACGTCTTGGTCTTCAACCTCAGTTCCTTCTAAATCAGGGAGCGTGATATTGGAACTTTCGATGCTGGAGAACACATCGGTATCATTGGGCTGAGAGTAGGTATCTTGGATATCCACGCGTCCTACAATACTGATGATTAAATAAACATTCAAGAGGCCAAAGGCTAAGATAAAAATATGGGCAATTCGCTTAAAATCCATTCACATCACCTTCCTCCTCAGTTTGTACAATGGCTTCCAACGGTTGCCAACGATCATTTCTTTGAATATACCAAGTTGGATTAAAGTAGATGACTTGCTCTTCTTCATCGCTTTCTACCCAGGAATAGCCGATTGAAATATTTTGAATTTCTTGTAGCGCACGTCCCTGCAAAGCCGTTTGCAGCTGACTGACTAAGTCTGACCCGGAGATGAGCGTTGCCGTTGGTGAGTCTTGAATAGTCAGCGGGGTATTAATATAACGTGTGGGCAGTTTGAGATGCGTCACACCACTCTCTACTAAACCGACTTGCGAAATTGTTTCATGTCCCAATCGGTCAAAGACCGGGTACCCTTCAATTTCACGGTGGAATTCAAGCATTTGATTTTCTGGATAATAATTTGATAACACAAAAGTATCGGACCAGTTTTCAAAACGGTTCAGCTGCTCAAAGCTGCGTCTGAAGCGACTCGTCGGCTCTAAATTTCTTGTATCTGAGATTTGCCGTAGATAGGTCAATGTATTCAGCTGCTGATTAATGGTCACTTCTTTCGTTAAATCAATGTAACGTGTCAACCCATTTTGTGACCGGCGATCCACTTGCGAGGTATCTGGGAAAAAGTTCTCGACATAGACCCCAATTGGAAACTGGTCGATGACAAAACTGCGATACGGAAGCTCTGGTTCCCGGTAAGGAAGATAAACTATATTATTTTGTAAGGTATAAGAAAAGACCTCTTGGTAATTCAAATTCTCTGGATTCAAGAAAGGAGCGACAGCAATAGTTGCCCCTTCCATGACAGAAGCTTCATATACCCATTCCGTGATCGTATTGTAAAAATAAATGACATTGGGATCATCTAAAGGAATGAGCACTCGATTGTAAAACAAGTTTCTATAATCGCCCGCCAGGTGATTAAATTTTTGTTCCAACAGGCCGATCGGTTGTTCTTCGTTGTAAACAAATTCCAACCAGCGGCCGGTTTCTAGCTGAGAGGTGTATTCCGCTAAGCTTCTTACCGTTGACCGCTCAATTTCTTCCAGATTTTGATCGAGATAAATATCGCGCAATAAATGCCTTAGGGGATAAGAAGGAGCAAACACGGTCGGATCATTTCCATTCGTCCCATGTAAGGCGATTCCTGTTGGTCGAAAGGTGTCACTTATTTCATGGGAGGTTTGTGCCACACTTGAGCGAGTGGCTTGTCCGGTTGCCGCTTCTTCTGTTCCGATATTTCGGCCTGCTGTCCATAAGACATAAGACAGGACGAAACTTAAGAGCACAAACAGGGTTAAGATAAAGTTTCTTAGATAATCTTTTTTCAATCCCATCCCCATTCCTCCTCTTCAAATGGTACATAAGGAAGTGCAATATAGAAAGTCGTTCCTTGCCGCTCGACACTTTCGGCCCAAATTTTTCCATCATGCTGTTCTATCACTTCGCGACTAATCGCAAGGCCTAACCCTGTACCGCCCATAGCCCGTGAACGGGCGCGGTCTACTCGGTAGAAGCGGTGGAAGATGTAGTCTAAATCAGCAGCGGGGATGCCCATTCCTTCATCGGAAATGGAAATAATCACTTCATTTTCCGACACCCTCATCCGGCTCGTAATCGTTCCGCCATCCGGTGAATATTTAATGGCGTTGTTCATCACATTATCCAACACTTGAATGATACGGTCCGGATCTATATCGACAAAAACAGCTTCATCCACTAAATAATTGTCTAAATGATAATCTTTTTCACTATACTCTTCAGAAGCCAACAGCATTTCAAACCGATTGAGCACTTGCATAAACAAAGCGCGTAAATCGATAAGTTCTTTGTTTAAGTCACTTTTCCCTGAATCAATACGCGACAAGTGCAGGAGGTCTTGGATCATTCGAATCATCCGATCCGTTTCTGATTGCGCTACTTCTAAAAAGCGCGGCGCCAATTCTTCATCTTTCCACGCTCCATCAATTAAGGCTTCAATGTAGCTGCGCATACTGGTTAAAGGCGTCCGCAATTCATGAGAAACATTGGAGACGAACTGTTTTCGTTCCTCTTCAATTTTCTGCTCTTCTGTTACATCACGCAGCACACAAACAACCCCGCTGATGTAGCCTGATTCCGATTGAATAATGGAAAAACTGGCTTGTAACACCGCATGCACATCATCCACATCATAATGAATCAAAACATCTTCATTTCTGTCAATTAACTCCCGTAGACTGTGGGTTTTTTGAATATCAAGTATTTTTAAAATATTTTTCCCAATAATTTCTTTATCCGAAACCCCTAACATTTGCCGAGACATATTGTTGACAATATCAATTTGCCCGCGGCGATTGGTGGCAATGACTCCTTCAGACATATTGCCCAAGACACTGTCCAGTCGGCGTCTTTCAGCTTCTATTCGCTGCTGCCCAGTTTCTACTTCAACCGACAATTCGTTAATGTTTTGGGCAAGCAGGCCTAATTCGTCATTTCCATAGACAGTGACTTCACCCGAGTAATTGCCTTCTCCAATCGCTTTCGCTTTGGCTTGCATTTCACGAATGGGGTCTGTTAAGGCTTTGGAAACCATGCGCGCAAGAATTAAAGAGAGGATAATAGCGATAAATGAGGCGCGCAGGAAAATAAAAGTGATATCCGTCACTTGCGAGTAAATGGCTTCGATATTGCTTTCCATAATAATGGCTCCGACAACGGTTTGTGGATCGGTGGTTGAATAAACTGGCTCAATCATTCGCCAGCGACGCGCATTGACAGCGGGATTGATAACTTGACGAGCGGTTGAACTGCCTTGTAAAATGGCCGAGCGGATGTCATCATCACTTAAAAGTTGCCCAACCGCTGATTGTTGGGTGTTATCACTGTTTCCAACGACCACAAAATCGTTATCGACAACGGCAATACCCGTTGTGGCGGTACCTGAAAAATCCGCAATCAACGTCTCCAACTCGTCAAGCGGATCGACGCCTTCCGGAACTTCCGTCAATTCTTCATGCATCTCTAAAAAAGGCAGAATCGAATTTTCTAAAAAATTGACTTGTAATTGCTGGTTTTCGGTAAAGTTATTGACCAATTGCCGCTCGGTTTGGGTAATAAAATTCGCCCCGATTAGCTGCAGGGCGAATATAATAACCATTACGATGATAAAGATAATTTTGGCATTGATTGTTTGGTAAAAACGCATTTTTTTCATGTTAAATCTCCGATTTATCTGGGTTCCTTAAATAATACCCTACACCGCGCCGCGTAATAATATACGTAGGATGGCTAGGATTATCTTCTACTTTTTCACGCAAGCGCCGAATGGTCACATCGACGGTTCGCACATCGCCTAAATAATCAAAATCCCACACTTCTTCCAGTAAATGCTCACGCGTCATCACTTGCCCCACATGGCGAACGAGGTAGTGCAATAACTCGAATTCACGGTGGGTCAATTCAATGACCTCGCTATTTTTAGTCACATAATAGGCATCCGGGTGAATGGTTAAATCGCCAATCGTAATATCATTGGTTTCCACTTCCGGCTCTTCCACGGCCTCTGTGGCTGTTTGTCGACGCAAATTCGCCTTCACTCTCGCCACCAATTCACGGTTAGAGAAGGGTTTGGTCACATAATCATCCGCCCCCAACTCTAAGCCGAGGACCTTATCAATTTCTGTTTCCTTCGCTGTCACCATAATAATCGGCATGCTGTGCGTTTTGCGTACTTCACGCACCACTTCCAAACCATCCATCTTCGGCAGCATGACATCTAAAACGATCAATTCCGGGCTTTCTTCTTCTACCTTCTCAACTGCTTCTTCCCCGTCAAAGGCCACAACTACTTCAAAACCTTCTTTTTCAAGATTAAATTTGATAATATCCGAAATGGGTTTTTCATCATCTACTACTAGTATTTTTTTCATATCTATGTGCTCCTCAATTTTATAAGACTGATTGTCAATTGCTAAACTCGAGAATAGGCTCACTTATCAACGAATTGTAGCATATTTCGCCCTTGTATGCAATTTACGCTTCTCAAGAAACCCTTTACAATTCTTGTTATACCAAGGTTTTCTCTACAACTTGTTAATCGACAAAGCGACCGTTTCCATTGCTTTTGCTTCTTTTGTGGGATGGACGGTAAAATCGAGGATATCGGTGCTCCCATTGAGTAAAACCACACTAATGACCGGATTAAGGCCTTCGTCTTTAATAAAGCTTGGATCAAACTGAATCAGCGGCTCGCCTTTTGTAACTGGCATCCCTTTCTTTAGCTGGCTTTCAAAGCCTTCCCCTTTTAAATCAATCGTATCAATTCCAATATGAATCAGCAATTTCATCCTTTCATTCAAAGCGATATAAACTGCATGCTTGGTTGGTGCCACTTGTTCAATTTTTCCATCAACTGGCGAATAGACAGTTTGGCTTTTAGGGTGAATGCCATAACCATCGCCGATTAATTTTTGTGAAAAAATCTGATCGTTTACTTCTTCGATGGGTATAATTTCCCCATCCACGACTGCGCGCACTTCAAACCAACTGTTAGTGTCTGACAAAATCGATCGACTCCTTTATTTTTATCTGTCTTTTTTCCATTATACCTTATATTTATCAATGGTTTCATTGCATTTCATTTTAAGATTTTGGTTATTTTTGGTACTCTATATTAAAGATAATTCAATTTAGAACAAATAACAATTTATTTTCAACAAAACAGGAGAAAGTTTAGAAAAGAGGGAAATGTATGAGTACAGCAACCATTATTTCAATAGCCATCGTTGTCCTTTCACTTCTTTTGGTGATTGTGATAGGCTTTATCGCTTATCGCAAAGCAAAACCTGCGCTTGAAAACATTCAAGATACCAAAGAAGTAGTGGATCAAAAAGTGAACTACTTTACACGGGAAGGCGAGCATATCAAAGAGCGCGTCGATTTACTGACCAATCGTGTAGAAGGCGTACAAAAAGAAATCGAAGTTAAATCTTTGCAGTTTGAAGATTTAATGGATGAACAAGGAAAGTTTGCCAACTCCCTTCGTTACCTGCAAAGCCATGCAGGCGAATATGCTACTGGCATCTCTAAAAACGTGAAAGACGAGTTGAAAGAGGACGGACCCAAATTAGCCGAAACCTTTAAACGAGCAATTAAAAAGACTGCTGGAAAACAAAAAGTACGCTATCAAAAATAATCGATAAAGGATGAAGAAGATGAAAAAAATCAACTGGAATATTGTGGTACTCGCTGCTGCTTTATCAGCCACTGTCACTTTATTGTTTGCACCAAAATCGGGCGAAGAAGTGAGAAAAGAGTTAAAACATAAAGCAGAGGATACAAAAGATTCCATTAAAACAGGAAAAGACCATTTAGTGGCAGACTTTAAACAGTCTTATTTTGAAGCAGCGGAAGAAGTGGAAACGGAATTGGCCCACTTAGACCAGCGTCAAAGAGAATTAAATGAAACCATTACTTCCATTGAAAATGAATTAAGAGGATAACCATTTTTAAAGAGCACATTAAGCTACAAAATAAAAAATAAGTACCAAGGCCTGAAAATAGGTTCTTGGTACTTTTTCTTTACATATTAGGTATTTGATCTTCCGGATAATACGTCAGGGATGAAAATTTATTGTACTCTTTGATAAAGAGGAGTTTGACATCTCCCCTGGCTCCTGATCGGTTTTTTTCAATCAGGACTTCAATAACATTGTCCTCTTCTGCTTCTTCTTCGTCCTCGTCTTCACTGCGGTAATAGTCTTCCCGGTATAAGAAAGCCACGATGTCTGCATCCTGCTCTAAAGAACCAGATTCTCTAAGATCGCTTAAAATGGGCCGCTTATCTTGTCTGGATTCCACACTACGGGACAATTGCGAAAGAGCAATCACTGGCACATTTAACTCCATCGCTAATTTCTTCAATTGACGGGAAATTTCTGAAACTTCTTGTTGTCTGGATTCTTGACCAGAACCTTCAATTAATTGTAGATAATCAATAATAATTAAGCCAATACCGCCGCGCTCTTGCATTAAACGTCGGGACTTTGCGCGAATTTCAGACACGCGAATCCCTGGTGTATCATCAATAAAGATATTGGCCTTGGATAAACTGCCCATCGCAACAAATAATTTCTCGAATTCCTCTTCCGTCAACTGACCGGTACGTAAGTTGTTTGCATTAATCGTACCTTCTGCACAAAGCATACGGTTAACAAGCTGTGTTGCGCCCATCTCTAAACTGAAGATGGCGACATTTTCGCTAGTTGATGTACCGATATTTTGCGCAATATTCAATGCAAAGGCCGTTTTCCCCATTCCCGGACGAGCGGCTAAGATAATCAATTCATCCTCGTGTAAGCCTGCCGTCATCAAATCAAGAGCCCGGTAACCAGAAGACAACCCGGTAATTTCTTCATTATTTTTATAAAGTTCATCAATTTCTTCCATGCTGTCACGCAGCACATCACTAATTTTAATAAAGCCACTTCGATTTTTCCGTTCAGAAACTTCTAAAATTTTCTGCTCGGCTGCATCTAAAATACTGGATACATCATCTGACTCTTCATACGTCTCTGTAATGATATCGGTCGACGCTTGGATTAAACGCCGGAGCAACGAGCGCTCTTCGACAATTTTCGCATAATATTCAATATTGGCAGCGGTCGGCACTACGTTGGCCAGTTCGGCTAGATAAGGCGCTCCCCCTACATCTTCTAACTGTTTATTCGTTTCTAGTAAGTTGGCAACCGTAATTACATCAATCTCTTCATTCTTTTCATTTAAATCAATCATAGTCTGGTAAATAAGCTGATGTGCTCGACGGTAAAAATCATGGGTTTGTAAGTATTCCATGGCGGAAATTAATGTGGAAGGTTGAAGTAAAATAGAACCTAATACAGATTGTTCGGCATCATTATTATGGGGAGGCATTCGTTCTCCCTGTACTTGCATGGCCAATTTTTTCATCCTCTCCTTTTTACTCTAGATTTCTAGTATACCAGATATCACAAAAAAATCTCCCCTTCTTTTAAAAGAAGGAGAGATTTTTCTTTGTTTTATTCTTCTAACTCTAATGCACGTACCGTTAGTGAAGCCGTTACTTGATTGTGTAACTTCACTTCGACCGTTTGTGAACCTAAGGAGCGCATAGGCATTTTTTGGGTAATTTTACGTTTGTCGACTTTAATATCCAGCTGCTCTTCAATTGCATCAGCAATTTTCTTTGTCGTGATTGAACCAAATAAACGACCATCCTCAGACGCTTTTTCATACACTTCTACTGGATTTTCTTCTAAAATTTCTTTTTGTTTTTTGGCTTCTTCCAGCATTTGGGCCTCATCACGCTGTTCTGCTTTCTTTTTCGCTTTTAGGGCTTTTTTTGCACCCGCAGTCGCTTCTTTTGCTAACCCATTTTTAATTAAATAGTTCTGAGCATACCCTGGTGAAACCTTATGAATCTCTCCTGTTTTTCCTGTACCTTTAACATCTTTTAGTAAAATGACTTCCATTCTATCGTCCTCCAAAAAAGTTTAATTCTTTAATTCCTCAATCACTTCGGTTAATTGTTCTTTCACTTCAGCAATCGACTGGCCTGAAACTTGGGTGGCTGCATTGGTTAAATGACCACCGCCGCCCATTTTTTCCATGACGCGCTGAACATTTATTTTTCCTAAACTGCGAGCACTGACACCCACTCTTTCTTTATCCAGCCGAACAATCGCGAAAGCCGCTTCGACATCTGTCATCGAAAGCATTGTATCTGCCGCTTGAGCAGCAACAACCTGGGTATGGATGTCCTCTTCTTGCCCATGGGCCACTGCCATCCCTTCACTCACAAATTCAAGGGTTTTAATGAGCTCCATGCGGTCGATATAACTTTTAGGGTCTTCTTTTAAAATTCGCTGAATCGTTGTTGTATTCGCTCCCACCGATTGCAAATAACTGGCCGCATCAAAGGTTCTTGAACCGGATCGCAGACTAAAGTTGTTCGTATCGACAATAATTCCACCAAGCATAGCAGTTGCTTCTATTCGATTAATCGAGTTTCCATCCGTCGTTACATATTCAAAGAGCTCTGTCACCAATTCCGAAGCAGAAGAGGCATAAGGCTCAATATACACTAAGATAGGGCTTTCTGGGAATTCATCCCCGCGTCTGTGGTGGTCGATAATTACTACTTTGTTCGTTAATTCAAACATCTTCGGCGCAATCGACATCGATGGCTTATGGTGATCCACTAAAACCACTAAATCATCAGCCGTTACGCTTTCATACGCTTCTTCTGGGGTAATAATATTTTTCGCGGTTTCTTGGTAACGCGCTACCTCTGCCAAAAGCTTTTCAATATCAATACCGATTTTCTCTTGGTCAATAATAACTTTCACTTCTTGGCCTAGCATCATGCCAATACGAGCAACACCTAATGCAGAACCAAGAGAGTCCATATCCGGATAATTATGACCCATAATATAAGTAATCGACGATTGTTTCATTTGCTCTTGTAGAGCTTCACTAATCATTCGAGATCGAACACGTGTTCTTTTCTCCATTGGATTAGTATTCCCGCCGTAATATCTCGGTTCTTGTGCCACTTCGCGTACAATAGCCTGATCCCCGCCGCGGCCCAGCGCCAAATCTAAATCTTTTTGGGCTAAGTCTGCCAATTCAACAAAGGAAGCGGCGCCATAAGATAACCCGATACTAATCGTCAACGGCAAGTTTCGTTTAGAAGTATATTCTCGGATGTTATTGACAATATTGAACTTCTCTTCTTCTAGGCGTTTTAATTCTTTATGGCGCAAGAGCAATAAATATTTATCCGTTTCAATTCGTTTATAATAAATATTTCTTTGCCGAGCCCAATTCGACAGATAAGTGGTGACCAAACTATTAAAGTTCGATATTGCTCGATCGTCTAATCCTTTTACCACTTCATCGTAATTATCTAAAAAGAGCCAACCGATGACGGAGCGGTTTTCATGTAATTCATCTTGCAGTCCCATATACTGTGAAACGTTTTCAAGATAAATCACATTCAATTCTTCTTCTGCACGCACCTGATAATAATTATCGCGCCATTTAATAATATGGTAACCAGGGTTTTCTTCTGACTCTAAATACAAGTCTGGAAAAACTTCTGTGAGCTTTTTACCGATAAACGCTTCGTCGCTTTCTGAAAAGGATTGTAGATAAGGGCTGAGCCATTCAATCTCACCTTCATCATCGTGTATGACAACTCCAATAGGTAATTTAATAATCGCTTCTTGTTCTACACGCTTAATTCGATAACTTAAATTAGCTATATAATGACTAAAATCTCTACCTATTCTATCAGATAATTGCCATAAAAGAGTATCCATTGCAATAAACAAAAGTAGTACAATGATTCCTAACCATATGTTATTAAACAAACTAATGATGGTTATGACTACTTGTACAGCGAGTATCGCGAGTACTAAACGGTTAGATTCTTCTACACGCAAGTAATTGGATAGTCGCTTATTTTCTAATGGTTTCATAAGGACTCCTTTATTTAATTTTGCTTCTTTTATTTTAGCATATTTCCTTCTTTATTTCCAAAAATTGACGATTCCTGCCTTACCCTAAAAATGTTCCACGTGAAACAAAATAACAGAGTTGTTCCTCTAACCCCTATAATGTTTCACGTGGAACATTTAATTTTTATAAAATTAAAGAGACTAGAATTTTCACTCTAGTCTCTGTCTAATTTATTTTAAATGTTATTCTTCTGTAACAAAAGGTAAAAGTCCCATGATACGAGCTCTCTTAATTGCTTTTGATACTTTACGTTGGTTTTTAGCGTACGTTCCGGTTACACGACGTGGTAAAACTTTTCCACGATCGGAAACAAAACGGCTCAATAAGTTAATATCTTTATAGTCAACATACTCAATATGGTTTGCTGCTAAAAAGTCAACTTTACGTCTTCTGCGTCCTCCGCGACGTCCAGCCATAGTAATTCCTCCTTTTCTTAGTGAATGAATCTAAAACGGTAAATCATCATCAGAAATATCTGTTACGTCTTCATTTGATTCGAACGGATCGTTGTTGCCAAAGTCAATGTTCGCAAATGGATTGTCGTTTGCTTCTGTATTAGAATTGCTAGACTGCTGTGATTGATTACTGTTTGAATAATTGTTGTTTGAACGGTTGTTAGATGGATTGTTTCCATAACTATTGTTCGAATAATTCCCTTGTTGCTGTTGCTGAGGTTGGCCGCCGCCACTTTGGGCACGACGATTGTCAGTAACCGATTTTGGTTCCAACATTTGGAAATTGTCTACAACAACTTCAGTGACATAAACTGTACGTCCTTCATTATTTTGGTAATTACGCGTTTGAATGTTACCCGTAACTCCTACTAATGAACCTTTGACTGAAAAGTTCGCTAACGTCTCGGCAGTTCCTCTCCATGCAACACAGTTGATGAAGTCTGTTTCTCTTTCGCCTTGAGCATTTGTATAGTTACGCTCGACAGCCAAAGTAAAGGAAACGACTGCGATTCCGCTACCTGTATAACGCAATTCTGGGTTTTTAGTAAGTCTACCTACTAAAGTAGTATTGTTAATCAATCGTAAGCTCCTTTCACAAATGTTTCACGTGAAACATTTCATTGCTTATTAGTCTTCTAAATGGTCTAAACGAACAATCATGTGTCGTAAAATTCCGTCGTTGATTAAAGCTAGACGGTCAAATTCGTTAACTGCATCCGTTGAAGACGCTGAAAGTTCGACTATATAGTAGTCTCCCTCAGTGTAGTCCTCAATTTCATATGCAAATTTACGATTTTTACTCCAGTATTCTGATTTTGTAATTTCCGCTCCGTTATCAGTAAGAATCGTGTTGAAACGTTCTACTAATTGCTCTTTGTTGTCATCACCAAGATCTGGACGAATAATGTACAAAATTTCGTATTTAGCTGTTGTCATCGTATTGCACCTCCTTATGGTCTTTGTGGCTCCCTTTTACTTCAAAGGAGCAAGGAGAGTAATGGATAAATAATTACTCACTCGAAATAGAATACCACAAAAGCGGCCACTATGCAACTCAATCAGCGATTCTTTCAATCTTTTTATCAAAATAAATCTACAAGTAAAAGGGAGGGGCGTTATCCATATCTCCATTCATCAGAGAGATGTTACAACCGCAATTATCCCTACTCTTTTGATTAAGTATGTCTACACGAAAAGTGGGGCTAGAGTTTTTCCACCTGTGTATAACTATTGCGATATTTTTCTACTCGTTTTTACTTGCTAAATGAAGATTTAACCGATGTTATAATTGTTTTTAAGAGGGGAAACGATTACAATAAAATTGTAGGATTGTTTAAAATCTATTTACGAAAGGGAAGTGGCTATGAAGAAAATTATCAATAATCCCGATCAAGTCGTTGATGAAATGTTGAACGGGCTTGTCTTTGCCTATGATTCTTTAGTCGAACGAATTCCTGAGACCATGGTGGTTCATCGAAAAGCAGATAAAAAGGGGAAAGTTGGCCTAGTAAGTGGAGGAGGGAGTGGGCACGAACCTTCCCATGCTGGTTTTGTCGGAAAAGGGATGCTGTCTGCTGCAGTGGCCGGACAAATGTTTACCTCACCCACACCGGATCAGGTACTGGAAGGGATTAAAGCGAGTGACGAAGGTGCTGGTGTATTCCTAGTTATTAAGAATTATACGGGTGACGTCATGAACTTTGAAATGGCTCAAGAAATGGCGGAACTTGACGAAATTGACGTCGAAACAATCGTCGTCGATGACGATATTGCTGTAGAAGATAGTACGTATACCGCTGGAAAACGTGGAATTGCGGGAACCGTCCTTGTTCATAAAATTTTAGGCGCCGCTGCTGAAGAAGGAAAATCGCTTCAAGAAATTAAAGAGATAGCCGACAAGCTTATGCCCAATATCAAATCAATTGGGGTAGCATTAAGTCCGGCAACGAATCCAGAAGTCGGAAGCCCTGGTTTTGAAATTGAAGACGATGAGATAGAGTATGGCGTAGGCATTCACGGCGAACCGGGTTACCGACGTGAAAAATTACAGCCTTCAAAAGATTTAGCGAAAGAACTGATCGATAAGTTAAAAGAAGCCTTTGAGTGGAGTAGCGGCGATGAGTATGTTGTTCTAGTGAACGGGATGGGCGCAACGCCTTTAATGGAGCAATTTGTCTTCATGAATGATGTCAAAAAATTATTAGTCGATGAAGAAGGTTTGAATTTATCTTTCAAAAAAGTTGGCGACTATATGACGTCCATTGATATGGAAGGTCTCTCGCTGACGTTAGTCAAATTAGAAGATGAGAAATGGCTGGACTATTTACATGCACCGGTTGAGACCATTTCATGGTAAAATGAAACAATTACTGATCAGGAGGATTTTATGACACAAGTAGAAAAAGTCAGTCAATGGATTGAATTATTTGGCGAAAAAATTACAGAAAATAAAGAGCATTTAAACAAGTTGGATACAGCGATCGGGGATGGGGATCATGGAAGTAATTTGACCCGCGGAGCGGCTGCTGTAAAGGAAAAAACAGCTGAAACCGATTATGACAACATTTCAGAGGTTTTTCAAGATGTAGGCATGACACTAGTGAGTAAAGTTGGGGGTGCTTCAGGGCCTTTGTACGGCTCGGCCTTTATTAAGATGGCAAAAGCCGCTAAAGAAACCGACGATATCGGTGAAATTTTAGGCGCTGGGCTCGAAGGCATCCAAAAAAGAGGACATGCTGAAGTCGGCGAGAAGACGATGGTGGATGAGTGGGCGCCCGCAGTTGAAGCGGTAAAAGAAGGTTCGTTGTCAACGGATAAAATCGAAGAAGCTCTCCAAAACACCAAAGAGATGAAAGCGACAAAAGGTCGCGCGTCTTATCTAGGCGATCGTTCAATAGGGCATATCGACCCAGGTGCGCAGTCTAGTGCCTATTTATTTGAAGCCTTACTTGAAGCTGGTGTGCTAGATGAGTAAGGAATATGGCATTTTACTCATTTCACACGTGGAACAAATTGCGGATGGATTAGCGCAATTAATCGACCAAGTCGCTGGTGATGTAACGATTAAAACGGCTGGTGGGACAGAGGATGGCGATATCGGGACAAGTTTTGATAAAATCAGCACTGTCCTGGGTGAATTTGAAGAAGAAAAGGTCATGGCATTTTACGACTTAGGCAGTGCTAAAATGAATTTGGAAATGGCGCTTGAAGTCATTGAAGATAAAGAAGTTAAACTCTACGAAACGGCTTTTGTAGAAGGCGCGTATGTTGCCGCCTCACTTCTACAAGCGGACAGTGATTTGGAAGCCATTGAAGAACAGTTAGAGTCATTAATTATAAAAGAATAGATTAAAAAGGAATTCCTACTCTACACGAGAGGAATTCCTTTTTCATTGATCACCCATTCTTCTTCATTATTTAGAGACAAGTACAAATCGGCTTTGACAGATGCATTCATCACTAAATGGTGATTAGGTAAATCTACCCGCTCATAATGGGCAAGGGCATTTTCCATTGAATGGCCGCCTTTTAATTTTCGTTCAATGAGGCGTGCTTTAAGCAAATCGACAGGGGCTGACAGCATTACTGTGAAATCCGCATATTCTGTTAATTCCTCCCAGCCCCTTTGGTTAAGCAGCAGGTAATTGCCTTCCAATAATATAATATCCGCATCAACGAAGATTGTTTCTGGCGCAACATCATGTAATGCTCGACTGTAGATGGGCCACTCGATATTTTTTCCGGATTGTAAAGCTTGTATTGCTCGTTTAAGACCTTTTAAATCAAAGGTCTCAGGTACACCTTTGAAATCTTTTAAAAGTCTTCTGCGGCCCTGTATATTCGTAAAATGGCTAGCTAAATAATCATTTGTATGATGAAAACCATCCATCGCGAGTGCTTGAAAAGTAAAAGAGGCTTGCTTCTTTTGATAAAGTTTTTCAAGAAGGAGAGAGAGCGTCGTTTTTCCGGCTCCTGGAGGCGCTGCCAAGTAAATAATCACCCGCTTGTCTTTTTCTCTTTTTATTGTAGCCATTTTTTCTAATAAGGGGTGAAAAACCTCCTCCAACTCCTTTTGGCTATAGGAAGCTTCAATCGATAAACCTTGATTATTCAATGTTTCTTTAATCATCTCACTCCTCCTTTTCTTTATCCTATGTAAAAAGAACGCCCAGTTCAACTGAGCGTTCCTGCTTAAAAAATTGAGCAAATAATAAGATTAAGGAATTAAACCATATAGTAAAGCAGCGATTGCGGCACCAATCATTGGGCCGACAACTGGCACCCAGGAATAGCCCCAATCGGAATCCCCTTTATTAGCGATCGGCAGCACTTGATGGGCGATACGCGGACCTAAGTCACGGGCCGGGTTAATCGCATAACCTGTTGTACCCCCAAGGGACATACCAATGGATACAATCAGCAGACCAACAACTAGCGGGTTCAAGCCATCCGTGAAATCTCCTCTTCCAAATGTCAGCAGTCCAAAAACAAGCACAAACGTACCAATCGTCTCTCCAATCACACTATTAGCAATATCGCGGATGCCTGGCGCTGTTGAGAAGACAGCAAGAACGGTTATTTCATCTTCAGTCGCTTCAAAATAAGGCTTATAGTGAATCCAGACGAGAATTGCCCCTAAAAAGGCACCTGCCATTTGGGCGCCGATAAACGGCAGCACATAACTCCAAGGAATTTCCCCCGCCATAGCCATACCCAGTGTAACGGCCGGGTTAATGTGGGCAGGTCCTAAAAAACCAGACATAAAGACGGCCATCGCCACTGCGAGACCCCAACCAAAAGTGATGAGCACCCAACCTGTTCCATTCGATTTTGTGCGTTTTAAAACGTCGGCACCGACAACCCCATCCCCTAAGAGAATTAAAATAAAAGTCCCCAAAAATTCACCCAAAGCTTGTGTGCCTAATGATGTGTCCATAAAAACAACTCCTTAAGTTATCTTAAATTTTTCAGTTGTATGGTAGAAATGGTGTGTTCTAAATCCTCTATCCATCGGTTCTTTTCTTCCTCATCCCAAGCAAAGGTTTCACTCATATAAGCAACGACAGCTGGTGTCCATTTTTCAACATTGTTCGTATCAAACAATAAGATATCTGTTCTTCTTAAAAAGAAATCAGCAGGTGTTAAGGCACTTTCATATTGAACGGCATACACTAAAGACAAAGCGACATCCAGCGGTAAATCAATTGCCTTCGCTTCATCCGCTAAGGTAAAGACCATCTCAGCATTGGTTCCGTACCATTCCAAGAGACGTTTCGCTTGGTCTTTTGATAAGCCGATTGCTGTTCCTTTTTCCATTTGATTAGCCACATACTCTTCAAAGGTCGTCCCATCTGGTAAATCACCGCCAGATAAGGAAATATCTTTTGTTTCCACCTTCGTATACTCTTCATCTGTTTTTTGCTTTAATTCTTCTAAAATCACATCAAATGTGTCTTGTGCCATTAAGCGATAATCTGTCAGTTTACCGCCGCCAATCGTCACCAAACCCGCATCCGATACAAACACTTCATGTGTTCTTGAAATACTCGAAGGATCGGTGGCGCCTTCTTGTAAAATAAGCGGGCGTAACCCAGACCAGCCTGTTTCAATGTCGTCTAATGTTAAATTGGCCTCGGGAAAGCGAAAATTCACCGCTTTAAGCAGATATTCGACGTCTTCCATAGTAATAGGTGGTTCCGCTAAATCACCCTTATAAGGAGTGTCTGTGGTCCCAAAATACGTTTTATTGCCGCGCGGAATAATAAAAATCATGCGCTGGTCTTGTAAACCCGTATCTGTATAAATCGTATGCTTCACCGGCAGCTTTGCTTGATCGACGACAAAGTGCACGCCTTTCGATGGGAACATGCGGCTTGTGTCATTGCCTTTTTGTAGATTTTGCGTTTGATCCGCCCAAGGCCCGGTCGCATTTACAACCACAGAAGCATAAATCTCAACTGTTTCGCCGGTGATCATATCTTTGGCAAGCACCCCCATTATTTGATTCTTGTCGTCGTATAAAAAGGCGAGGGCTTTAACGTAATTCAAGACTTGTGTGCCTAAGTCATGGGCTTTTTTCAAAATTTCCATCGTCAGCCGGGCGTCGTCATTCATAAAATCTAGATAAAGGCCGCCCTTTATTAAACCTTCTGTTTTAAGTGCCGGGTTTTCTTCCAAGACTTGTTCTTTTGAAATCATCGTATACGCCCAATCAGAGTCCTCATCCAGTTCTGCTAAGCGGTCGTATAAATCTAACGCCACTTCTGCTGAAAAGTCAGTAAAGGAGGCCCCTTCCTCATCATAAACCGGCAATAGCATCCGATCCGGCTGTACAATATGCGGGGCATTATGAAAAATGACTTCTCGTTCTTTCAAAATATCTGCGACCAATTCCACTTCAAAATTTTTGAGATAACGCAGCCCGCCATGCACCAATTTTGTAGAGCGACTAGACGTTCCGGCCGCAAAATCTTGCATTTCAATCAATGCTGCATTCAATTCTTGGGTCCCTGCTTGGAGCGCAAGTCCTGCACCGGTAATCCCACCGCCAATAATTAACACATCTAGTGGTTCCTGAGCTAAGTGTTTGAACATCTCTATTCGAGTGTCATAGGATAACTTCTTCAAATAGAACCCCCCTCTCATCAATAAAAACAGTCTTATTGCGGTTCTTCGCTGTCCTCTTTACGATTTGCTTTAATGGGTTTATGCTTAAAGACCCGCGTGGCTTCTACTGCATTTTGCCACCCTTTGTACAGATCTTCGCGTTGCTCTTCTTCCATTTTTGGCTCGAATGTCGCATCTTTGTTCCAATATTCTTTAATTTCATCTAAATCTTTCCAAAAGCCAGTGGCTAACCCAGCAAGGTAAGCCGCGCCTAATGCGGTCGTTTCCATAATTTCGGAACGCTCGATTTGCGTATTTAAAATATCGGCTTGGAATTGCATTAAGAAATCATTCAAAGAAGCCCCGCCATCCACACGCATCGTTGGTATTTCAATGCCTGAATCTTTGACCATTGTGTCTAATACGTCTCGCGTTTGGTAAGCCATAGATTCCAGTGTGGCCCGGATAAACTGCTCTTTATTGGTTCCACGTGTAATGCCAAACACCGCTCCACGCGCGTCTTGATCCCAATGCGGTGCACCTAAACCGACAAAGGCGGGGACAACATAGACATTGTCCGTAGTTTCTACACGTTTGGCATATTCTTCCGATTCCGGAGACTCTTGGAACATCCGCATTTCATCGCGAAGCCATTGAATCGCTGATCCGGCAACAAAGATACTTCCTTCCAAGGCATAGTACACTTCACCATCCAAACCGTATGCGAGGGAAGTAAGCAAACCATTCTCTGACATAATCGGCTCTTTCCCCGTATTCATAATGATAAAGGCACCGGTTCCGTAAGTGTTTTTGACCATTCCTTTTTCAAAAGCGGTTTGGCCAAATAGAGCCGCCTGCTGGTCTCCAGCCATTCCCGCAACAGGCACAGAAGCGCCATAGAAATGAGAGGGAATCGTCTCCCCATATACTTCAGAAGAAGAATGCACTTCAGGCAGCAGCTCTTTTGGAATATTTAAGAGTTCCAAAATTTCTTCATCCCACTTTAAGTCATGGATGTTAAACAACATGGTACGGCTGGCGTTTGAGTAGTCGGTTGCATGCACATCTCCACCTGTTAATTTCCAAAGCAACCACGTATCTATCGTTCCAAATAACAGCTCACCCTTTTCTGCGCGCTCCCGAGCTCCTTCTACTTCATCTAAAATCCACATGATTTTTGTTGCCGAGAAATAAGAGTCAATGACAAGACCTGTTTTCTTATGAATCAAATCTTTATGGCCATCTTCGATTAATTGGTCAGCAATGCCGGAAGTTTGTCTGGACTGCCAGACAATCGCATTGTAAATTGGTTGTCCGGTTTCTTTGTCCCAAATCACCGTGGTTTCACGTTGGTTTGTAATTCCAATACCATCAATTTGGCTTGGATTTAACCCCGACTCAATCAAAGCTCCCGCAATGACTTGCAAGGTTTTGATCCAAATTTCATTTGCATCATGTTCCACCCATCCCGGTTCTGGGTAATGCTGGGTAATATCACTTTGAAAAGACCACTGCGGTTGACCTTTCTTGTCAAAAATAACGGCGCGTGTACTGGTTGTTCCTTGATCTATCGCCATAATATAGTCTGCCATAGAATGAACTTCCTCCCTAGGTTTTATTGGATTGATGAAAGGGGTTCCATCAGTTAAAGCATACAACAGAATAGACAAAAAATAAATAACTTTGTTGTATTTTTCAAAAGTTTTACAATTCTCCCATTTTTAAGTTAATCAGGCACTCTCCCATCTTAAATGGTCATTGAGAAGATGAAAGAAAGATTGGTGTCGCGAATTTAAGCTTGTGCGCGATGAACATGCGTTTCGTGTCGCAGAATTGAAGGAAGTGCGCAACGAAAATGCATTTCGTTTCGCGATAAGTGTTTTCTAGCGCTCGTTGAATAAAAAATCCCCCGACAATCATCCACTTGTTTCGTGCAGACTGCCGGGGGGTGTTGCTTATTTAATTATTCTTCATCTTCTGTTTCATTTAACTCTTCTTCTAACTCTTCTTCTGCTTGACCGATTAATTCATCGACTGCATCTGGTCGGTCTGAATCTTCTTCATTTTCTGCTTGTTTTGCTTCAAAAACTTCTTCTAATTCTTCTTTTGGATCGGCTTCTTCTTCGTCCTCTTGGGCCTCAATAATAGAGAAGGTGGAGATAAACTGTTCATCATCCAAACGCATCAAGCGGACCCCTTGGGTATCACGACCTGTAAGCGAAATGTCTTGCGAATCAAAGCGAATGATGAGGCCTTCATTTGTGACCAACAAAATCTCTTCATCCCCAAAGACAGTCCTTAATCCGATTAAAGAACCATTACGTTCTGTAATCTTAAAGGTTTTAATACCTAAACCACCGCGTCGGCGAATCGAATACTCAGAAGCGACTGTTGCTTTTCCGTAGCCATTTTCAGAAATGACCAAGACTTTGCTGTCCGGATCGAGGATATCGGCACCAATGACGGCATCGCCTTCACGCAATTTAATTCCACGTACACCGGCCGCTGCTCGACCCATCGAGCGAACTTCATTTTCATTAAAGCTAACAGCCATGCCATCTTTTGTACCTACAATGATATTTTGGTCGCCATCGGTTACCTTGACGGAAACCAACTCGTCTCCTTCATTTAAGCGAATAGCAATCAGGCCACTTGTTCGAATATTGGCGAATTCTGCGGCATTTGTTCGCTTCACCGTACCCGCTTTTGTCGTAAAGAAGAGTTCTTGCCCGTCTTCTGGCCGTTCAGCTAAATTCACTACCGCTTCAATCTGTTCGTCATTGTCGATGCCTAAGAAATTTAAAGCTGGAATCCCTTTAGCTGTACGCCCAAATTCGGGCACTTCATAGGCTTTTGCTTTATAGACTTTCCCTTTATTGGTAAAAAAGAGCAGCATATCGTGGGTAGACGTCGATAAGACGGTGTCGACAAAGTCATCGTCATTGGTGACCATACCTTTGACGCCTCGGCCTCCACGGTGTTGTGTTTTAAATTCGCTGATGGGCATACGTTTCATATAACCATTGTGCGACAAGGTGATGACCACATTTTCTTCTTCAATCAAGTCCTCGTCTTCAATGCTTAAGGCTTCGCCGACCATAAGTTCCGTGCGGCGGTCGTCGCCGTATTTATCTGCGATTTCAACCATTTCTTCTTCGATAATGGCATCCATGCGTTTTGGATTTTCTAAAATGTCTTGCAGGTCGGCAATCAAAGCGACTAAATCTTGATATTCTTCTTCAACTTTGTCGCGCTCAAGACCTGTCAAACGAACCAAACGCATATCTAAAATTGCTTGCGCTTGGCGATCGGTCAAGCTATATTCTGTTATCAGGCGTTCTTTAGCAATGGCGCCGGTATCCGAATTTCGAATAATCGAAATAATCGCATCAATATGGTCTAAAGCTGTACGCAAACCTTCTAAAATATGGGCGCGTGCTTCTGCTTTGTCTTTATCAAAAATCGTCCGTCGACGGATCACTTCGCGTTGGTGATCTAAATAATGGACAATGATTTCTTTCAGACTAAGCGTACGCGGTACACCGTTTACGATGGCTAACATATTGAAACCAAAGGAGGTCTGTAAAGCCGTCATCTTGAATAAATTATTTAAAATCACAGCTGCCGAGGCGTCACGGCGAATATTGATGCGCAAACGCATGCCATCACGGTCGGATTCGTCAATCACACCTGTAATGCCTTCTATGCGTTTTTCACGCGCCAGCTCGACAATCTTTTCATGCAGTTTGGCTTTATTGACCAAATAGGGGATTTCATCCACGATAATTTGTTCGCGACCGTTTTCTTCTTCGATTCTTGTTTTGGCTCGGATTTGAATGGAGCCGCGACCCGTCTCATAAGCTTTACGAATCCCAGATTTACCCAGCACAATTCCGCCTGTTGGGAAATCAGGTCCTGGTAAGACTTCCATCAAGTCAGCCGTTGTTGCATCCGGATTATTTAATACGACACGGCACGCTGCAATGGTTTCGCGCAGGTTATGTGTGGGAATATTGGTTGCCATTCCTACAGCAATCCCGCTCGCGCCATTGACGAGTAAATTTGGAAATTTTGCCGGCAAAACAACCGGCTCCGATTCACTGCCATCATAGTTTTCTCGAAAATCGACTGTGTTTTTATTAATATCTCGCAGCAGCTGCAAAGCAATTCTGCTCATCCGGGCTTCTGTATAACGCATTGCCGCAGCTGAGTCCCCATCTACCGACCCAAAGTTTCCATGTCCATCGACTAAGGGGTAGCGGTAACTAAAGTCTTGCGCCATACGAACCATTGAATCATAAATGGCCGAATCCCCATGGGGGTGATATTTCCCCATGACATCCCCGACAATACGCGCTGATTTTTTATGCGCCTTGTCGGGTGTATTTCCCAGCTCATTCATGCCATATAAAATGCGGCGATGGACAGGTTTCATGCCATCTCGTACATCTGGAAGCGCACGGGAAACAATCACACTCATTGAATAATCAAGGAATGATTTTTTCATTTCATCGGAAAGCTGTATCTCATCAATTCCACTTCTATCTTCAACCAATTTTTAAAACTCCTCCCGTTTCTTAGCGGCTTTAAATATCAATATTTTCTACGTATTGCGCATTGTCTTCGATAAATTGACGGCGCGGCGGAACTTTATCCCCCATTAACATGGTCATAACACGATCGGATTCTTTGGCATCATCCACATTGACTCGCATCAAACGTCGCGATTCAGGATTCATCGTTGTTTCCCATAGTTGGTCCGCATCCATCTCCCCTAAACCTTTGTACCGTTGAATGGCCGGTTTAGGTGAGTTTGGAATGGTTTGTAAATACTCTTCCAGTTCTTCATCTGAATCTAAATAAACCGAGGATTTCCCTTGGCGTACTTGGTAGAGAGGCGGTTGTGCCACATAAATATAGCCCGCTTCAATCGCAGGACGCATATAACGGAAAAATAATGTCAGGAGGAGCGTACGAATATGCGCCCCATCAACATCCGCATCCGTCATAATAATTAATTTATGGTAACGGGCTTTTTCTACATCAAATTCCTCGCCAAAACCAGTCCCCATAGCGGTAAAGAGGGTTCGAATTTCTTCATTCGCTAAAATACGATCCAAAGAGGCTTTTTCGACGTTTAAAATCTTTCCGCGGATCGGCAAAATCGCTTGAAATTGACGTGAACGTCCTTGTTTAGCTGAGCCACCCGCTGAATCTCCCTCAACGATGAACAGCTCAGACAATTCTGGATCATTTGAAGTACAATCCGCTAATTTACCCGGTAAGTTACTGATTTCTAAACCACTTTTTTGACGGGTGACTTCCCGTGCCCGTTTGGCGGCCACGCGCGCTTTTGAAGCCAAGGCCACTTTATCCAAGACTTGTTTGCCCACTTTCGGATTTTCCATCAAGAAACGGTCAAAGTTCTCAGAGAATAAACGATCAACAATTGTTCTTGCTTCTGAGTTGCCTAATTTCGTTTTCGTTTGTCCTTCAAACTGAGGATCGGGATGCTTGACACTGATGATGACGGTCAATCCTTCACGCGTATCTTCGCCTAAAAAGTTGTCATCCTCTTCTTTCAAATAATTGCTTTTACGCGCATAGTCGTTTAATACACGGGTTAAAGCGGCTTTAAAGCCTGACTCATGGGTTCCGCCTTCATGCGTTCGGATGTTGTTAGCGAAACTGAGCATATTTAAATGATAACCGGTCGTATGTTGCAGGGCCACTTCCACGATAATATCGTCTTGTTCATCTGCCACAAAAATCGGTTCATCATACAAGGCATCTTTATTTTCATTTAAATATTCGATATAACTTTTAATCCCGCCACCGTAGCGGTATTCATTATGAATAATATTTTCTTTATCGCGCTTGTCGACAATTTGCAGCTGCAAATCTCGGTTTAAATAAGCTAATTCTTGCGTCCGGTCGCGCAATCGCTCATAGTCAAATTCAATTGACTCTTTGAAAATTTCTTCATCCGGTCGGAAATACACTTCCGTCCCTTCTTTATCGGTTTCACCAATGATTTCCATATCCCCCATTGGCACACCGCGTTCAAAGCGTTGGAAATAAATGTTTCCCTCTTTATGGATTCGGTATTCTAAAAAAGTGGAGAGGGCGTTGACAACTGCAGCACCTACCCCGTGCAGGCCGCCAGAAACTTTGTAACTGCCGCCGCCGAATTTTCCACCGGCATGCAAAACCGTAAAAACTGTTTCTGAAGCTGGGCGTCCGGTTTTATGCTGCAAATCGACTGGGATGCCGCGTCCATTATCTGTAACACGAATACAGTTATCTTCTTCAATTTCAATCAAAATATCATCCGCATAGCCAGCCATCGCCTCATCAATCGAATTGTCCACAATTTCCCACACTAAATGGTGAACGCCGTCAATTCCAGTGGTTCCGATATACATTCCTGGCCGTTTACGAACAGCTTCTAGTCCTTCAAGTACTTCAATTTGACTCGCATTGTAGTCATTTTGAATGAGTTCTTTCTTTTCATCCATATTTTTTAATCCCCTATCTCTTCATCCATCGCTACTTCGCCATGGTCTACATAAAAAATCAGTGGATTTTCAAGCAAATCCATCTGCACCCCATCTAAACTCGTTGTGGTAATAAAGGTTTGCACCTTATTTTGAATCGTCTTCAATAAATGGGTTTGGCGACTATCATCTAGCTCACTTAAGACATCATCTAATAATAAAACCGGGTATTCACCCGTCATTTCATGCATCAATTCAATTTCAGCCAGTTTGACACTCAAAGCAGTCGTCCGCTGCTGTCCTTGTGACCCGTACGTTTGTACATTGCGGTCATTGACATAAAATACTAAGTCGTCTCGATGCGGACCTAGGGTTGTCGTCCCTTGGTCGATTTCTTGCGCACTTGCTTCTATGTAGGCTGACTGCAATTGCTTGAAGAGGTCTTCTTTTGACATCTCTTCGGAAACGGCGGCCGTTGTTTTATACCGGATGCAGAGCGTTTCTTTCCCGTTTGAAATATCCGCTTGCACTTCTTGTGCCCAGTTTGACAACTGGTCGACAAAACGGTAGCGGTAATACAAGACTTCCGCTCCTTCAGTTGCTAATTGCTCGGTTAGAATGCCTAAATAAAGCGTATCGTGTGTTTTATCGTATTTCGCTTTTTTTAAAAATTGGTTTCTTTGCTTTAAAATGCGCTGATACTGGGTTAAATGATGTAAATAAATTTTATTCATCTGGCCCAACTCCATATCTATAAATCGGCGGCGCACAGAAGGGGACCCTTTCACTAAAGAGAGGTCTTCCGGCGCAAATAAAATCACATTCAGTTGGCCGATATAATCACTTAGCTTTTTTTGTTCTAAGTGATTCAATTTGGCCTGCTTCCCGCGTTTTGATAAAACAATCTCCAAAGGAACTGAATGTGACTTTTTAATGAGTTGACCCTTTACTTTTGCAAAATCGCTATCCCACCGAATCAATTCGCGATCTCTAGAAGTTCGATGACTTCGAGACATCGCTAAAAAGTAAATACTTTCAATCAAATTCGTTTTTCCTTGAGCATTTTCCCCAATCAACACATTGATAGACGGTGAAAAGGATAGACTCGCTGTTTCATAATTTCGGTAATTCGTTAATTCAATCTCTTTTAGATGCATTAGGCTTGTGGCTCAGCAAGTGATTTAATTTGAAATTCCCCAATATTTGGAATGTGGACAAGATCGCCATCGTACAACTTTTTTCCGCGACGATTCTCAGGCTCTTCATTGACGAAGACCTCCATTTGTTCTAAAAAGGGTTTGGCCATTCCGCCACTTGAGATAATGCTGGCCAGTTTTAAAAATTGCCCCAGCGTAATATATGTCTCTTGAATTTCAATTTCTGTTCTTTCCATGGGAATGCTCCTTTATTCGCTATTTCATACCCTACTAGTATACCTGAAATATCACCTAAAATCAATTTTACGCCCGTATTTCGCGTTAAAAATCACTTCTAGGCGATTTTTAGTCTTTCTCTAAGAAAAACCCTAAAAGAAACAATCCGGCTTAAAAATGACAAAAAGTGGATTTCCGAAGAAATCCACTTTTTAAGGGTGTCTCATTTAGTATTTGTTAAGGCTTGAATTTAACGAGCAGTGGTTGAAGTACGAATCGGTGTAATTAACTGGACAAAATCGTAGTCATTTTCTGCATTGGCAGGGACAATGACGAAAGGACGCAGGGTAGAGATTAACTTCATCGTCACTTTGGTTCCTTCAAAAGTGTTTAAGGCATCGCGCAAGTAGTCCGGATTAAAGGAAATCTCCAAATCTTCCCCCTCGAGGCTAGCGTAAGGAACATCTTCTTCCACGTAACCGACTTCTGGTGAGTTACTTGTGAGTTGCAGCTCGCCATTTCGTGCCGTTAATTTCACAACGTTGTTTTTACCCGCATGGGAAAGTAGTGAAGTACGGCCCACTGCTCCTTTTAAGGCTTGAACATTGAGATCGATTTGAGTCACTGACTGGTCCGGAATTAACTGATCGGTCTGTGGATAATTACCTTCCAGCAAGCGTGAGTAGAAATACGTATCTTTTGTCATAAATAAAATTTGGTTGGATGCCAGCGCCACGCTGACTTCTTCAATGTCATCCGTTAAAATTTTTGAAAGCTCCGTTAAACTATTGCCAGGAATAACGATTTGGAAAGCCAAATCCTCAGGCACGTCGACTGCAATCATACGTTGACTTAAACGGTGGCTATCTGTAGCTACAGCCTTCAGCTTGCCTTCTTGAATAGAAAAATTCACCCCTGTTAAAATGGGGCGGCTTTCATGTTTGGAAACAGCGATTACTGTTTGTTCAATGACTTTTTTAAGTAAGGAAACTGGCAGAGTGAACGCATCACTTGTATCGATGTCCGGTAAGTAGGGATAACTGGCGGCATCTAAGGCATTAATTGTAAAAAATGAGTTCGCCGATGAAATCGACGCTTGAAGCTGTGTATTCACTTCAAACGTAAATTGATCATCAGGCAACTTATTAATAATATCGGCAAAGAAACGAGCAGGCTGCAACACAATACTGCCTGGTTCTTCAATTTTCAAATTGGCTTCTTCGTCATCTGCAAATAATTTGGCTTCAATCGAGATATCCGAATTACTGCCGGTAATTTTTAAATCATTTTTCGTCACTTCAAGCTTTAGACCCGTTAAAATCGGAATCGTGGTCTTTGTCGAAATCGCTAATTGAACGTCTCTTAGCTTTTTAAGTAACTCTAAACGGTTTACTGTAAATTTCATTTGATCGGCTCTCCTTTTTCAAACGTATTTTCAAATTAAGTATAGCATAATTATTGTTATTTGAATCTTTAAAATGGGGGCCCTTATATAATATATTAAGTAAGTAATACTAGTAATAGTAGTAGGGCCTGTGAATACTGTGGAAAAGTAACAGATAGCTGGTGTGATAAGTTTCCCACCTGTGCACAACTTGTGGATAATAATGTGTGTAACTACATACTTATACACAAGGCTTACAGATTTTCTTTTATTTCAGTTATTTCACGTTTCATTTGTGCATCTTCTTCAAGCAACTTTCGAATCTTCTCATGGGCATGCAAAACGGTCGTATGATCCTTGCCGCCAAATTCTTCTCCAATTTTTGGAAAAGAGGTTTCTGTTAATTCACGCGCAAGATACATAGCAATCTGCCTTGGAGTTACGATAGCTTTTACGCGTCGTTTTCCTTTTATATCATTGACGGTTATATTATAAAATTTAGCGACTTGTTCTTGAATTTTGCTGATGGAAATTTCTTTGTTCGATTCTTTAACCATACTTTTTAATGCATCCGCTGCTAAACTGGTAGTGATTTCCCTGTTTTGAATGGTCGCATAGGCTTGGACACGTACAAGAGCGCCTTCCAGTTCTCGAATATTGGAATCAATCTGGCCGGCAATATAGCTGAGGGTATCATTTGGAATTTCTAAACGTTCCGCATCGGCTTTTTTGCGTAAAATGGCGATGCGTGTTTCTAAATCGGGCGGTGTGATATCTACCGATAAACCCCAAGCAAAGCGCGACACTAAACGTTCTTGCATTTTAGGAATTTCGTTAGGCAGACGGTCACTGGTTAACACAATTTGTTTTCTATCATCATACAAGGCATTAAAGGTATGGAAAAATTCCTCTTGTGTACCTTCTTTGTCCGCAAAAAATTGGATATCGTCGACTAATAATAAGTCTACGGTCCGATATTTTTCGCGAAACTCTTCTTGGGTTCGATTTTGAATGGACCCAATAAAATCATTTGCAAAAGTTTCACTTGATACATATTTTACAGTCTTATCTGGATTGATGCTTAAATACTGGTGGCCAATCGCATGCATTAAATGGGTTTTACCTAAGCCAACGCCGCCATAGAAAAATAGGGGATTATAGATGGTTCCAGGTTCTTCTGAAACGACTAAAGCTGCCGCATGAGCCATCTGGTTTCCTTTTCCTATGACAAAAGTGTCGAAGGTGTATTTACTATTTAACTCACTTGATTTGAATAAAGCAGGTGTGCGTGTCGCTTCTATCGTTTCCGTTTTTTCTTGCTCTTGTTGTTCTTGCTCATCTTTCGTTAAAAAACGCGGCGTAATTTCTTGCCCCGCATATTCGTAAATATATTCAACAATTTTTGTCGTTAGATGGTTTTCCCAATATTCCTTATGTAAAGGGGTGGGAACTTGGATGGTAATTAATTGGTTGGAAACAGAAAGCACTTGTGCACTATCAATCCACGTATCAAAACTCACTTTTGAAAGATCTTCTTTGAATCTATCCTTTAAATAGACCCAGATACTGTTTTGATCTTCTAACACGTAGAGACTCTCCCTTATAAAGTAATATAGTATTTATTATATTACCACGGATAAAAAAAGTTTTCCACAGAATTATCAGATTGTGCATAAAAGAATTCAAAGAGTGTGAAAAAGTTATGCACAGGGTGGATAGATGATGTGGATAATTAAATGATAAAATGGTCATGATTCTTGCTTTGTGGACAAATTCCAAAAAAGAGAAGCCACTCTGACAGTGGTTTGTTCCACTTATCAACAAGATTTGTGGACAAGTGGATAACATTTAAACATGCCTGTGAATTATTCTAAAAGAGGGAGAAACGCTGTGGACAATAGATGAAACGGAAAAAGTAAAACACAAGGGATGTGGACAACTTTTGCAAAAAAGTGTAAACTAGCAGGACTGAGCAGGCGAAATAATTCGAGTTTTAGTTGACAAAAGTGGATATTTTTCATAAAATTACGTAGTCTGTTCGCATCCTGTTAATGGTTTCATTAACGAGATAATTTAAAGAATGAGATTTTTAAAGATTCAGGAGGTGTTTTGCATGTCAGAAGGATTAACATACCAACCAAAAAAACGTAAAAGAAAAAAGGTACACGGATTCCGTAAACGAATGAGTACTAAAAATGGCCGTCGAGTGTTAAAAAATCGACGTCGTAAAGGTAGAAAACGTTTAACTCATTAATAAAATGAAGAATTCGTTTTAAAATTAAAGCGACAGGATCTCATTCGTTTGAGTGAATGTCGCTTTTTTTGCTACTTATTTCACGCTTACAAGAGAAGAGGAGGAAGTGGAAAGTGAGACTCGCTTACCGTGTAAAGTCGGAAAAAGACTTTCAAAAAGTTTTTCAAAAAGGTGAATCCAAAGCGAATCGCCAATTCGTTGTTTATAAACTTCCTAAACCCGGACAGAATCATTTTCGAGTAGGCCTTTCTGTAGGAACCAAATTGGGGAATGCAGTGGTTCGAAATAAGATTAAACGAAGAATTCGACACGCTTTAATGGAACTGGATAAAGAAAAAAAATTTGATCATGCGCTGGATTTTATTGTAATTGCTAGACAGCCTGTGTCAAAAATGGACTATAAACAAATTAAAAAAAGTTTAATCCATGTTCTTTCTTTATCTAACATTTTGAAAAAATAAAAATTGAATCATATTTAGGAGAGAAAATAGTGAAAGAGTTTTATAAAAGAAATAAAAAGACACTCTTAATGCTTACTCTTGTCGCTTTTGTTATCTTTCTAGCAGCTTGCGGGCGACAAGACGTCATTACTTCTGAAAGTGAGGGCTTCTGGGACGGGGTTATTATTTATAACCTTTCTCGTTTTATTCTGTGGCTAGCTGATATCTTTGGCGGCAGTTACGGAACGGCGATTATCGTTTTTACGGCTTTGGGACAAATTTTGCTGTTGCCTTTAACGAATTACCAACAAAAAACGATGGAAAAGACGCAAGAAATTCAACCTGAATTGAATGCGCTTCGAGAAAAGTATTCAGCAAAAGATGAAGCCACGCAAGAAAAGCTGGCTGAAGAGACCAAACGAATTCAAGATGAAGCAGGCGTTAACCCCTTGATGGGTTGTTTGCCGTTACTGGTTCAAATGCCGATCTTTATTGCGCTGTACCAGACGGTTATCCGTACTCCTGAGTTGGCAACTGGTAACTTTTTATGGTTAGAATTAGGGGAGCCGGATCCTTATTACATCATTCCTTTAATTGCTGCTGGCTTTACGATGCTTAATAGCTGGTTGACACAATATGGAAATCCCCACTCACAGTCGAGCATGATGACGTATGTGATGCCGGTCATGATTTTCTTCATTTCATTTAGACTATCAGCTTCACTTGCTTTGTATTTCGCCGCATCAAACGCTGTGCGTGCAGCTATTACACTGATTTTCAACAACCCATTTAAAAAACGTCAGAAATTAGCTGAAAAAGAAGAACAAAAGAAAGAAGCAGAACGTCGAAGAAAACGAGCCTTAAATAAGGCGAGAAGAACGGGTAGAAGTGTTAAAAAGTAATTTTTGTTCTATACTAAGTATAAGAAAACAACAAACATCGGATGGAGGATTAGACTCGTGAAAGAAAAATATATTGCACAAGCAGCTACTCAGGAAGAAGCAATTAGTAAAGGTCTAAACGCCTTAGGAATTTCAAAAGATGAAGCAAGAATCACCATTGAAGAACCTGGAAAAAAGGGGTTCTTGGGAATTGGCCAAAAAGATGCAGTTGTTATCGTTGAACGAAAAGAAAAAGTCAATCTCGTGGATGAATTTTTATCCAGCGAATTTGATATGGATCGCCAGTCCCGACCAAAAGCAACTGAAGCGGAGCAAGAAGAAAAAGAAGAAGCCATCGAACAGGCAGCTTTTCCAGATGAAGAGCGCGACCAGCCATTAGTGGATGAAGATCCAAAAAAGGTAGAAGCAAAAAAACAAGAAGCAGCCGCCTCAAAAGAAGAAATTTTAGCTGGTCGTGAACCAGCGGATGTAGAAATTCTTGGGGAAGAGAAAGATTACGACCAAGAATATGAAGCAAAAGAGGACGATGAGGCAGACGATGATGAGGACTATGTAGAGAAAGACGCGACGGATTTAACCGAAGAAGATATCTATACAAGAGATCAAACAGCGATTGAAGAAGTTCGTCAGTATCTAAAAGAGATTATTTTAGCAATGGGTGTCGAGGATGTCGAAGTATACACCAGTCGTGTAAAAAATAATGTCAAATATGACATTGAAACTGAAAATGCCGGACTGGTGATTGGTCGTCACGGTAAAGTGCTTAATGGTTTGCAAACCTTGGCGCAAAATCATATGCATCAGTTGGCCCATAGTAAAATTAATGTGCGCGCGGATGCTGAAAAATACCGCGAGCGCCGCAAAAATACGGTAGAAAGTTTAGCGAATCGGACGGCTGAAAAGGTAATCAAGACCAACCGGACAGTGAAACTTGACCCGATGCCTGCGCATGAGCGTAAGCAAATCCACCGTTACTTGAATCAAAATGCAAAAGTAAAGACCCACTCCGAAGGACGCGAACCAAAACGTTACTTAGTGGTGGAACCGGCGGATCAATAAAAAGAAGATAAAAAAAACAGAACGCAGCCTTTAAAGCTGCGTTCTGTTTTTGTTGATAACGGGATTAAACGTCCTTACCCGTCTGTAGTTTATTTAAAAAGTGAGTAAACTTTTACTATAGTTTTCAGCTTAAAAAAGGTATGATAAAGGACGAGAATCCTTTGAAAGTGTGAGAAGAGATGAGTATGGATAAAGTCATTGCGTATGTGAATACAAACCGTGGGGATGGTCAAAAAGAAAGTTTGGATCGGCTGTTTACTTTATTAGAAAAACTAGGCAACCCACATAAACAGTTAAAATATATCCATCTAACAGGGACAAATGGAAAAGGGTCTACGGCGGCGATGTTTCAGTCGGTCTTTCGCGAAGCGAAATTGAGAGTAGGGCTCTTTACTTCCCCACATTTAGAAGTTGTCAACGAGCGTATTCGCTTAAACGGTGAATATATTTCGGATGCCGATTTTATTCGACTAGTCAATAAAATCGAACCTTATGTGTTAGCTTTGGAAGAAAAGTTACAGCAGAAATTTTATGCGTTTGAATTATTAACTGTGGTGGCTTTTCTTTACTTTCAAGAACAACAACCCGATATAGTCGTTTTAGAAGCGGGCATCGGCGGCCGGCTCGATTCCACTAACGTCATTGAAATAGCCGAAGTTTCGGTGATTACATCTATTGGTTTAGATCATATGGCGACTTTAGGGGATTCGTTGGAAGAGATTATGTGGGAAAAAGTGCAGATTTTAAAAGCGACCGGCGATTTAATAGTAGGGCCCGTTCCAGATAGACTGAAGTCCATTGCTGAAAAATATGCTCAACAAATGAAGGGTTCGGTGACTTTTCTCGACAAAGCAAACATTCAAGTACACGAATCTTCTTTAGGGCAGCAAGTCTTTTCTTATAAAGAGTGGAAACATATCACGTTGACTTTTTTGGGTCTCCACCAAATCGAAAACGCCAGTTTGGTCTTAGAAGCGAGTGACCGATTAATCGACAAAGGCTGGCCGCTGACAAAGGCAAGCATTTACCGAGGGTTAGAAAAAGCTACTTGGCCGGGCCGTTTTGAAAAAGTCCTAGATGCACCTTTGTTTTATATGGATGGGGCGCATAATTTGGCGAGCGTGAAGCGTCTGGTGGAAACGCTGGAGATTTCCTTTCCCGACAAGAAATTTACTTTTGTGCTGGGGATGATGAAAGACAAGGCGTATACTGAAATGATTCAAGAAGTAGCGCACCTGGCGAATGCCTTTTATCTAGTCTCGCCCGATTGGCAGCGGGGTTTCGATGTCGAGACAGTGGCGGATGATTTAAAAAAGGCCGGTTATCCAGCAAAAGCGATGGAAAGTATTGAAGAAGTGCTTGCTTTTATTCAAAATGACGTACCAAAAGACGAAACCGTCATTCAGTTTGGCTCTCTTTATTTGGTGGGTGATATGAAAAAAGCCCTTCATCGGTAAAATGATTGTGTAAAAAAAATCAAAAAAGGCTTGACATCTATTGCACGTCTTGGTAAACTTCTTTATGTAGTATTTTTCGTTAGCAAAAAAGCAAGTGGTAAGTTAAATCAAGTTCTATTAATTTCCCGTTTATTTTTTGAAACATGAATATTATAATATTCGTGCAAATGCACAATGGAGGGAATTTAATATGAACACAGGTACAGTAAAATGGTTTAACGCAGAAAAAGGTTTTGGATTCATCGAACAAGAAGGCGGAGAAGACGTATTCGTACATTTCTCAGCAATCCAAGATGAAGGTTTCAAAACATTAGAAGAAAACCAAACAGTTACTTTTGACATCGAGCAAGGTGACCGTGGACCACAAGCTTCTAACGTACAAAAACAAAACTAAACCTTTAAAAATAGAAACACTCTAGTCTAGCGGCTAGAGTGTTTTTTAATCTTTAAAATCAAAAAATGGCTCCTTCGTTGTTCAGGTACAAAATAACAAAGAATATTTACGTGAAATTCATTTTTCACGTCTGCTTAGTTATAAAACATACATGAAAAGTTATTTTCACGTAAATTTCTCTCAGTTTAGATAAATTTTGTATCGATGTAGAGAAAAAATTAAAAAAATCTTTTAAATCCCTTGAAATCGAGGGAAAGAACCGCTAAAATGGTAGGCGCAATCAGAAAACAACTAAAATAAATACTTAAAGAGTAGTGAAAGTACTTTTTACCTGGGAATTTTGCCGTCAACTGCAGGCCATTTTCGAAGATTTTTTGAATCAAGGGTAATCAAGTGCTTTTTTTGTTTGAAAAAATACCAGTCAATTAAAAAAGTAAAGGAGTAAGAAAATATGGCTATTGAGTTTGATACAATTGCTGCAATTTCAACTCCACCAGGTGAAGGTGGGATTGGGATTGTTCGCTTAAGTGGAGACGAGGCGCTTGAAATCGCTGATAATGTGTACAAGATGGGCGATAAGCTGCTTGCCGATCAACCCTCCCACACGATTCATTATGGAAATGTATACGATCCAAAAACGGAAGACAAAGTGGATGAAGTGATGGTGACTGTGATGAAGGCGCCGAAAACATACACGCGCGAAGATATCGTAGAAATCAACACACACGGCGGCGTTTTGGTCACAAACAAAGTACTGCAAATTATCTTGGCAGCCGGTGCGCGTCTGGCAGAACCGGGTGAATTCACAAAACGGGCCTTCTTAAATGGGCGCATTGATTTATCGCAAGCGGAAGCCGTCATGGATGTCATTCGCGCCAAAACCGACTCGGCGATGCACAATGCCATTTCACAATTGGATGGCAATTTATCTGATTTAATTTCAGAGATTCGCCAAGAGATCTTAAATACGCTTGCGCAAGTGGAAGTCAATATTGATTATCCAGAGTACGATGATGTAGAAGAAATGACTTCCAAACTTTTACAGGAAAAAGCCGTGGAAGCAAAAGCTCAAGTCGAGCGTATTTTAGAAACCGCTCAGCAAGGGAAAATCTTACGGGACGGATTGGCAACAGCGATTATCGGCCGTCCCAACGTTGGAAAATCCAGTCTGCTCAATGCGTTTGCAAGGCAAGATAAAGCGATTGTCACCGATATTGCCGGCACTACGCGTGATGTGATTGAAGAATTCGTTAACGTAAAAGGGGTGCCGCTGCGATTAATCGATACGGCCGGCATTCGCGATACGGAAGATGAAGTCGAGCGTATCGGGGTCACACGCAGTAAGAAGGCCATTGACGACGCTGAATTGGTTCTTTTGGTCTTTGACCAAAGTCAGGAATTGACCGATGAGGACTTTGAAATGATGCGCCTGACAGAAAACAAAGAACGTTTAATTTTACTCAATAAAATGGACTTGCCGCAAAAATTAAAGGTGGAGCGTCTGCTTGAAAAAGTGGATCCCAACTCTGTTATTTCAGTGTCTGTCACTGAAAATACAGGCATTCAAGAAGTGGAAAAAGCCATTATGGACTTGTTCTTTGCCGGCAAAACTGGCGAAAAAGACGCCACTTACATTTCAAATATCCGCCATATTTCGCTGTTAGAACAAGCAGTGGAGGCACTGGATGAAGTGGTTAACGGCATTGATTTAGGCATGCCGGTCGATTTGGTACAGATTGATCTGACAAGAGCTTGGGACGCACTCGGAGAAGTCACCGGAGAAGCCGTCCAAGATGAATTAATCACTCAGCTCTTCAGTCAATTTTGTCTCGGAAAATAATAGGAGGTTACTATGCACACTTATGAAGCTGATACGTATGACGTGATTGTAGTGGGCGGGGGACACGCAGGTGTCGAAGCCGCTTTAGCTGCCGCGCGCATGGGAGAAAGAACTTTACTCGTAACGATTAACTTAGATAAAATTGCCTTCATGCCTTGTAATCCATCGATTGGCGGCCCAGCGAAAGGAATCGTTGTGCGTGAAATTGATGCCTTAGGCGGAGAAATGGGACGCAATATTGATAAAACCTATATTCAAATGCGTCTGCTCAACACGGCGAAAGGACCGGCCGTGCGAGCTTTGCGGGCACAAGCCGACAAACACATGTACTCGCTTGAAATGAAGAAAACGCTGGAAGCCACAGAAAACTTAGACTTAAAACAAGGGATTATTGAAGAATTAGTAGTTGAAGAGGGGCAAGTACAAGGCGTTATTTCAAACACAGGGGCCATTTACCGCGCTAAATCTGTGGTGCTGACCACAGGAACTGCCGCCAAAGGTGAAATTATTATTGGCGAATTAAAATATTCTTCAGGTCCTGAAAATACTTTGCCATCGATTAAATTACAAGATAATCTACGAGAACTTGGGTTTGAAATTGATCGTTTCAAAACAGGGACTCCACCGCGGGTTCATAAAGACACCATTGATTATAGTCAGACGGTGGAACAACCGGGAGATGCGGAGCCGAACCATTTTAGTTTTGAAACACCGGATGAAAATTACCTGCCGCTTGAAGAGCAGTATTCGTGCTGGTTGACCTATACAAATGAAGACACACACGAAACCATTTTAGACAATATCGAGCGCGCCCCTATGTTTACAGGCATTATCGATGGAGTAGGGGCCAGATATTGCCCGTCGATCGAAGATAAAGTGGTGCGTTTTGCCGACAAAAACCGTCACCAAATCTTTTTGGAGCCTGAAAGTGCCGATACGGACGAGATTTATGTTCAAGGCTTGAATACCTCTTTACCTGAAGATGTACAAATGGATGTGATTCGTTCGGTTAAAGGCATGGAAAACGCACAAATGATGCGTACGGGTTATGCGATTGAATATGATGTGGTCTTGCCGCATCAACTGCGTCCAAGTTTAGAGACAAAACGGATTGAAAACTTATTTACAGCCGGTCAAACCAATGGCACATCTGGTTATGAAGAGGCAGCCGGTCAAGGCTTGCTTGCTGGAATCAATGCTGTCCTTAAAAACCGCGGCGAAGAACCCTTTGTCATGAAACGAAATGAAAGCTATATGGGCGTGATGATGGATGACTTGGTGACAAAAGGAACCACTGAACCTTACCGTCTCCTTACCTCACGTGCCGAATATCGTTTACTTTTACGTCACGACAATGCGGACTTACGTCTTACAGACTATGGCTACGACTTTGGTTTAATTTCGGAAGAACGCTATGCGGCCTTCAACCAAAAAAGAGACCAGACACAAGCAGAATTAGAGCGTCTCAAAACGGTGCGGATTAAACCGAGCCAAGTGGTTGAGTATTTAGAAGCAAAAGGCGAACCGCAACTGAAAGACGGCATCTTAGCTTACGATTTTATGCGCCGTCCGTACGTCAAATATGACGATGTGGCTGCGATTTATCCAGCAGAAGAGGATATATTAGAGGAAGTAAAAGAGCAAGTGGAGATTCATATTAAATATGAGGGCTATATCAACAAAGCGCAGCGTAAAGTAGACAAAGTCAAACGCATGGAAAACAAGAAAATTCCTGTCGATATGGACTATACAAAAATCGACAGCTTGTCGACGGAATCGGTTGAACGTCTCACCATGATTCAACCAGAAACGATTGCACAAGCCAGTCGAGTCAGTGGAGTGACACCTTCTGATATCGCGATTTTAAGTGTCTATGTGGAACAAGGCGTTTATGAAACGGTTCAAAATTAAACCCTTAAGAATAAGAAGCTAGCGAGTCGTCTTAACCGCGATTGTTAACGATTAAATAAATCTTGCGAAACGAATTAGCATTTGCCAGTGTAGAATTTAGTCGGTGCGACATGAAAGCGAGATTCGTTTCGCAGGATCGTATGTAGTACGAAACGAAATGAAGATTCGTGTCGCGAAATCGAATAAAGTGCGCAATGAAATAGCGTTTCGTTGCGCGAAGAGCACTTTTCTTTCTCTTTTTTCGACGAATCAATCAATAATAACTTTATAGAATTAAAAGAAAGCGAGCTGACTAGGGTCGGCTCGCTTTTTTACAAGGAGGCTTCTCTATGAAAACAGCAGTAGCAGCACTTATTGAAAAAGAAATTGAAAGAAAACGCCTCTCTGGTGCGATGCTTCAGGTGAATCAAAAGGGGAAATCTATTTTACAGGAAGCGTTTGGCACCGAGTCATTCGAGGCCAAACTCAATGCCGGAAATTTAGTCGAAGTGGTGGCTATTTTGCCGCTTATTTTGAAATTGGTCGAGCGGCGCCGCAGCAAATTAGCGCTCAATCACAAACTCATCCAATACTTTCCAGAGTTTGGCGAAAAAGGGAAAGAGAATGTGCAAATTATGAATCTTTTAACCCACACCTCAGGCCTTGCGACCGAGGATTTTACAAAGGAATTGCTCTTTCCGCCGGGCTCAAAAGTCGCCTACAGTGCACAAAATTTTAAACTCTTGCCAGCTGTTTTCGAAATGGTTTCAGGCGATTCCTTTCATACGTACTATCAGGAAATGATTTTAGACCCGATGCTGATGGAACAGACGGAGCTTACGGAGGATTATCACTTATGGACAACGATGGCTGACTTAAGTCGCTATGCGACAATGATTGAGCAGGACGGCACCTATGACTATTTAAAAATCATCAATAAAAAAGCGGTTCAGTTATCCAAACAAAACTTTACTTCTTTTTTGAATGCACATCGCGGTCTGGGTTGGTCTTTAGAAGAAAGTGCAACAGAGGGCTATGGCTATCGCGAGGGGCAGCAAACGAGTCTCTGGTTTTATCCGAAAGCTTCACTGAATCTTGTCCTCCACCTGATCCCATTTTCCGAAGGAGAGGTTGAGCATTTGGAAGGGATTCACAAGCAAGTACATGAACTAGTGTAAAAAAGAACTTGATTGTTTATTTGTACAGGTTATTTACTACTTTTTGTATCATTCGTGGTATACTTAGGAAAAGAAGCAAGGTGGTGGGCAGCAATGGGAACTAGGAATGTGCTCGGCTTACTGAAGAGTATGTTGGAGGAGTTGCCAAAAGCGGAAAGACGAATTGCGGAGAAGATTTTAGAAGAGCCTGAAAAAATTATACTGATGACAGCCGCCCAATTGGGTGAATATTCGAAATCAAGTGCGGCGACAGTGATTCGCCTCACTAAGCGATTGAATTTGGCGAGTTTTACGGAGCTCAAGGTCTTTATTTCCAGTGAAATTGAAAATGAGCAGCAAGAAGTGTATTCAGATATTTCACCGGATGAGTCGGTTGCAGAAATTATGGATAAGATCCATTGGAATTCGAGTTTGGCGATGCGGGATACGGTTTCGGTGTTGGATGAGCAGTCTTTGATTGCGAGCGCGGATTTGATTGGAAAGGCTTCGGTGGTTTATACTTTTGGCATCGGCGCCTCCAGTATTGTCGCTGAAAATATTGCGCAAAAGTGGAGTCGGATTGGAAAAACATGTATTCATTTACAAGATCCGCATGTTTTGTTAGCGGCGTTGGTTTCAAGTGAAAAAGATACTGTATTTGTCGGTATTTCCAACTCAGGGGAAACGCAGGAAGTGGTGAAATTAGCCCAGATGGCCAAGACAAATGGCCACCAAACGATTGCGATTACCCAATTTGGAAAAAATGCGCTCAATCGGGATGTCGATGTTTCCTTGCAGCATGTGCGTGCCAATGAGGTACAAACCCGCAGTGCTGCAACGAGCTCTTTGCATGCGCAATTTTTAGTGGTGGATGTGCTGTTTTATGTGTATGCATCTAGAAATTATGATAAAGCGTTGAGCAAAATTTTCAATTCGAGAGATGCGATAAAAGAGTATAATCAAGAGATTCGAGAGAAATAAGGAGGAGAGAATCAGTTGGCTGAAGAGGTAGCTGGTTCTTTTTTGTGTGTTGTAAGATGGGGTGACTTAAAAATGGCGAAAAATGAAATGGAACTTTCTTTTTTATCCCTATCCATCAAGTAAGAATCAGCACGGCAACAGGTGTAAAAAGACATTGTCAATCTATACGCCCGGTCTAAGCAAACAAAAAACCAACGACTTTTCAGTCGTTGGCTTTTTTCATTCCCCTATCATTAAAGATCGGGATTGTTTTTGTCGTCTTTTGACTCGTCTTTCATTTCTTCTGCTGCTTCAGCAAGTGTTTCTTCTGCTTCTAAACGGACCATAGAGGCACTTCCACCAATATCGGCGGAGGCATCTTCTGCTGTGCTGCTGACATCTGATTTGACATCTTCTGCCGTATCGCTTAAATCAGATTTTGCGTCTTTTGCTGTGCTACCGACATCTTCAACCACTGCTTCAGTCGTTTGTTGAACATCTTGTGCCGCATCTGATAAAGTGGAACGCAGCTCTTTTGATGATTCCATCAATGAACGACGGACGTCTTTTGAAGCACTTTTAGAAGTTTCCGCAATTTCTTGCCCTTTTTCCATGGCTAAGTCTGCGTATTCCATCCCTTGGTCTTTCAACTCATCAAATTTGTGACTAAGGTCATCACGTGTTTCTTTCCCACTCTTAGGAGCTACTAAAATTCCGACACCTAGACCGACTAAAACACCTTTAACAAATGAAGAAAAACTCATCCTGATCACTCCTGTTAAAATTAGTATATTTGTTACATCCATTATAAATCAAAGCGCTTCAATGTACAAAAAATACGCCACATAAATTGGTTTCTAAAGAAATTTCATAGAATCTTAAGATTTGTACGTTATAATAGGTCTCGTGAATAAAAACTGAAAAGGATTAACAGCAATCTTTAATTGAGGAGAATCTGAATGAAACTTGGGATAGATAAAATCGGCTTTTACACACCGCCTACTTATGTAGATATGGTTGAACTCGCTGAAGTGCGTGATGTCGATCCAAATAAATATTTAATCGGAATCGGGCAAGAAAAAATGGGTATCGCCCCTAAAACGTATGATATCGTATCGATGGCGGCTAACGCAGCCAATCGTATATTATCGGAGGATGATAAAGAAGCCATCGATATGGTCTTATTTGCGACCGAATCGAGCATTGATTTTTCAAAATCGGCCGGCACATGGGTGCATGAGCTGATTGGTCTGCAGCCTTACGCGCGGACGGTTGAATTGAAACAAGCCTGCTATAGTGCTACAGCGGCGATTCAACTGGCAATGGGTCATTTGGCCCTGCATCCTGCAAGTAAAGTCCTTGTTTTAGCGAGTGACATTGCCAAATACGGCGTCAAAACGGGCGGAGAGCCGACACAAGGAGCGGGGGCGGTAGCTATGCTGCTGACCGCAAATCCAAGTCTTCTCGCGATTGAATCGGAAAGCAGCTATTATACAAAAGATATCGATGACTTCTGGCGACCTTCTTATGCCGACTTTGCCTATGTCGACGGGAAGTATTCAAACGAAGCCTATTTAGACACACTTTCGGCTACATGGAGTCGCTACAAAGACACGCAAAAAGCGGACTTGTCCGACTTTGAAGCCCTCGCCTTCCATGTGCCTTACACGAAAATGGGTCGAAAAGCCCTTCAAGCCCTTTCAGATGAAATGGACGAAGAGACGGCGGAACGTTTTGAGCAGTATTATGAAGCATCGATTGTCTATAATAAAGCAGTCGGTAATATTTATACCGGCTCCCTTTATCTCAGTTTGATTTCACTCTTAGAGCAGGCCGATGAACTGGCAGCCGGCTCAAGAATCGGACTGTTTAGTTATGGATCAGGCGCCGTTGGAGAATTTTTTGTTGGTGAAGTACAAGAGGGCTATACCGACCAATTGATGAAAGAAGCAAATGAAGCATTGCTTGAAAATCGAGAGCAGCTGTCGATTGCAGACTACGAAGAGATTTTGACCCATCCAGTCGTTTTGGATGAAGAGGGAAATGCTGCCGTTGAGCGTAAACATGCGAATAAAGGCGACTTTATCTTTACTGGCATTGACGGTCACAGACGCCGATACGGTGTGGCGGAATAAATGAAAAAGCAAAAGAACGCAGCTTACGGGCTGCGTTCTTTTTGTTGACAAGTCATCCTATAGCTGCCGGATATTTTTTGCGGCCATATAAATCGAAAAGTTAAGCCTTCACTGCTCGGTAAAAACTCTGAGGTGGCTTTACTGTATAACGAACCAATTCATCGGTGCGCGGATGGATAAAGGCTAAAGTCGTCGCATGCAGGCCAAGTCGTTTGATCGGATTCGTTTTTGCGCCATACTTTTTATCACGCACCACCGGATGGCCGATATCTTGTAAATGCACCCGAATTTGATTTTTACGGCCCGTTTCCAATTCCACTTCTAATAAAGAATACAGGTTATTTCCGCCAATTTTCTTGTAATGCGTCACCGCATATTTTCCGCCGTCGTCATAAGGGCTGGAATACACGCGCATGGCATCATTTTCCGTCAGCCAAGAAGTAATCGTATCTGTTTCCTTTTCCACGACGCCTTCCACTAAAGCAGTATACGTCCGTTCTTGCACCACGTCCTGCCAGTTATCCTGGAGCTTTTGCTGGGTTTCAAAGTTTTTCGCATAAATCATCACACCCGAAGTATCTCGGTCCAAGCGGTGTACAATAAAAATCCCATGTTTAGGATTATCGGCCTTAATATAATCATCCAACTGTTTGTAGGCATTCAATTCATTTGGTTTCTTGCCGGCCATAGAAAGCACGCCCGGATTTTTATTGATGACAATCAGGTCGTCATCCTCATGGACAATCGACAGCCCCTTCAGTGCCTGCTTTTTCATGTTGGCCTTGTTGCTTAAAATTTCAATCATGGTTCCCGGTTCTAAGGGGTGGTTGTGCTGTGTGATGATTTTCCCATCCACGCTCACTTGCCCCCGCGTTAAAATGGATTTTACCGAGTTGCGGCTTTTATTGTCTAAGGTTTTTAGTAAAAACGGCAAAAGAGTCGTTGGTTCTTCAATCGTATAGGTAAACGTATCTTTATTTTTAATTGGATTCACTTCTTTCTTCGAAAATGTTGTCAGGTGTTGAATACCCATTAAGAATACCACACCTTATTCTTGATTTGCTCTTTCCTGAAAATTGTTTTATTCTAAAATCGCAAGAAAAAACAAACGGAGGTTAGGCAATGATCGAATTCAAACAAGTCACCAAAGAATACGGAGAAACCAAAGCTTTAAAAGACGTCTCCTTTCAAATAAAAGACGGGCGAATTTTTGGCTTAATTGGCCACAATGGCGCTGGCAAATCGACCGCCATTAAGATTTTAGTCAGCATTATTAACCAAACAGAAGGCCAAGTATTCATCGACGGAGAAGTGCTGGAAGACAATCGGAATAGAGTCAAACAACAAATAGGCTACGTGGCGGATACACCCAATATCTTTTTACGCTTACGAGCCAGTGAATATTGGGAACTGATGGCCGCAGCCTATGAAATTCCAGAGGCAGAGTACCAGTCACGTTTAAATTATTACGTGGATTTATTTGAAATCGGAGAAAGCACCGATGAGTTAATTGAAACCTTCTCGCATGGGATGCGTCAAAAAACCTTTTTGATCGGCGCTTTAATCGCGAGTCCTAAAATTTGGATTCTCGATGAGCCGATGACCGGGCTTGATCCGCAAGCGATGTATGATTTAAAACAACTCATGCGCCAGCATGCGGATGCAGGCAATATTGTCTTGTTTTCGACCCATAATTTAGAGAATGCGGAAGAGTTGTGTGATGAAATTGTGATTTTAAGAAAAGGAGAAGTGCTCTATAACGGCACCATCGAAGACTTGCAGGCGCAAAATGAAAATGAGTCCTTGGAGACGATTTACTTAAAAATCGCCGGCCGCGCGGTCAACAACCAGCTGGCAGGTGAAGAATCATGATGCGATGGCAGCAAATCAAAGAACTTGTGATTGTGGATTTACTACAAGCCAACCGTCAATCCAATCAGAATAGCCAAAGCGATAAAGTAAACAAAGCAAACCTTTGGTGGCGCCTGTTGTTACAAAATGGGATTTTTATCCTTATTTTTGTACTGTTTTTTGGCACGGTCTTTTTCAATGTTCCTTTAGCTGAGTACCCAGGGCTTTACACTCAATCTTTGAGTTTTATGGCTATTTTTCTCTTTTTTCAGTTGTATCAGATTATCTTTAATTTATTTTTCGATGATGCCAATTTAAGTGAATATTTATCGCTTCCTTTTTCAGTCGGCGAATTATTCGTTTCAAAAGTACTGACGATTGTGCTTAATACAGCGGCCTTTTTCATTTTACCCTTTGTTTTGATGATTCTGTTAGGCTGGCAAACAGGGCACTCTTTATTTTTCGTCCTGCCCATTTCTTTACTTAGCACGCTGGTATTTGTCCTCGTTATGATCTTAATCCCATTTGTTTTGATTTATGGACTGCATCAAATTCCTTTTTATTTAAGGCATAAAAAGATTTTTACGATTGTTATTTATATTCTCTTGTTTATTGGCCTTTTTTATTTCATTTACTCAACCGAAACCACTGAATATGTAGACACGGCATTATTGGACCCAAATCCCACCCCCCTATTTTTAGGCTTTTATGAGATTTTCATTCGCGGAAGCTACGGGGCAGGCTGGTTAAGAATGGGGGGCTGGACATTTGTCGCGGCCGCACTCTCCTTTATTGCGTTTCAGTGGCTTATCCCGCAGTTGTATTCGGAAGAACAAACCCACCCTGCTTCGCGAAGCAAACCCAAACGACAAGCGCAGGGGACAACAAAAACGCACTCGCTACGCCGACTCCTTGTGGGCTATCAATTGCGTCAACTGCAAGATACGACCTTTATTATCCAAATGGTCTTTTCGAAACTGTATTTTCCGCTGATTGTGATAGCGCCGATGCTTTTTAGTGAAGGAACTTTAGATGTTTCTTTTCTTGCGGAAGTACCCACCTTTTGGGGCATTTTCGTACTGATCGGCTTTGCCTTTTCCTTTTTAACCACAGGCGAAATATCAGTCAGTGGGGTTATTATTTCCTTCGATAAGGAAAACTATCACTATTTTAAATCGCTCCCGCTCTCTTTTTTAAAGTATATGCAATTTAAATTTTGGTTTTCTTTCTTTATTGAGTGGCTGATCGGCGGGTTCATAATAAGTGCAATTACGTTTTATATTCACCTGCCCCTCTTTTTTTACTTAAGCACGCTGTTTGGTTTTACTTTAGGGACGTTTGCCTTTGCTCTTTTTTATTTTATGCGCGATTACCGACTGCTCAATTTGGACTGGAATCATTTTACCGAACTCATGCAGCGGGGAATCAACCAATTTGTGCGCTTCTTTATTAGTTTTCTCCTAATTATCGTTGGCATGATTGCGATTATGAGTCTCAGTTTCTGGTTGTTAGCAAATAATCAGCAAACCCTTACGATTACGATATCTACCCTTATTACAGTCGTTGTCATCCTTGCAGCAATCGGAATGTATCAATACGCTAAGAGAAAGTTTTGGATCCACTTTAATCAATAATAATAGAAAAAGCAGTTTGAGCGTGAACTCAAACTGCTTTTTTGACCGATGAATCAGTTTTAAGGCATTAAAAATCGGCTCACGTACGTATAAAATAATTATACGAACGCAAGACACTTCTCGTGTACGTATAAAATAATTATGCGAACGCAAGGCACTTCTCACGTACGTATAAAATAATTATGTGAACGCAAGTTGTAACTTGATCAGTATTTTGCTTTTTTATTGACATATTGAGTATATTTACTCCCGCTGACTTTCTCAAAATGGCTGTTTAATATATCTATAAGATAGACTTTAGACACCTGATAAGCCAAAAAACACCTCAAATCCCTCTGTTTCATAAAATCATGCTCAAAAGTCAGCACACCGAATTCATGAATCATTCTCAAAATTGCCTCGTGTCGCAATTCCTCATAGCCACACTTGCATCGCACGAATTTTCGACTCGACACCACCTCATAACTCCCGCATGTCTTGCAATAAACCCCGCGCCTGCCCGCCAAAACCTCGTCCGGTGAGTAAGACTTGAATGGTCCAAAAGGATTGAGCGTTTCCTTTTTTTCAAAATGGTCGAGCACTCGCCGAATATCCATTGGTTTTTGAGATTGCCTCTCCTCCATATAGGCAATCTCTTGAATATAATTTCGCAATTGAGGGCGGATTTTCACCTCAATCCCATCCACCTCAGAGCGGATATGTACGTCATTGTGTTCACCTACCATTAAGAGGGCACCTTTCGCAATAATGGAGCGATCAACTTCTGTGCAGAGATCCTGTAGGTTCATCAAGGCTTTTTCCGCTTGTTGGATGCAATTCTCTTTCAACTTGTTCTCATTGATAAAACAACGATTTTCTCTATACTCAAAAGTTCCATCGTAATTTTTGACTTCAAAGACATAAGGCGCGGCACTTGTTAAAAGGATTAAATCACTTTCATATACCCCGTAGTAGTCGAGCCAGACATTTTCTACAATCACCCAGTGCTTTCGCCCATATATTTCTAGCATGTTCTTCACATACTGCTCACCTTGCGCGCCCCTATCTAAATTGTTATACAAACGCTGCTCTTTGGTGGTTTTCAACAAACCTCGCTGATTTGCTGCTCTCAAAAATCCAAGCTGCGTCGGAATTAGAGACGTCTTTGATAAATTCGTTTGATAGATAGCCATAATTTCACCCCTATATATAACATTACCCAAAACTTCCCAATTCCGTTAAATTATTTTAAAAAAATTAAAAAAGAGCTGATTTTATCCATCAGCTCTTAAAAATAGTCTCTATTCTACTGAATCTTCTTTTGCTGCCAATAAGTCGCGGATTTCTTTTAGATAATCCTCGGCTGTGAGGACGGGTGGTTCTTCTTCTACGTCTTCTTCTTCGCGTCGCAAACGTCTTGCTAAGGTATTCAACCCTTTAATAGCAAAAAATAAAACAAAAGCGATCAGTAAGAAATCAATAATCGCTTGCAAAAAGTAGCCATATTGAATCGCCGACCCGTTAAAAGAAAAGGCGAGAGACTCGACACTGGAACTGCCGGCAATCCCTGCGATAAAGGGCATAATAATATGCTCCACCAAAGCATTTACAATAGCGGTGAAAGCAGAACCCATCACTAAACCAACAGCCAACTCCACTACATTTCCGCGCATAATAAATTCTTTAAATTCTTTCCACATAACTCTTTCAAACTTCCTTTATATCTTTAATCCAACTCTTCCAACATTTGTTTAGCCGTCTGTGAATTCATATGCTCAGCTTCTTGCAGTCGGCTGGCCACCTTTTCCACTTGGTCGCCTTTTGCACCGACACGAATAGCTAAAGCTCGGGCTTGCAAACCCATATGACCTTTTTGAATGCCTTCCGTGACTAAAGCGCGCACAGCCGACAAATTCTGCGCCAAGCCTACACAGGCTAAAATGCCTGATAATTCGTGCGCATTCGGCTCACCCAGCAGACGATAGGCAAACTGGGCTGAAGGGTGAATCGACAAGGTGCCGCCAACGGAGCCGACGGACACTGGAATCGTCAGCTGTCCTCGTAAATTCCCAGCTGCATCTTTTGTCCATCTAGAAAGTGACCGGTACTGGCCCGATTTTGCAGCGTAAGCATGCACACCGGCTTCTACGGCGCGCCAATCATTTCCTGTCGCCACTAATACCGAATCAATGCCGTTCATAATGCCTTTGTTGTGGGTCACGGCTCGGTAAGGATCCACTAGCGCAAACTGCGTCCCTTCAATAATGCGGTCGCGCACGGTTTCTCCATCCATCTCTGGTGTGGCTAAGTTTTGCGGATCAATCGTACAAGTCGCTGAGACCAAACTTTCGGTGGAATAGTTGGATAAAATATTCATCAAACTCTTGCCACCCGTCAGCTCTTCCAAGTAAGGGGCGAGAGCTTCCGCCATCGTGTTGACAATATTCGCCCCCATCGCTTCGCCGGTATCCACAAATAAATGCACCACAAAAAATTCCGGAGTCGCGAATTCTTCCTCCGCTGGAATCACACGCACTTCCACCCGTCGTACACCTCCGCCATAATTTAAAATCGACGGATGGGCGGCATGCGCTAATTCAATCAGTTCAGCTTCTTTCGTGCACACAGCTCTTTTTGCCTGCTCAGCATCGGGAACTTGTTTTAAAGCTACTTGCGCAATCAACAAGCGCTCGTCCATTTTTGTTTGAAAACCGTCCGATTGCCCAATCATTTTTCCCGCATTACTGGCGGCGGCAATGACCGACGGCTCTTCGGTTACCATCGGAATCAGCAAGGCTTTACCATTTATAACAAAATTCATCGCAACTCCAAAGGGCAGTTCGTAATTTAAAATATAATTTTCAATCATTTCACTGGCGACGTCCGTCGGCAACTTGATCAAGCCCGCCTTTAGTGCTTCAACATCTTCAGGTGAAATGGCTTTTGCATCTTTTAAGGCTTCTAATTTCTCGTCCAGTGACTTTTTATAAAATTGACTTAATTTAGATGGGTCCATGTTTAATCCTCTCTCTCACATTACTCCGTATGCTCTCGTTCTCGAATATGCGCCAACACTTGCTCTAAAATATCGAATATATGATCATCGTCTAATTGATAGATCATTGATTTGCCTTTGCGCCTAGAACGCACAAGCCTTGAATCTTTCAAAATGCGTAATTGGTGGGAAACGGCAGATTGTTCCATATCAATGGCCTCTACAATTTCCGTGACATTCCGCTCGTTTTCTTTCAGCAAATAAAGAATCGATAAGCGTGTTTTATCACTGATCACTTTAAAAAACTGACTAATTTCTCGGATATCATCTTGCCGAGCCATACCAAACACTCCTATTTTTACAATATACAAACTTATTCTACCACTGTTTTTATCCATTGGCTAAAATTATTCAATAATTTTTCACAAGACATTAAAAGACGCGCAAAGGGAAGTATGATAAACTAAAGAAGCAAAAGAATTCAAAAAAGGAGACGACGATGGCAGAATTACAAGAAATCATATCCGATGCTAGTCGATTGTTTATGGGAGAGGATGTGCCGGCTGAATATCTAACGGATCAGTATGTCAAAGACATTCCACAAATCCATGCCGTTGCTTTACCTAAAACACATGAGGAAGTCGTGGCGCTGGTCCACTATGCGAATGAAAAAGATCTGCTGATGATTGCGCGTGGAGCCGGAACGGGCGTAGCGGGTGCGCAAGTGCCGATTCATGGCAATGAGCTCATCATTGATGTACAGCTAATGAATCGCATTATTGAGTTAGATGAAGAAACCTTTACGCTGACGGTGGAGCCGGGCGTGCTGGTCGGCGACATCCACCAATTTGTCGAAGCGAAGGGCTACTTCTATCCGCCAGACCCTGCGTCCAAGCACTCGTCGATTGGAGGAAACGTCGCCACCAATGCCGGCGGTCTGCGGGCGGTGAAGTACGGAACCACCAGAGATTACGTGCGTGAAATGCAGGTCGTTTTGGCTAATGGAGACGAAATGACGTTGGGCAGTCTAAATATCAAATCCAGCTCGGGTTATGATCTGCTGGACTTATTTATCGGGTCGGAAGGCACGCTTGGTATTACAACGGAAATCAAATTACGTCTGCTCCCA